>DASTZX010000357.1:0-14059 GCA_035764045.1 Xanthobacteraceae bacterium | reverse complement strand
CGCGTTCTTGTCCTCGATGAAATCGCCGAGATGCGAATCCTCCTCGTCGCCGATCGGCGTCTCGAGCGAGATCGGCTCCTTGGCGATCTTGAGGACCTTGCGCACCTTCTCGAGCGGCATGCCGAGCTTCTCGGCGAGCTCCTCGGGCGTCGGCTCGCGGCCGATCTCATGCAGCATCTGGCGCGACGTGCGCACGATCTTGTTGATCGTCTCGATCATGTGCACCGGGATGCGGATGGTGCGCGCCTGGTCGGCGATCGAGCGGGTGATCGCCTGGCGAATCCACCACGTCGCGTAGGTCGAGAACTTGTAGCCGCGGCGGTACTCGAACTTGTCGACCGCCTTCATCAGGCCGATGTTGCCTTCCTGGATCAGGTCGAGGAACTGGAGGCCGCGGTTGGTGTATTTCTTCGCGATCGAGATGACGAGACGCAGGTTCGCCTCCACCATCTCCTTCTTGGCCTGGCGCGCCTCGCGCTCGCCCTTCTGCACCATGTGGACGATCTTGCGGAACTCCTGGATCTCCAGGCCCGTCTCGCCCGCCAGCGTATGGATCTCGTGGCGGATGTCCTTGATCTTGTCCTTGTCCCGGGCGACGAAATTCTTCCAGCCCTTGGCGGCGAGCTTCGACACGCGGTTGAGCCATTGCGGGTTCAGCTCGGAGCCCTGGTAGTTGCGCAGGAAATCCTCGCGCGCCACGCCGTGGCTCTCGGCGAGCCGCATCAGCCGGCCCTCGTAGCCGACGAGCCGCTTGTTGATGTCGTAGAGCTGCTCGACGAGGGAATCGATGCGCGCCTGGTTGAGCCGCAGCGACTTCACCTCCGCGATGATCTCTTCCTTGAGCTTCTTGTACTTGCGCTCCTGGGCGGGCGACAGCGAGGTGTTCTTGAGCCGGTTCTCGATGTCCTGCTCCTGCAGGCGGCGCAGCCGCTTGTACTCGCTCGCCACCGTGTCGAAGGTCTCCAGCACCTTCGGCTTGAGCTCGGCCTCGATCGCGGCGAGGGAAAGCGAATTCTCCATGTCGTCTTCGTCGAGATCGCCCTCGCCGGGCGGCGTCTCGCCGCTTCCTTCCTCGTCGCCGCCGGTCGGTTCGTATTTGGTCTTGAACGGCGTCGCGGCGGCGGGCGCCGTCGCGGGCGCCGCAGCCTGGGGAATCGCGGCCGCAAAGCCCGGATTGCCCGCTGTCTGGCCGCCGTCGGCGCCGGGAATCCCGGGCCCAACCGCGGGAGCCGGCATCGCCTTGGCGTCGGGCCCCGCATAGGTCGCCTCGAGGTCGATGATGTCGCGCAGGAAGACCTTTCCTTCGTTGAGCTCGTCGCGCCAGATGATGATCGCCTGGAAGGTCAGCGGGCTCTCGCACAGGCCCGCGATCATCGCCTCGCGGCCGGCCTCGATGCGCTTGGCGATCGCGATCTCGCCTTCGCGCGACAGGAGCTCGACCGAGCCCATCTCGCGCAGATACATGCGGACGGGATCGTCGGTGCGCTCGCCCGGCTCGGACTTCTTGGTCTCGGCCGGCGTCTTCTGCGACACCTCGACCAGCTCGCCGTCGCCTTCCTCCTCCTCGGCCTCCTCCGGCTTCTCTTCCTCCTCGTTGTCCGTCTCTTCCTGCTCGACCGTGTTGATGCCCATCTCGTTGAGCATCGCGAGAATGTCCTCGATCTGCTCGGAGGTCACCTCCTCCGAGGGCAGGACCGCATTGATCTGCTCATAGGTGACGTAGCCGCGCTTCTTGGCGAGCTTGATCATCTTCTTGACGGCCGCGTCGGAGAGATCGAGCAGCGGCAGAGGCGCGTCGGTCGTCGCCTCCGGCGTCTCCTTCTCCGGCGCCTCGTCCTTCTTTTCTTTTTGCGCCGTCTTGGTCTTGGTCGCCATCGAGTTCTCCTGGGCACCGGACTTGCCCGCCGCGCCGGCTCGCCGGCCGGGCGAGGACACCGACTTCTTCGGCTCGGCACCCTTCCGCTTCTCGGAAGCTTCACCGGGCCTGTGCGGCTCGGCAGCCTTCCGATTCTCCGGAGTGTCGCCGGGGCCTGTTAAACGCGCGTTTACGTCAACGCCTTTCTCGGCACCGTCGCCGGTCTGGCTCTCGGTTTCCCTCTCGGTTCCGCCGCCAGGCTCCGCCTTTTGAGCGGACCCGTCGTCCTTCTTGCGCCCCTTCGAAAACAGCTTCCAGAACACCGGATTCCCCCCGACATTCCATAGCGCTAGAGACTTCGCAAGGGTCGCCCCGACATCACCCCAAACCCGTCAATCGAGGCTTCCGTTCCTTCGATTGCCGAAAGGCGGCCTTGCACGTCACGCAGCCAGGCAAAATTCTGCTCGCTCGGGTCCTCGCCAAGCGCCCGCTCGGCTTCTTTGAGTTCGCTATTTAACGACCTCGTCCGGCGATGCAAGGTGACGACGTGGGCCCACCACTGGCGCACGTCCTCGGGCGCGGTGCCGGGACGCGCCGGCCAATCGGCCGGATGGGTCAGGGCGCGCTCGATGCGGGCCAGCAGCGCCCCGTGCTCGCGCTCGGCGATCAGGGCGCGCAGATCCTCCGGCGGCTCGGAGCCGGCGTGGATTGCGGCGGAATCGAGGATCACGCGCCGCAGCATATCGGCATCCGGATTGAGGAATTCGAGCGCCGCCACCTCCTCGGCATGGGTGTCGAGCAGCCACGGGTGATTGACCAGCGCCAGCAGGATCAGCGCCTCGCGCGCCGGCAGCGCGCTGCGCGAGCCGCGCACGATCGAGGACGTGGCGAGCTGCGGGCTCAACGGCGCAAGCGTGGCCCACTCGCTGTCCGGCGCGCCGCCGCGTCCGCCGCGTCGCCCCTGGAAACGGCCCCGATCCTGCGGACCGGCGCGGTAACCGCCCGGCGCCTGCCCCGGAGAACGCGGCCGGCCGCCGCTGCGCATGGCCGGCGCGAACAGATCGCGCAGGCGCGCTTCGAGATCCTGACGATAATGTCGGCGCACCGTCTCGTCGGCGATCGCAGCGGTCACCGCGTTGATGCGCGCCTCCAGCCCGGCGCGCCGTTCCGGCGTATCGAACCGGCCGCTCGCGGTCTCGCGCATCCATAACATCGCGGCGAGCGGCCGTGCGCCGGCGAGCACGTCGGAGACCGCGCCGCGGCCGCCCGAGCGCACCAGGTCATCCGGGTCCTGCCCGTCGGGCAGGCTCGCGAACAGCAGGCTCTTGCCGGGCTTGAGCCGCGGCAGCGCGAGATCGACCGCGCGAAATGCGGCGCGCTGACCCGCCGAGTCGCCGTCGAAGCAGAGCAGCGGCTCGTCGGCCATCTTCCACAACAGCGCGAGCTGGTCTTCGGTGAGCGCCGTGCCGAGCGGCGCGACGGTCGCCGGAAAACCGGCCGTCACCATGGCGATGACGTCGACATAGCCTTCGACCGCGACCACCGGCGCGCCCTGGTGCGCGGCCTGACGAGCGACGGCGCCGTTGTAGAGCATGGCGCCCTTGTGGAAGAGCGGCGTCTCGGGCGAGTTCAGGTATTTCGCCGGCACGTCCTTCTCGAGCGCGCGGCCCCCGAAGGCGACGACGCGGCCCGCGAGATCGCTGATCGGAAACATCACGCGGTCGCGGAACCGGTCGTACGGCACCGGGATGTCGTCGCCCGCCACCAGGAGCCCGGCCTCGACCATGTCCTCAGGGGAGATCCCCTGCGCGCCGAGGTGTTCCTTCAATGCGAAGCGTTCGGCGGGCGCATAGCCGATCCGGAACTTGAGCTGCGTCGCGGGATCGAGGCCGCGGTCGGCGAGATATCCGCGCGCCCGGGCTCCGGCGCGCGCCGCAAGCGTGGCCTGGAAGAATTTGGCCGCGAGCTCGACCACCTCATGCAGGGTGCGGCGGCGATGCTCCTGCGCGGAGGCTTCCTCCGACATCTTCGGCACGGCCAAGCCCGCCAGACCGGCGAGCCGCTCGACCGCTTCCGGGAAGGTCACCCCTTCCGTGTCCATCACGAAGCCGAAAATATCGCCGTGCTTGCCGGACGAGAAGTCGTGATAGAACCCTTTCTGGTCGTTGACGAAAAACGAAGCCGTCCGCTCCTTGTTGAAGGGCGAGAGGCCCTTCCATTCGCGGCCTGCCTTCTTGAGCTTCACGCGCCGGCCAACGACGTCCGAGACCGGAAGCCGGGCGCGCAGCTCGTCGAGGAATTGCGGCGGAAAGCGCATGGGTGATTCGCTGATGCCCCAGGGTAGCGCGGTTCGCGGATCAGATCAGGACGGAGAGGGCCGCAGCCGCCCCGACCCGGGATTGTCCCGGTTATCCACAGGGTCGGACATCCCCTCTACCCTGTGGGTGAAGAATCGTCCGAATTTAAGCCTTGCCTTAAACAAGTCCCTGCTCCAGCCTTGTTTCGTGCACAGCCTCGCCGCGCTCGCGGATCCGACCCGCCGCCGCATTGTCGAGCTCCTCGCCGAGCGCGACCTCGCGGCCGGCGAGATCGCGGCCCGCTTCAAGCTGTCGGCCCCTGCCATATCGCAGCATCTCAAGGTCCTTCGCGCCGCGGCGCTGGTTCGCGTGCGCGCCGACGCGCAGCGCCGCATCTATGAGCTCGATCCCGACGGCCTCGCGGCGCTCGAGCAATGGCTCGGACATGTCCGGCAGTCCTGGCGACGTCGGCTCACCTCTCCCGAGCGGCGGCTGATCAAGCGCGCGCGCGAGGCCGACGCTCAGCGCTGATCCCAATGTGAGGGTCCAGGGCACGCGTGCGCTTAGTCGTCGACCGCGACGAAACCCGACGCCTTCACGACCGGCGCCCATCGCGCGAGGTCGGCGGCGACCGTCGTGGCGAACCGCTCCGGCGGTTCGAAGGCCGGCAGGTTGCCGAACTTGGCGAAGCTTGCCGCCATCTCGGGCGCGTTGACGGCCTCCCCGATCGCGGCGCCGAGTGCGCGCACGGTCTCGGGCGACGTCCTTGCCGGCGCGAAGGCGCCGAGCCAGGCCTCGACCACGATGTCGAAACCCTGCTCGCGCATGGTCGGCACGTCGGGCAGGAACGGCGAGCGTTGTGCGCCCGTCACCGCCAGGATGCGCAGCGATCCGGAACGGGCGAAGGACAGCGTCTCGCTGATCGGGTTGATGCTCGCCGGCACGTGGCCGCCGAGCAGATCCTGCAAGGCCGGCGCGCCGCCGCGATAGTGCACCGGCGTCATCGCCAGGCCGGCCGCATTGGCCAGCATGACGCCGACGAAATGCGGCGTGCCGCCCGCCGCCGTGGTGGCGTAGCTCGCGCTACCCGGATTGGCCTTGCACCACTGCACGAAATCGGCGAGCGACCGCACGCTCTCCGGCACCGCCGGACCGATGCTGTAGGTCTGCATCGATCGTGCCGCCGCCGCCACGGCGACGAGATCGCGCAGCGGGTCGTAGCTGAGCGAGCGGAAGCTGTGCGGGTAGACCGTGATGGGAAAGTCGGGCGTGAACAGCAGCGTGCGGCCGTCCGGCTCCGCGTTCTTGACGAAGTCGACCGAGGCGCGTGCGGCGGCGCCCGGCCTGTTCTCGACGATGACGCTCGAGGCGAACGGCACGTGCAGCCGCTCCGCGAGCAGCCGCGCGATGATGTCGGTGCCGCCGCCGGCCGGAAAGCCGACGATGATGCGCAGCGGCCGGACGACCGCCTGCGCGAGCGCGCCGCGTGCCGCCGCGAGTGAGAACGGCGCTGCGAGGAATTGAGCGAGCAAGCGGCGGCGGGTCGGCATGGGCGTCTCCCTTCGTTAGCCCCTTCACTCTCCCCGCTCGCGGGGAGAGGTCGACCGCGCGAAGCGCGGTCGGGTGAGGGGGCGCCGCCGCGAGTCGTTCCTGGGCGTTAGTGGGCCGAGCCTCAGCGCCCCTCACCCCGACCCTCTCCCCGCAAGAGCGGGGAGAGGGAGCGCAGGCACGGAGCAAGAGGCTACCTCACTGCGGCTCCAGCCCCGCTTCCTTCACCACCTGCGCGGCGACGACGCGCTCCTTTTTGATCTCGGCGGCGAATTCCTCCGGCGTGTTGATCGCCGAGACGAGGCCGCGTCCATAGAGGTTCTTCTCGCTGAAAGCCGGAGTGTTCACCACCTTGCCGACCGCAGCCGCCAGCTTGTCGATGATGGGCCGCGGCGTGCCGGCCGGCACGAACAGGCCGTACCAGGTGGCCGAGGCCGGGCCGTGATAGCCGGTCTCCATCAGCGTCGGGATGTCGGGATATTGCGGGGCGTGAATGTTGTTGAGCATCACCAGCGCCGTCATGGTGCCGCCCTGCAGGTGCCCGAGCACGTTGCCGATGCCGATGAGGCCGATCGGCGTCGAGCCGTTCATGATCGCGTTGACGGCTTCGCCACCTCCGCGGAACGGCACGCGCACCCAATCGGCGCCCTTCTCGGTCTTGAGCTTGTCCATGTAGAGCGCGAGCGGCGGCGACGCCGTCAGATAGCTCAATGTGCCCGGCTTCGCCCTGGACTGCGCGATCAGCTCGTCGACCGACTTCACCTTGAGCGAGGAATTCACCACCAACGTCTGCAGCAGATGGTACAGATTGGTGACCGGCACCATTCCGTTTTCGGGATCGAACGGCAGGTTCTTGAACAGGAACTTGTTGTACACCATCGCATCGGCGTTGAGGATGCAGATGGTGTAGCCGTCGGGCGTCGCGTCGGCGCAGGCGCGCGCGCCCACGTTCTGCGAGCCGCCCGGCCGGTTGTCGACGATGAACGGCTGCCCCCACGTCTTGCGGACCTCGTCGCCGACCGCGCGCGCGAAGATGTCGCTCAGGCCGCCGGCGCTCGTATTGGTGATGACCCGGATCGGACGCGCCGGGTAGTCGTCGGCGGCGGCCGATAGCGCGCCGCCGCAGACGGCGAGCGCGGCGGCCAGCAACGACCGCGTGAGCGGAATTCGCACGAGACGCCCTCCCGATGTTTCATTGATTTGTTTGCGTCGCCGCCCCGGTCAGGTGCCGAGCTGCGCCTTCACCAGCCCGCCCGCCTTGGCGAAATCCATCTTGCCGGCATGACGCTCCTTGAGCGCCGCCATCACCCGGCCCATGTCCTTCATGCTCGACGCGCCGGTGTCCTTCACGGCAGCGGCCACCGCCGCCTTGATCTCGTCCTCCGACATCTGCTTTGGCAGGAACGACGTGATGACCGCGATCTCCTCGCGCTCCTGGCTGGCAAGCTCCGGCCGGCCGCCCTTGTCGTAGAGCTCGGCCGATTCCTGGCGCTGCTTGATCATCTTCTGCATCTGGGAATTGAGCTCGTCGTCCGTCAGCGCTGGCTTGCCGGCGCCGCGCGCCTCGATGTCGGCATTCTTGAACGCCGCATTGATCAGCCGCAGGGTCGAGACCCGCCGCTGGTCCTGCGCCTTCATGGCCGTCTTGAGGGCGTTATTGATATCGTCCCGCAACATCGCTATGCCCTTGCCCGAGCTGCCTTGCGTCGCACGCGAGTCGTCCCATATCCGGTGCGGCGGCGGCAGAGATGTAGGCCAGCGATGAACGACAAACAAGCTGCTTCGCGGGCGGCGGCCGGGACCGGCTGGAGCGAGCCGAAAGCCACCGCGCTCCTGGTGCTGGCGGACGGCACCGTGCTGGAAGGCATCGGCTTCGGGGCGATCGGCCACGCGGTCGGCGAGGTGTGCTTCAACACCGCGATGACCGGCTACGAGGAGATCCTCACCGATCCTTCCTATGCGGGGCAGATCATCACTTTCACGTTCCCGCACATCGGCAATGTCGGCACCAACGAAGAGGACATCGAGACCGTCAACATGGCGGCAACGCCGGGCGCGCGCGGCGTCATCCTCCATTCGGCCGTGACGGCGCCGTCGAACTTCCGCGCCACGCGCCATCTCGACCAGTGGCTCAAGAACCGCGGCGTGATCGGGCTCTCCGGCATCGACACGCGCGCGCTCACCAGCCTGATCCGCCGTAAGGGCATGCCGAACGCGGTGATCGCGTACGCGCCCGACGGCAAGTTCGATCTCGATGCGCTGAAGAAGGAAGCGCGCGAGTGGCCGGGTCTCATCGGCATGGACCTCGTGCCGATGGTGACGAGCACGCAGCGCTTCGACTGGGACGAGATGCCGTGGGAATGGGGCAAGGGCTACGGCCGGCAGCAGTCGCCCGAATTCCAAGTCGTCGCCATCGACTACGGCATCAAGCGCAACATTCTGCGCCAGCTCGCCGGCGCGGGCGCCAAGGTGACGGTGGTGCCGGCCACGACCTCGGCCGAGGACATCGTCGCCATGAAGCCGGACGGCGTCTTCCTGTCGAACGGCCCGGGCGATCCGGCGGCCACCGGCGAGTATGCGGTGCCGGTGATCCGCGAATTGATCGCGCGCGGCATGCCGACCTTCGGCATCTGCCTCGGTCATCAGATGCTCGGCATCGCGGTCGGCGCCAAGACCATGAAGATGCACCAGGGTCATCACGGCGCCAACCATCCCGTGAAGGATCTGACCACCGGGAAGGTGGAGATCACCTCCATGAATCACGGCTTCGCGGTCGACGGCGCGACGCTGCCGCCGAACGCCGAGCAGACGCACGTGTCGCTGTTCGATGGCTCGAACTGCGGCATCGCGCTCAAGGACAAACCGGTGTTCTCGGTCCAATACCACCCGGAGGCCTCCCCGGGACCGCGGGACAGCCACTACCTTTTCGACCGCTTCGTCGCCATGATGCGGGGCAGCCGAAAGCGCTGAAAGCCGCTATTTAAGCCTCCGTTAAAGCGGAACCAGCACACTCCGCGCCGACCCCGAGCGGTCCCACGCGACCAGGTCAGAGCCCGATGCCATCCACCCACCCGAACGAGCCCGAAACCTTCGTGTTTGGCGACGACGGCTCGATTCCGAACAATCCGAAGCTGCCGTTCCTGGTCTATCGGGGCATCATCGACCTCAAGGGCAACCCCGATCCCGAGGATCTCGTCGAGCGCACCTTTGCGGGCAACCAGTGGGGCGAGATGTGGCGCAACGGCATCTATCGTTACGTCCACTATCACTCGATGATCCACGAGGCGATGGGGCTTGCACGCGGCCGCGCGCGGGTGCGCTTCGGCGGCAATGCCGGAATCGAGCTCGAGCTCCACGCCGGCGATGTCTGCGTGCTGCCGGCCGGCACCGGGCACCAATCGCTGTGGTCGAGCTCCGACCTGATGGTCATCGGCGCATATCCGCCGAGCGGAAAATACGACCTGTGCCGCGGCAGCAAGTCCGAGCACGCGCGGGCGATCTCGGTCATCCCGGATGTCCCGGTGCCGCCCACCGACCCGGTCTATGGAAAGGCGGGCCCGCTGATCCGGCTATGGCAGTCCTGAGGCCAGCCGCGTGGCGACCGCATCGACCGACATGGACAGCTGGATCGATTTCTACGACTCCGCGCATTCCATCTATGTCAACGCGCGCCACCGCGAGCTGCATTTCCTCGGCATCGCCAAGGACCTTGCCGCCTATGTACGGCCGGGCGCGACCGTGCTGGACTACGGCTGCGGAGAAGCTCTGCGTGCCGATCTCGTCGCCGCCAAGGCGAAACGGCTGATCCTCGTCGAGGCCGCGCCGGGCGTGCGCGCGCGGCTCATGACGCGGTTCGGCGGCAATCCGACGATCGAGGTCCGCGCCGCAGATCAGCTCGCGGATCTCCCCGATCACGGCATCGATCTCGTCATCATGCATTCGGTCGCGCAGTACCTCAGCGCACAGGAGCTCGACGCCGCGCTCGCACTGTTCCGGCGGCTGCTCGCGCCCTCCGGCCTCCTGGTGCTCGGCGACGTGATCCGGCCGGAGAGCTCGGCCGTGACTGACGCGCTGGCGCTGCTCCGCTTCGGGGCAAGCCAAGGGTTCTTCTTCGCCGCCCTGATGGGCCTCCTGCGGACCCTGGTCTCGCCCTATTGGCGGCTGCGCTCGGCGCTCGGCTTTCGCCGCTATGAGGAGGCCGCGATGGTCGCGACGCTCTCGGCGGCAGGGTTTTCGTCGGAGCGGGCGGCGCGCAATATCGGCCATAACGGCGGGCGGATGACGTTCCTGGCGCGCCCCCGGGCGGCCGGGAACGCGCGTTAGCGTATCGTCTACCCATTCAACGGACGATGAGCGGGCGAAGCGCGCCGGGACCGTCCCCTGGCCATTTCGCGTCCGGGCGCTATCTGTGCGAGAGACGGTGTCCCGGGCGCGTTGCCCTTCCCTCCCCGCCGATTCTGGGCTAAGGGGTCGCCGTCGCGCCCCCAAGAGCGCGCGCGAGGCGACCAAGGCGGCGCGTCCACGACGCCTTTTTTTATGCCCGCGATCAACCCCTTGGCCGACCCCGGATGCCGAAACGCACCGACATCTCCTCGATCCTGATCATCGGCGCCGGGCCGATCGTCATCGGCCAGGCCTGCGAGTTCGACTATTCGGGGACGCAGGCCTGCAAGGCCCTCAAGGATGAGGGCTATCGGATCGTCCTGGTCAATTCGAACCCGGCGACGATCATGACCGACCCGGGGCTCGCCGACGCCACCTATGTCGAGCCGATCACGCCCGACATCGTCGCCAGGATCATCGAGAAGGAGCGCCCCGACGCGCTCTTGCCCACCATGGGCGGGCAGACCGCGCTCAACTGTGCGCTCTCGCTCAAGCGCATGGGCGTGCTCGACCGCTTCAACGTCAAAATGATCGGCGCGACCGCGGAGGCGATTGACAAGGCGGAGGACCGCCAGCTGTTTCGCGAGGCGATGAGGAAGATCGGCCTGGAGACGCCGAAGTCCTCGCTCGCCAACGCGTCCGACCTCAAGAAAGCCGATCGCGCGCATCACGCAGCCGAGATCGCCCGCATCAAGGCGCTCAAGCTCGACACGGACGAGGAGCGGCGCGCCATCGAGGGGTTCGAAGGCGCCTGGGACACCGGCGAGCCCGAGCGCAAGCGGCGCTACGTCGAGAAGGGCCTGATCGAGGCCCTCGAGGCGCTCGCCAACATCGGCCTGCCGGCGATCATCCGGCCATCCTTCACCCTCGCCGGCACGGGCGGCGGCGTCGCATTCAACAAGTCGGAGTTCATCGAGATCGTCGAGCGCGGGCTCGACGCTTCGCCCACCACCGAGGTGCTGATCGAGGAGAGCGTGCTCGGTTGGAAGGAATTCGAGATGGAGGTGGTGCGCGACAAGCGCGACAACTGCATCATCGTCTGCTCGATCGAGAACTTCGATCCGATGGGCGTGCATACCGGCGATTCGATCACCGTCGCGCCGGCGCTCACGCTCACCGACAAGGAATATCAGATCATGCGCGACGCCTCGATCGCGGTTCTCCGCGAGATCGGCGTCGAGACCGGCGGCTCCAACGTGCAGTTCGCCGTCAATCCGGAGGATGGCCGCCTCGTCATCATCGAGATGAATCCGCGCGTGTCGCGCTCCTCTGCGCTCGCCTCCAAGGCGACCGGCTTCCCGATCGCCAAGGTCGCCGCCAAGCTCGCCGTCGGATACACCCTCGACGAGATCGCCAACGACATCACCGGCGGGGCGACCCCCGCCTCGTTCGAGCCCACCATCGACTACGTCGTCACCAAGGTGCCGCGCTTCGCGTTCGAGAAATTCCCCGGCGCCGACCCGGTGCTCACCACCTCGATGAAGTCGGTCGGCGAGGTGATGGCGATCGGCCGCACGTTCCAGGAGTCGCTGCAGAAGGCGCTGCGCTCGCTCGAGACCGGCCTCTCCGGGCTCGATGAGATCGCGATCGAAGGCATCGGCCAGGGCGACGACAAGAACGTGATCCGCGCCGCGCTCGGCCGCTCGACGCCGGACGGAATCCTCAAGGTGGCGCAGGCGATGCGGCTCGGCATGAGCGACGAGCAGATCCACGCCAGCTCGAAGATCGATCCCTGGTTCCTGGCGCAGATCCGCGGCATCGTCGACATGGAGGCCGAGATCGGCGCGAAGGGCCTGCCGACGACGCCCGGCGCGTTCCGCCGGCTCAAGAGCATGGGCTTTTCCGACGCGCGCCTCGGCAGGCTCACCGGCATGCCGGCCGACGAGGTGACGCGACGGCGCCATGCGCTCGGCGTGCGCCCGGTGTTCAAGCGCATCGACACCTGCGCGGCCGAGTTCGCCTCGCCGACCGCCTACATGTATTCGACCTACGAGCCGCCGTTCGCCGGCGCTCCGGGCGACGAGGCCGCGCCCTCGGCGGCCAGGAAGGTGATCATCCTCGGTGGCGGACCGAACCGCATCGGCCAGGGCATCGAGTTCGACTATTGCTGCTGCCACGCCGCCTTCGCGCTCAAGGAGGCGGGCTACGAGACCATCATGATCAACTGCAATCCCGAGACCGTGTCGACCGACTACGACACCTCGGACCGGCTCTACTTCGAGCCGCTCACCGCCGAGGACGTGCTCGAGATCATCGCGACCGAGCGGACCAACGGAACACTGCACGGCGTCATCGTCCAGTTCGGCGGGCAGACGCCGCTCAAGCTCGCCGGCCCGCTCGAAGATGCGAACGTGCCGATCCTCGGCACCTCGCCTGACGCGATCGATCTCGCCGAGGACCGCGACCGGTTCAAGAAGCTGCTCGACAAGCTCAAGATCCGTCAGCCCAAGAGCGGAATCGCGACCAGCCCGAAAAAGGCGCGCGCGATCGCCGACGAGATCGGCTATCCGATCGTGATCCGGCCCTCCTATGTGCTCGGCGGGCGCGGCATGGAGATCGTCCACGACGGCACCCATCTCGACCGCTATGTCGCGCGGCTCGCCGCCGACCTCGATCGGCCCTCCGAGCTCGCCGTATCCGACAAGCGGCCGCTGCTAATCGACCGCTACCTCTCGGACGCAATCGAGGTGGACGTCGACTGCCTCGCCGACGGCAAGGACACCTTCATCGCCGGCATCATGGAGCACATCGAGGAGGCCGGCATCCATTCGGGCGACTCGGCCTGTGCGCTGCCGCCGCATTCGCTGTCGCCGGAGATCGTCGCCGAGCTCGAGCGGCAGACCCGCGCGCTCGCCCTCGCCCTCAAGGTGGGCGGGCTGATGAACGTGCAATACGCCATCAAGGACGGCGACATCCATGTGCTCGAGGTGAACCCGCGCGCCTCCCGCACCGTCCCGTTCGTGGCCAAGGTGATCGGCATCCCGGTCGCCAAGATCGCGGCGCGGGTCATGGCGGGCGAACCGCTCAAGACATTCGGCCTGAAGCCGCCGGCCCTGAACCATGTCGGGGTCAAGGAGGCGGTGTTTCCGTTCGCGCGCTTCCCCGGGGTCGACACGGTGCTCGGCCCCGAGATGCGTTCGACCGGCGAGGTCATCGGCCTCGATCATTCATTCGAGATCGCCTTCGCCAAGAGCCAGATCGGCGGCGGCTCCCGCCTGCCGCGCGCCGGGACGGTATTCATCTCGGTCAAGGACGCTGACAAGGCGCGGATTCTCGAGGCCGCGAAGCTCCTCGCCGACCTCGGGTTCAAGGTCGTGGCGACCTCGGGAACCCAGCGCTATCTCGCCGCCAACGGGGTCCCGGCCCTCAAGATCAACAAGGTGGCGGACGGACGGCCGCACATCGTGGATGCCATCAAGAACGGGGACATCCAGCTGGTTTTCAATACCACCGAGGGGGCGACTGCCCTGGCGGACAGCCGCTCGCTTCGGCGCGCTGCCCTCTTGCATAAAGTCCCGTACTACACCACTCTTTCAGGGGCCGTCGCAGCGGCGCAGGGCATCAAGGCCTACCTCGGGGGCGACCTCGAGGTGCGCGCGCTGCAAAGCTATTTCACGGGCCGGGCCTGAGGGCCCGCCCGGGCCGAGCCGGCGGCAGGAGTTGGCAGAGAAGTGAGCGATCGCGAGACGGGCCAAACCCGATTCGCGATCGGAACTTTATTCTCTGCAGAGGATTGAGGAGCGATGGACAAGATTCCAATGACCGCGGCGGGCTATGCCGTCCTGGAGCAGGAGCTCAAGCACTGCCAGACGGTGGAGCGCCCCCGCATCATCCAGCAGATCACCGATGCGCGCTCGCACGGCGACCTCTCGGAGAACGCCGAGTACCACGCCGCCAAGGAGCAGCAGTCGCTCAACGAGGGGCGCATCGCCGAGATCGAGGACAAGCTTGCCCGCGCCGAGGTGATCGACGTCTC
>DASTZX010000356.1:0-7148 GCA_035764045.1 Xanthobacteraceae bacterium | reverse complement strand
CCCTCGATCTCGACCATGCAGACGCGGCAGTTGCCGTCCGGGCGATAGCCGGGCTTGGGCGAGTAGCACAGGTGCGGAAGCTTGATGTCGAGCCGGCGGGCGGCGCGGAAGATGGTCTCGCCCTTGCGGATCTCGATCTCGCGGTCGTCGATGAAGAAGGTCTGGGCGGTCGGGCCCTCGCCGGCTCCCGCGCTCTTGTCGGCCGCGACGCTGTGGGCGACGCCGGGCTTGCCGCCGCCCACGGCACCGCCGAGGGCGGCGCCCTTCTTGTCGTGGCCATACCCCGCAGGCTTCTGCTGGTCGTTCATCGGATCACATCCGTTTCTGCGTCGACCTATGACCCGTCATCCTGAGGCCCGAGCGACGCGAGCCTCGAAGGGTGACGGATCCACTCACGTACCAACTCTCACCACATTCCCAGCGGCTTCTTCAGCTCGTCGGGAAAATATTTCAGCACACAAACCAGCGGGTTCGGCGCCGCCTGGCCGAGGCCGCAGATCGAAGCGTCCCGCATCGCGTCGCCGAGCTCGGTGAGCAGCGCCTCGTTCCACGGTCCCTGCGCCATCAGCGCGGCCGCCTTTTCGGTGCCGACCCGGCACGGCGTGCACTGGCCGCAGCTCTCGTCCTCGAAGAACCTCATCAGGTTCAGCGCCACCGCCTTGATATCATCCTTGTCGGACAGGATGACAACCGCGTGCGACCCGACGAAACACCCGTATTTCTCCAGGGTTCCAAAGTCGAGCGGCAGGTCGGCCATGCTGGCGGGCAGGATCCCGCCCGAGGCGCCGCCCGGCAGATAGCCCTTGAACGTGTGGCCGTCCTGCATGCCGCCGCAGAACTCGTCGATCAGCTCACGCACCGTGACGCCGGCCGGCGCGAGCTTGACGCCCGGGTTCTTGACCCGGCCGGAGACCGAGAACGATCGAAGTCCCTTGCTGCCGCGCCGCCCATGGGATGTGAACCAGGCTGCCCCCTTTTCCACGACCTCGCGGATCCAGTAGAGCGTTTCGACGTTCTGCTCCAACGTCGGACGGCCGAACAGGCCGACCTGCGCCACATAGGGCGGGCGATGCCTCGGCAGGCCGCGCTTGCCTTCGATCGATTCGATCATTGCCGACTCTTCGCCGCAGATGTAGGCGCCGGCGCCGCGCCGGATCTGGATCCTGGTGTGCGGCATGAGATCCGCGGCTTCGACCTTGGCGATCTCCTCGGCCAGCATCAGCCGGAGCTCGGGATATTCGTCGCGGATGTAGAGATAGGTGTCAGCCGCCTCGACCACCCAGGCGGCGATCAGCATGCCTTCGATGAAGCGGTGGGGATCGCGCTCGAGATAATGGCGGTCCTTGAAGGTGCCCGGCTCGCCCTCGTCCGCATTGACCGCAAACATCCGCGGCGCCGGCTCGGCGCGCACCAGCGACCACTTGCGCCCGGTCGGGAAGCCGGCCCCGCCGAGGCCGCGGACGCTGGCGTCGACGGCGATCTTGATCAGCTCGTCGCGGCTGCGCTTGCCCGAAAGGCAGTCGGCGAGCAGCGCGTAGCCGCCGTCGCGGCGATAGGCCGCGAAATCGATGCCGGGCTTATGCGCGTGCGCATGCGGTTTGGCCTTCGCGGCAGCGGCGACCGCGTCGGGCGTGGCATGGAGCGTCTGGACATGCCCGACGGCGGCGACCGGCGCGCGGTCGCAGGCGCCCATGCAGGGGGCGCGCACCACGCGCACATCCTTGCCGAGGATCGCGGGCAGCCGCGCGAGCAGCGCCTCGGCGCCGGCCATCGCGCAGGACAGGCTGTCGCAGACCCGCACCGTGACGGCGGGGGGCGGCGGCCCCTCCTTCACGACGTCGAAATGGGCATAGAACGTCGCGACCTCGTACACCTCGGTCAGCGCGAGCTTCATCTCGTAGGCGAGCGCCGCGAGATGCGGCGCCGAGAGGTGGCCGTAGCGGTCCTGGATGAGGTGGAGATGCTCGATCAAGAGGTCGCGCCGGCGCGGCCGATCGATCAGCAGGGCCTGCACCTCCTCCAGGGCACGCGGATCGACCTGGCGGCCCTTGGGAGTTTTCGGCGCTCGGCGGCGCGGCCTTTCGGTTACGGCATCCATGGTTCACATCGACTGTAGCCCGGATCGAGCGCAGCGAAATCCGGGGCAGATTGCTAGGCGGATAGGCCGCTCCCGGGTTTCGGCTGCGCTCAACCCGGGGTACCAACTAGAACAGCCCGACGATCTTTCCGTCCGGGCCGACGTCGATCGCATCGGCGGAGGGCACTTTCGGCAGCCCCGGCATCGTCATGATCTCGCCGCAGATCACCACGACGAATTCGGCGCCGGCGGAGAGCCGCACCTCGCGCACCGGAATGACGAAATCGGTGGGCGCGCCCTTCGCGTCCGGATTGGTCGAGAAGCTGTACTGGGTCTTGGCGATGCAGACCGGCGCCTTGCCGTAGCCCATGGCCTCGAAGTTCGCGAGCTGATCGCGCACCGGCTTGTCGGCCGCGATGTCCTTGGCGCGATAGAGCTCCTTGGCGATGGTGCGCACCTTTTCCAGCAGCGGCATCTCGTCCGGATAGAGGAACTTGAGCTTGGCCTTGCCGCTGTCGATGACCTTGACCACCGCGCGCGCGACGTCGGCCGCGCCCTCCCCGCCCAGCGCCCAATGATCGGCCATCACCGCCTCGACGCCGAGCGCCTTGCACTTGTCTCTCACCAGCGCGATTTCGGCATCGGTGTCGGAGGAGAACCTGTTGATCGAGACCACCGCCGGCAGTCCGAACTTGTGCACGTTCTCGACGTGGCGCTGCAGGTTTGTCATGCCGGCCTCGAGCGCCTTGAGATTCTCGGACTTGAGGTCCTCCTTCTTGACCCCGCCATGCATTTTGAGCGCGCGAATAGTCGCGACCAGCACAACGCAATCGGGCGCGATCCCGGTTTTGCGGCACTTGATATCGATGAACTTCTCGGCCCCGAGGTCGGCGCCGAAGCCCGCCTCGGTGACCACATAGTCGGCAAGCTTGAGCGCGGTCGTCGTCGCCATGACGGAGTTGCAGCCGTGCGCGATGTTGGCGAACGGCCCGCCGTGGATGAACGCCGGCGTGGCCTCGAGCGTCTGCACCAGGTTGGGCGCCAGCGCATCCTTGAGCAGCGCCGTCATGGCGCCCTGCGCCTTGAGGTCGCGCGCGCGCACCGGCTTGCGGTCGCGGGTGTAGCCGATCACGATGTTGCCGAGCCGCTCCTTGAGATCCTCGAGGTTCCGCGCGAGGCAGAAGATCGCCATCACCTCCGAGGCGACCGTGATGTCGAAGCCGTCTTCGCGCGGAAACCCGTTGGCGACGCCGCCGAGCGAGTTGACGATCTGGCGCAGCGCACGGTCGTTCATGTCCATCACGCGGCGCCAGGTGACGCGCCGCTCATCGATGTTCAGCGCGTTGCCCCAGTAGATGTGGTTGTCGATCAGCGCCGCGAGCAGGTTATTGGCCGACGTGATGGCGTGGAAATCGCCGGTGAAATGGAGATTGATATCCTCCATCGGAACGACTTGCGCATACCCGCCGCCTGCCGCGCCGCCCTTCATGCCGAAGGACGGGCCGAGACTCGGCTCGCGAATGCACAGCATCGCCTTCTTGCCGATGTGGTTGAGCGCGTCGGTCAGGCCGACCGTCGTGGTGGTCTTGCCTTCGCCGGCCGGCGTCGGATTGATCGCCGAGACCAGGATCAGCTTGCCGTTCTTCCGGCCTTGCAGCGACTTGACGTAATCCATCGTGATCTTGGCCTTGTAGTGGCCGTATGGCTCGAGGTTTTCCGCCCCGATGCCGAGCTTCTCCTTGGCGATGTCGACGATCGGCCGCTTCTTCGCGGCTTGCGAGATTTCAATATCGGATTTTGGGTTTTGATGTTGCGAGGCGGGCATTGGGGCTTTCCGTTGAATGCGATGGTTGGGCGATGATGAAGCCGGCCGGAGTTGGTCGATGGCAGGACGATCAGGTGAAGCGCGCGCCGATGGCGGGCTTGGCGCTCGTCACCCATTCGCCGGCATCGATCTTCTTGCCGTCGGCGGGTTGAACGCGGGTCACTTTGAAACGACCGTCGGCGCAGACGACCGTGAAGCCGTCGGCTTCGACCGCGACGATCTCGCCCATTTTGCCGGCGATGCCCTTCGGATCCTTGGCGGGCAGCGGCTTGGCATCGAAGATCTTCAGCGTCTTGCCGTCGAGCGTGCTCCAGGCGCCGGGCGCCGGATTGCAGCCCCGGATCAGCGGATCGATCTGGCGCCAGGACTTTGCCCAGTCGATGCGTGCGTTCTCGGGACCGCAGCGGCCTTCGTAGCTGGCCTTGGATTCGTCCTGCTTGATGCGCGGTGCCTTGCCGGCCTTCACCAGGTCGACGGATTCGAGCATCGCGTCGACGCCCATCGGGAACAGACGATCGAAATAGACCGAGCCGAGCGTGTCGGTCGAGGAGATCGGCGTTTTCTTCTGCAGCAGCACATCGCCGGTATCGAGGCCGTTGTCGGGCCAGAAGATCGACAGCCCGGTTTCCTTTTCGCCGAGGATGATCGGCCAGTTGATGGCGCTCGCCCCGCGATAGGCCGGCAGGAGCGAGGGGTGATACTGGATCGAGCCGTGGGTCGGGATGTTGAGGAATTCCTCGGGCACGAACAGCGTCACGAACGCCATCACCTGCAGGTCGGGCTTGAGCGCCTTGAACTCCTCCCACACCTCCGGCTTGCGGTAGGAGGCGGGCTGGTGGACCGGCAGCTTGGCGGCGAGAGCCGCCTCCTTGAGCGGATCGGGCTTCTGCCCCGGCTTCTCCGGCGCCACATAGACGGCGACCACATCGTCGCCGCGCTTGAGCAGCGCCTCGAGCACCGCCTTACCGAAGGCTTGCTGGCCGTGGACCACGATCCGCATGTACTGTACTCCTCAAAATCCCTGACCGTCATGCCCCGCGCAAGTGGGGCATCCAGTAAGCACCGAGCCGGGTGGTGGTTACTGGATCGCCCGCTTTCGCGGGCGATGACGCTTACTGCCTGACATCAGGCCGCTTCCGCCTTCGGCTTCTCCGGAGCGGTGATCGCGCCGGAGGCCTTGATGGCCGCGAGCTCGTCGGCCGTGTAGCCGAGCTCCTTGCGCAGGATCTCCTCGGTGTGCTCGCCGAGCAGCGGCGAACGCTTCACCTCGGTGACCGAGTCCGACATCTTCAGCGGATTGCCGACGGTGAGATACTTGCCGCGGTTCGGATGGTCGACCTCGACCACCGTGCCGGTGTCGCGCAGCGACTTCTCCTCGGCGATCTCCTTCATCGACAGGATCGGCCCGACCGGAATGTCGTGCTCGTTGCAGATCTCCATGACCTCGAACTTGGTCTTGGTCATGGTCCACTCCTCGATCGTCGCGAAGATCTGCTTGAGCCGCGGCAGCCGCGCCGGCGGCGTGGCGTAGTCGGGATCGGTCTTCCACTCGGGCCTGCCGATCAGGTCGCAGATCTCGCCCCACACCGGCGCCTGGGTGATGAAATAGATGTAGGCGTTCGGGTCGGTCTCCCAGCCCTTGCACTTGAGGATCCAGCCGGGCTGGCCGCCGCCGGAGTCGTTGCCGGCGCGCGGCACGGCCTCGCCGAACGGGATGTTCTCGCCGTACTGGCTGTATTCGGTCAGCGGTCCGTGCTTGAGCCGCTGCTGGTCGCGCAGCTTGACGCGGGCCAGGTTGAGCACGCCGTCCTGCATGGCGGCGAGCACCTTCGGGCCGCGGCCGGTGCGCTGGCGCTGGTAGAGCGCGCACATGATGCCGAAGGCGAGGTGCAGGCCGGTGCCGGAATCGCCGATCTGCGCCCCGGTCACCAGCGGCGGACCGTCGCGGAAGCCGGTGGTCGAGGCCGAGCCGCCGGCGCACTGCGCCACGTTCTCGTAGACCTTGCAGTCCTCGTACGGGCCGGGGCCGAAACCCTTGACCGAGGCGACGATCATGCGCGGGTTGACCTTGTGGATGTAGTCCCAGGTCAGGCCCATGCGGTCGAGCGCGCCCGGCGCGAAATTCTCGACCAGCACGTCGCAATGCTTGATCAGTCGATCGAGGATTTCCTTGCCCTTCGGGTGCTTGGAATCGATGGTGATCGAGCGCTTGTTGCCGTTGAGCATGGTGAAGTAGAGGCTGTCCGCGCCCTTCACGTCGCGCAGCTGGCCGCGGGTGATGTCGCCGACGCCCGGCCGCTCCACCTTGATCACGTCGGCGCCCATGTAGCCGAGGAGCTGGGTGCAGGTCGGACCCGATTGCACATGGGTGAAGTCGAGGACGCGCACGCCTTCGAGCGCCTTGCCGGCCTGGCCGAAGGGCTTGGTCGAGGGCCGCGGCAATCCGTTCGCCTTGCCGTTCGCCTTGCCGTTCGCCCTTTTGGCCGCCGGCTTCTTCGCCCTGAGCTTCACGACTTTCCTCGCCGCGCTCCTGGATTTGGCTTTCGCTTTCGCCTTCTTGGCTTTCCTTGTTGCCATTGCGCTCCTCGTTGATGCTGTCTGGTCTTGACCGGCGCCGACTTCGACGGCCGGGCTCCTTTGGTGCGGCGGCTATTTCTTGCGGACCGCGCTCTTCGGGTTGAGGTTGCCGATGCGCCCGCTCTCGCTGCCCGCGGCGGGATCGATCACCGCATTGATCAGGGTCGGCTTGCCGGAATTCATGGCGTCATTCACGGCACGCCTGAGCTCGTCCGGCGAAGCCGCGTTGGCGCCGACGCCGCCGAACGCCTCGATGATCTTGTCGTAGCGCGCGCCCTTGACGAACATCGTGGGCGCGGGATCCGCGCCGCCGCTGCGATTGACGTCGGTGCCGCGATAGATGCCGTCGTTGTTGAAGATCACGATGCAGACCGGCAGCTTGTAGCGGCAGATCGTCTCCACCTCCATGCCGGAGAAGCCGAACGCGGAGTCGCCCTCGATCGCCAGCACCGGCTTTCCGGTCTCGACCGCGGCGCCGATCGCGTAGCCCATGCCGATGCCCATGACGCCCCAGGTGCCGACGTCGATGCGCTTGCGCGGCTGGTACATGTCGATGACGCCGCGCGTGAGATCGAGCGCGTTCGCCCCTTCGTTGACCAGGATCGCATCCGGCCGTTCCTTCACGATGGTGCGCAGCACGCCGAGCGCGCCGTGATAGTCCATCGGCGA
>DASTZX010000355.1:0-16118 GCA_035764045.1 Xanthobacteraceae bacterium | reverse complement strand
AAAGGTCGCGGCCGCAGACATCCAAATGGATCCGCAGCCCGGCGCCCGGCGACGCCCGAGGTCTGATTACAGGCTTTCCGAGGTGATTGAAATAAGTTTCGGGTCGAGAGCGGTTGCGGCTCTTGCGTCCTCTTCCCCCGCTTCTGCGTCTCACGCCCTCCCCCGCTTGCGGGGATGGGCGGGGAGGGGGAAGTCCCGGGCGCATGCGCAAGCGGCGTGCCCCCTCTCTGTCGCTCCCCCGCAAGCGGGGGAGAGGACGCAAGCGCCGAGACTCAGACCGTGCGCCGCTCGCGGATCATGCCCTCCTGGGCGACCGAGGCGACCAGGGTTCCGTCGCGGGCGAAGATCGAGCCGCGCGCAAAGCCGCGGGCGCCTTCGGCGCTGGGGCTGTCCTGCGCATACAGGAGCCAATCGTCGGCGCGGAACGGCCGGTGAAACCACATCGCGTGGTCGAGGCTCGCCGCCATGATGGTGGGCTCGAACAAGGTGCGGCCGTGCGGAATGGTGGCTGCGTCGAGCAGCATCATGTCGGACGCATAGGCGAGCACGCATTGATGCAGGGCCGGCTCGTCGGGCAGGCGCTCGATCGCCCGCATCCAGACGTGGAACTTGCCGTCGGGCGTCGGCTTGCCGAGGTAGCGGTCGAGCTCGACGGGGCGCAGCTCGATCGGACGCTCGCGCTCATAATAGCGTCGCACCGCCTCCGGCATGCGGGCGAGCACCGCCTTGCGCAGCTCCGCCTCGTCGGGAAGCGAGTCCGGCTGCGGCACCGTCGGCATCGGGAGGCCCTGGTGTGAAAAGCCGTGCTCGCCGCCATGGAACGACACCGACATCGAGAAGATGGCGTGCCCGTGCTGGATTGCGACCACCCGGCGGGTGGTAAAGCTCCGGCCGTCGCGGATGCGATCGACCTCGTAGACGATCGGCACTTTCGGGTCGCCGCCCAGCAGAAAATAGGCGTGCAGCGAGTGCGGCGGGCGGGTCGCTACCTGGTCGACCGTGCGGCAGGCCGCGACCAGGGCCTGGCCGATCACTTGCCCGCCGAAGACGCGCTGCCAGCGCGATTGCGGCGAGCGGCCGCGAAACAGATTCACCTCGAGCGGTTCGAGATCGAGGGTTGCGAGAAGTTCCTTGACCGCCGAGGCCATTGTCACCTGCTCCGAATGGCGCCTCAAGCGCAGGCGCAAGATCGAGCCGGAATGCTATGCTGCCGCATCCCGCGGGTCGAGCGGGACGGAGGCTTTGCGGATGTCCGACGGCCGAGAACCGAATCCGGAGCGCGTGGAGGTGATGATCGCGGGCGCCGGCTTTGCGGGGCTGGCGCTGGCGCTCGCGCTGCGCCAGGCGCTCGGTCATTTCTTTGCGGTCGCCGTCGTCGATCCGGTGCTCGGCCGGCCGCCGGCCGACGCGCGCGCCTCGGCGATCGCGGCGGCGGCACGGCGGATGTTCGAGGCGCTCGGGGTGTGGGATGCGGTCGCGGCCCGTGCCGAGCCGATCCTCGACATGGTGATCACCGATTCCAAGCTCGGCGACGCGGTGCGGCCGGCGTTCCTCACCTTCGCGGGCGAGGTCGAGCCGGGCGAGGCGTTCGCCCATATGGTGGAGAACGGCGACGTCCTGGCGGCGCTGACCGCGGCGGCGCATCGCGAGGGCGTTGCCCTGATTGCGGATGCGGTGACGGATTTCTCCGCCGATGCGCGCCAGGTGTCGGCACGGCTCAAATCCGGCGCGGCGATCGAGGCGAAGCTCCTGGTTGCCGCCGACGGTGCGCGCTCGGCGATCCGCGAGCGCGCCGGCATCGCGACGGTCGGCTGGCCCTATGGTCAGTCCGCGATCGTCACCACGGTTGCGCACGAGCGGCCGCACCACGGCCGGGCCGAGGAGCATTTCCTCCCCGCCGGGCCCTTCGCGATCCTGCCGCTGCCGGAGAACCGTTCCTCCATCGTGTGGACCGAGAGCGCCGCCGAGGCCGAACGGATCATGGCGCTGCCCGATGCCGAGTTCCACGCCGAGCTCGAGCAGCGCTTCGGCCTGCATCTCGGCGACATCGCGGTCGCGGGGCCGCGCCGCGCCTTTCCGCTCGGGTTTGCGGTCGCGCGCAGCTTCGTGGCCGAGCGTCTCGCGCTCATCGGCGACGCGGCGCATGCGATCCATCCGATCGCGGGCCAAGGGCTCAACATGGGGCTGCGCGATGTGGCGGCGCTCGCCGAGGCGATCGTCGATGCGGCGCGCCTCGGGCTCGACCCGGGCGGCGCGACGGTGCTCGATCGCTACCAGCGCTGGCGGCGCTTCGACACCATGGCGATGGGGCTCGCGACCGACGGATTGAACCGGCTGTTCTCCAACCGCTCCGACGTGCTGCGCCTCGCCCGCGATCTCGGCCTCGGCCTGGTCGAACGCATGCCGGGCTTGAAGCGCCTGTTCATCCGCGAGGCCGCCGGCCTCACCGGCGAGGTGCCGAAGCTGTTGCGGGGGGAGATGTTGTGAATCGACGATCGTCATTCCGGGGCGCCGCGCAGCGGCGAACCCGGAATCCAGTCACGGATTCTGAGGTTATGGATTCCGGGCTCGCGATCTTCGCTCGCGCCCCGGAATGACCAACAACAGCCTCACACCAGCGGGATCTTCGTCACGTGCTGGTCGAAGGCCGGGCGTGCCGCGATCGCCTGATACCAGCGCTCCACATTGTCGAACCGCGGACGCTCCGGCACCAGATCGCGATAGCGCCGCACCATGATGCCGGCCGGAATGTCGCCGTAGGAGAACGCATCGCCGGCGAGAAACGTGCTCTTGCCGAGCTGGTTGTCGAGCATCTTCACCGCGTCGGCCGTCTTCTTCTTGCCGGCGTCGATCGCCGCCTGGTCGCGCTTCTCGGGCGGCGTGCGCACCATGCCCCAGAACACCGGCGTGATGGCGGGCCCGAGCACCGAGAGCTGCCAGTCCATCCATTTGTGGGCGAGCGCGCGGGCGCGCAGATCCTTCGGCTCCAGGACCGCGGCCTGATGCTTGGCGGCGAGATAGCGCAGGATCGAGTTCGACTCCCACAGGATGAAGCCGTCATCCTCTTCCAGCGTCGGCACCAGCCCGTTGGGATTCATCGCCAGATAGGCGGGCTCGCGGTTCTTGCCGAAGGATCCGCCGACGTCGATGCGCTCGCAGGCGATCCCCATCTCGCCGATGCCCCACATCACCTTCTGCACGTTCGACGACGTGGTGCGGCCCCAGATCTTCATGCTGTCCTCCCTGTGATTCTCATCGTCATGGCCGGGCTAGTCCCGGCCATCCACGTCTTCGCTGTGAGCGAGCGCCTAAGACGTGGATGCCCGGCACAAGGCCGGGCATGACGTTGAAAGGCATGTGCTCGAACTCACTCCAGCTTCCGCGCTTCCTCCGGCAGCATGATCGGGATGCCGTCGCGGATCGGATAGGCGAGCTTGGCCGAGCGCGAGACCAGCTCCTGCTTCTCGGCATCGTAGTCGAGCCGCCCCTTGGTGAGCGGGCAGACCAGAATCTCCAGGAGCTTCGGATCGACGGTGTTGGCGGGACGCTCGGTCATGGCGGGTTCGGCAGAGGAACGGATCGTGCTGACATCATAATAGCGGTTTCCGGCCGCCAGGAAACCGGTCGGACTGCGGCCCTATTGCAGCGGGGGCTCCTCGTCGCTCCTGCCCTTGGCGAGCTCGATCTCGGTGACCGCAACCAGGATCTCGGCGCGCGTCTTGAGGTCGGGCGCCTCGAGCATGGCCTGCTTCTCGGCCTGGCCGTAGGCCGACATCATGGCGAGCGCGTTGACCAGCGCCTCGTTGGGCGCGCTCTCGATGCCCTGCCAGTCGGCCTTGAGGTTGTTCGCCTTGAGGAACGCGTGCAGCGCCTCGAGCAGGGCCTTGCGGTCGACCGCCTCCTCGCCCTTGCGGGCGATGAAGTCGTCGGCGAACGGCGCGAAGGTCACCCGGCACTGCCGGTAGGCGGTCGCGACCTCGAGCTCCTCCTCGATGCGGAAGCGCGCGACGCCGGTGAGCTGGAGGAGATAGCGCCCGTCGCCGGTCTCGGCGAGCTGGGTGATGCGGCCGACGCAGCCGACGCGGTAGAGATTGGGCTTCTCGGGCGTGCCCGGATGGGCGTTGTCGGGCTGGATCATGCCGATCAGCCGATGGCCGTCGCGCAGGCTGTCGTCCACCATCGCGAGATAGCGCGGCTCGAAGATGTTGAGCGGCATCTGGCCGCGCGGCAGCAGCAGCGCGCCCGGCAGCGGAAACACCGGGATGATTTCCGGCAGCTCGGCAGGCCCGCGATAGACCGCGTTCATCGGCATCGCGTCATGCACCTCCCATGCATTCCCCTTCGGCCGTCATGCCCGCGCAAGCGGAGCATCCAGTAAACGCCGGCGGGCGGTGTCGTGGCAGCGCGGAGCGTCATACCACCGAGCCGGGGTGCTGGATCGTTCGCTTTTCGCGGACGATGACGGCAGAATGCAGTCGTCGCACCGTCACTACGCGAACAGGATCGACGACAGGCGCCGGCGGCCCGCCACCGTCGCCTCGTCGGTCGGTCCCCAGGCCTCGAACAATTGCACCAGCTGCTTGCGGGCCCCGTCGTCGTTCCATTTGCGGTCGCGGCGCACGATCTCGAGCAAGTGGTCGAGCGCCTTGTCGCGCTCGCCCTTCGCATTATAGGCGAGCGCGAGATCGAAGCGCGCCTGGTGATCGAGCGGTTGCTCGGCGACCCGCTTCTCCAGCTCGGAGATCGGTCCGAGCGCCTTCGCCTGCTCGGCGAGCTCGAGTGCCGAGCGCACCGCCGCCACTGCCGGATCGTTGCGCTTCGGCTCAGGAATCTGCGCCAGGACCTCCTTGGCGCGGTCGAGCGCGCCGGTGTCGAAATAGGCGCGGGCGAGCCCGGCGAGCGCCGGCACATTGGCGGGGTCCTCGGCGAGAAGCTCCGCATAGATCTCGGCCGCAGCGGCCGGATTGCCGGCGGCAAGCGCGGCGTCGGCCTCCTTGATGAGATCCTGGGCCGCCCCGCCGATCTTGTCCTTGGTCACCCGCTCGATGAAGGCGGTGACCTGGCTCTCGGGCAGGGCCCCCATGAATCCGTCGGCCGGCTGGCCGTTGACGAAGGCGATCACCGCCGGGATCGACTGGATGCCCATTTGCCCCGGGATCGCCGGGTGCTCGTCGATGTTCATCTTGACCAGCTTGACCTTGCCCTTGGCGGCACGGACCGCCTTCTCGAGCAGGGGTGTGAGCTGCCGGCAGGGCCCGCACCAGGGGGCCCAGAAGTCGATCAGCACCGGCTGGCGCTGGGATTCCTCGATCACGTCCTTGACGAAGGTCTGGGTGGTCGTCTCCTTCACGAGAGCGTCCGCAGCCGTCGCCGTCGCAACCCCGCCGTTCTGCAGCATGGCGTCAATCCTTCGGTCCCCAGGACCGTCACAAGCCTTCGGGTTCCGCATTAGATGGTGGATGCGGCGGCCGAATGCAATCGTGTCGTCAGGGGTTTGGCCCGGCTGCCAGGGCCGGTGCCGGGCCGGCCACCGGCTCGATCCGCGGCACATGGCCGGTCGCGGCGAGGAAGCGGATGAGGTCGTCGCGCCCGATCGAGGTGGTCATGGTGTTGCGCAGGGGATGAAAGTTCAGCACCGGATGCGCCATCATGGCGGCGTCGAGCACCACCGTGACCCGCCCCTGCGTATCGTTGAGCGCCGCGAACGGCGTCACGGAACCCGGCTCGACGCCCAGTGTCGCGGTCAGGAGATCGGCGGATCCGAACGAAAAACGGCCGCTCGCCCCCAGCACGCGATGCAGCGCGCGCAACTCGATCTCGGCGTCCTCGCTGGCCACCACCAGATAGAGCGCGCCCTTCTTGTCGCGCAGGAACAGGTTCTTGGTGTGCCCGCCGGGAATCTGGCCGCGCAGCGACCGGCTCTCCTCGACGGTGAAGACCGCCGGATGCGCGAGGGTCGGATGGGCGATGCCGAGGCGATCGAGGAAGGCAAAGAGGTCGTCGGGCGTGGCGGGCATGGCGGAACACGGGCTGGACGAGGACGAGCGGGGCGGGAACACTTTGTTCAGTAGGATTTCGCGGCGCCGGTTGCAAAGCCGGGACGCATTTGGCATAGACAAGGCGTCCGGCGCGAGGGCTGCCGGACCTTACGGATGCGGGTGTAGCTCAGGGGTAGAGCACAACCTTGCCAAGGTTGGGGTCGAGGGTTCGAATCCCTTCGCCCGCTCCAAAATTCGCTCCCGGACGTGGATGGACGTGGGCGGCGTAAAAGGTTTTCGCATGCCGAGTCAGCCGGTGGTGAATATCGTCGACCTGCAATCCGAAAAGGTGCGTGGCGGCCGCGAACGCGTGGCGCACCGCTTTCTTCCGGCTGCGCCGGCGGAGGCGCTGATCCGGCTCGATGGCCGCAACGTGCGGCGCGCGCGCAGCCGGCGGCGGCTCGCGCGCCTGATCGACCGCCGCGAGGGCGTGTCGTAGCACGCGCCCGCATCGGCGCGCGCCGATCCGCCCGCATCGGCCGTCGGATCGCACGCGATCTGCTGGACAATCGTCCCTTCGAAGCGCAGCATGGCGGCTCCATCGCGAGATGGGCGCACCAGACGCCCCTCCGTCAGGGAGGACACCATGGGCATTTCGAAACGCCGAGGGCGCACGCCCTCGCTCGATGCCGTTGCGGGCAACGGCCTCATCAATCGTCGGGCATTGCTGGGACAGGGCATCGCGCTCGCGGGCGCGATGGGCGTCGGTGGCGCGACCGGCGCCGCCGCCGAGCCGCTCAAGGACGAGGCATGGAGCCTCGAGGTCGGCGCCACCACGCCGCCGCTGCAGACGCCATCGCGGTTCGAGAAAGGCGTGGTGCGCGCGCTGAGCAATCCCAAGGGTGAGTTTCGCACCTCACATGCGCGCACGCCGCATCAGCTGCTCAACGGCGCGATCACGCCGAACCCGCTGCACTTCACCATCATCCATGCGGGCATTCCGGACATCGATCCGGCGCAGCACAAGCTCGTCATCCATGGGATGGTGAAGCAGCCGCTCGAGTTCACCCTCGAGACGCTGTCGCGCTATCCGCTGATTACGCGCACTCACTTCGTCGAATGCGCGGGCAATTCGGCCGGCATGTTCTCCAACGAGCCGCTCCAGGCCCCGGCCGGCCTGATCCATGGCCTCGTGTCGTGTGCCGAATGGACGGGCGTGCCGCTCTCGGTCCTGCTCGACGAGGCGGGCATCGATCCGGCCGCCAAGTGGCTGGTCGCTGAGGGTGCTGACGCGCATTTCCTCGATCGCAGCGTGCCGGTCAAGAAGGCCTATGACGACGCCATGGTCGCCATCTACCAGAATGGCGAGCGGCTGATGCCGGGCAACGGCTATCCGATGCGGCTCCTCCTGCCCGGCTATCAGGGCAACATGAACGTGAAGTTCCTGCGGCGCCTGAAGGCGGTCGACCAGCCGTCGTATACGTATTTCGAGAGCAAGAACTATTCGCAGATCCTGCCGGGCGGAAAGACCTGGCGCTTCCACTTCCTGATGGAGGTGAAGAGCTTCATCACCTATCCGTCGTTCGGCCATCACCTCAAGGAGCCGGGCTTCTACGCGATCTCCGGTGTCGCCTATTCGGGCACCGGCCGCATCGCCAAGGTGCTGGTGTCGGCGGACGGCGGGAAGAGCTGGGGCGAGGCGGCGCTGCAGACGCCGATCCACGACAAGGCGTTCACCCGCTTCGTGATGCCGTGGCGCTGGGACGGCCAGCCTGCCGTGCTGCTCAGCCGCGCCTGGGACGAGGCCGGCAACGCGCAGCCGCTGCGCGCCGAGTTCGTGGCCCAGCGGGGGGAGACCAAGAAGCCGGTGGCGACGCCACTCGCCTTTCCCAACCAGCACTACAACAGCATCACGAGCTGGGGCGTCGACAGCAAGGGGGAGATCAAGCATGTCTACGCGTAACACCCTCGCGGCTTGCGTGCTTGCGCTCGCGTTCGGCGTTGGCACGGCTCACGCGCAGTCGGCTCCGTCGCCCGCGCCTAAGCTCGGCAAGGCGATCACCGAGAACGACATCAAGGATTGGGACATCGCGGTCCTGCCCAACGGCACCGGTCTGCCGGCCGGGCAGGGAACGCCGCAGGAGGGCGCGAAGATCTTCGCCGAGAGGTGCTCGGCCTGCCACGGCGATTCCGCCAAAGGCGGCGTTGCGCCGTTCTATCCGGCGCTGGTCGGCGGCGCGCCGCTCACCAACGGCATCGAGACGCAGAAGACGATCGCCAACTACTACGCCTACGCGACGACGATATTCGACTACATCCGCCGCGCCATGCCCTTCAACGCGTCGCGCACCCTCACCGACAACGAGACCTACGCGCTCACCGCCTACATTCTCAGCCTCAACAAGCTGATCGGCGAGAACGACGTGATGGACGCCAAGACCTTGCCGCAGGTGAAGATGCCGAACCGGGACAACTTCATCCTGCCCTATCCGGACCGGATTTAGTCGCAAAATACGACCCGTCATGGTGAGGAGCGCGGCCGCAAGGCCGCGCGTCTCGAACCATGGGCCGCGGGCGCGAGCCGCGCCGCATCGGCCGCCCGTCCTTCGAGACGCGCTCGCTGCGCGAGCGCTCCTCAGGATGAGGGCGGGTAAGCGCTATGGCTTGTCGAACCCCCGCATTCCGCGGAGCCTGTCATCGGGCTCTGCTACTCCACCCCCTACTTCTTCCCCACGCGCTCGATCCAGTCCGCGAACGCGGTCAGGAACTTGCCCAGAAACTCGCGAGTGCTCGCGTTGGTGAGGTTGCCCTTGTCGTCGAACAGGCTGGCGGCGCCGCCGATATAGGCCTCGGGCTGCTGCATCATCGGGACGTTGAGGAAGACCATCGATTGCCGCAGGTGCTGGTTGGCGCCGAAGGCGCCGATCGCGCCCGGCGAGAGACTGATCACTGCGCCCGGCTTGCCTTCCCAGGCGCTCTGCCCGTAGGGGCGCGAGCCGACGTCGATCGCGTTCTTGAGCGGAGCCGGCACCGAGCGGTTGTATTCCGGCGTGACGAACAGCACCGCGTCGGCCGCCTTGATGCGCTGGCGGAAGGCAGCCCAGGCGGGCGGCACGTTGCCGCTCGCGTCGTCGTCCTGGTTGTAGAGCGGGAGCGCGCCGATCTCGACGATGCCGAGCTTGAGGCCCGCCGGCGCGAGCCCGGCGAGCGCGTTGGCGAGCTTGCGGTTGAAGGAGTCCTTGCGCAGGCTGCCGACGATGACCGCAACATCCTTTGTGCCGTTCATGACTCTGCTCCGGGTGGGAAGGCCGAGGGGGCGTGAATTGCAATGGGCGCAAGCGGCTCGGCTCAGTACCCCGCCGCGGTGGCGCCGCGGCCGCGCGTGTCGGCGGCGCCGACGAGCCCATCGGGCGTGACCGCGATCGAGTTGGCGGAGCCGAAGGTCGCATCGGTGCGCACCCGGTGCCCGCGCGCCGCGAGCGCCCGCACGATGTCCGCCGGCACGCCGCGCTCGGCCACCACCTCGTCGGGCAGCCACTGGTCGTGCACGCGCGGGGCGGCCACGGCCTCGGCGATCGGCTTCTTGAAGTCGATCGCGTTCACCAGCACCTGCAGCACCGATGTGATGATCCGGCTGCCGCCGGGCGCGCCGGTCACGAAGGCGAGCGCCCCGTCCTTGAGGACGATGGTCGGCGTCATGGAGGAGAGCGGGCGCTTGCCCGGCCCGGGCGCATTGGCGGCGCCGCCCAGGAGCCCGAACGCGTTGGGTGCGCCGGGCTTGGCGGCGAAATCGTCGAGCGTGTTGTTGAGCACGATGCCTGTCGACCCGGCGACCAGCCCGACGCCGTAGTTGAAGTTGAGCGAATAGGTATTGGCGACCGCATTGCCGTCGCGGTCGACGACCGAGAAGTGGGTCGTGTTGCCGCCGCTCGCGCGCGGCGGCGCGCCGGCGCGGATCTCGGCCGCGGGCCGCGCTTTGCGTGGGTCGATCTCGGCGCGCAGGTCGGCGGCGTAGTCCTTGGCGGTGAGCCGCTCGACCGGCACGTCGACCGCGTCGCTGTCGCCGAGATATTCGGCGCGATCCGCATAGGCGAGCTTCATGGCCTCGATCATCAGATGCAGGTTTGCGGCCGAGGCCGACGCGAAGTCGCGCGGCGGATAGCCTTCGAGCACATTGAGGATTTCGACCAGATGCACGCCGCCCGACGACGGCGGCGGCATCGAGAGGATGTCATAGCCGCGGTAGCTGCCGCGGACCGGCTCGCGCACGATCGGCTCGTAGGTCTCGAGGTCGCCCCGCGTCATGCGGCCGCCGGCCTCGCGCACCGCCGCCACGATCTGGTCGGCGATCGGCCCATAATAGAAGGCGCGGGCGCCGTCGCGGGCGATCGCCTCGAGGGAGTTGGCGAGATCGTTCTGCACCAGCCGGTCGCCGGCCGCATAGGGCGAGCCGTCAGGCTTGAAGAACACGCGCGCCGACGACGCGAACCGCGTCAGCCGCGGCTTGGCGAGCAACAGCGAGTCGAGGAGATCGCCCTCGACCGGAATCCCGTCGCGCGCGAGCGCGAGCGCCGGCGCGATCAGCTCGGCCAGCGTGAACTTGCCCGAGCCGAAGCGCTCGAGCGCGAAGGTCAGGCCCGCGACGGTGCCGGGCACGCCGACCGCAAGCCCGCTGTCGCGCGATTTGGCCGGATCGGCTTCGCCGTTCGCATCGAGGAAGACGTCGGGGCTGGTGTCGTGCGGCGCGGTTTCCCGGTAGTCGATCGCGAGATCCTCGTGCGGGCCGGCCAGATGCAGCAGCATGAAACCGCCGCCGCCGAGATTGCCGGCCTTGGGCAAGGTCACGGCGAGCGCGAAGCCGACCGCGACCGCAGCATCGACCGCGTTGCCGCCTTTCTCGAGGACGTCGCGCCCGATGCGGGCCGCCCGCCCTTCCTGGGCGACCACCATCCCGTTCTGCGCCGCCACGGGTTCGACCCGCGCCGCGGCGCCGGGACTTGCGGGCGAGGTCGCAACATCGAGCGCGGCCGCAGGTGCCAGCGCACCGAGAAGCAGGAGGGTGGCACCGAACAAGCGCCGGGTGAGGGGGATACGCAAGAAGGACATGATCGGCGTCAGCTTAGCGGACTTGGGCGGGGCCGTCATGGTTGGACTAGGACTGCGGCAACATTTCTGCTGAGGACGCCCCTGGATGTCGCTTTTGCGACATCCGGGTTGCGGATCTACGAAACGCTACCTCGCCTGTCCATGGTAGGCCGGGTTCGGCCGCATGTCGGTGGCGGTGGCGACCCGGTTCGACATGTTGAAGAAGCCGGCGACCGCCGCGATGTCCCAGATGTCACGGGCCGAGAACCCGGCCTCGCGCAGCCGTTCGCGGTCCTCCTCCTCGACCCCCCACGGCTCGGCCGTGAGCTTGACGGCAAAATCGAGCATGGCCCGCTCGCGGGGCGAGAGGCGGGCGGCGCGATAGTTCATCACCATCAGCTCGCCCAGCACCGGGTCGTCGGAGAGCGCGCGCACCGCAGCGCCGTGCGCGGTGAGGCAGTAATAGCAGCGGTTCACCGCCGAGACCGCCACCGCGATCATCTCCCGCTCGAGCTTGCTCAGACCCGAGGGGGCGAGCATGAGGTCGTTGTACATGGCGACGAAGGCCTCGAGCTTCGGCATGTCGAACGCATAGGCCTTGAGCACGTTCGGCACGAAGCCGAGCTTCTCCTCGCATTTGTTGAAGTAGGCGGCCATCGCGTCAGTCGGCTCCGCCTCCTTGAGGCCGAGCGCCGTGATGACGGTATCGTCATCGGCCGCCTGGCTGCGGCGCGCCTCGGACTTTGAATTGACGGATTTGCGGGTTTGGTGCTTGGCCACGGCGCGCTCCTTGGGAATTTGGGTTGTGGCGAGCCTAGCCTCATGGCGGGGCGAACGGAACCGCTCGCTGCGCCCTCGACGCGGGCGCTTCGATCGGGGAGACTTTGCGTTGTGCGGCGAATCGCCGGCCGGCCGGCGGCCAATCGCGCGCCGGGTGCCTATCTGTAGGGTCATGTCTCAGGCCATCACCAGAGGTCCGGCGAAGCCGGAGTCCCGTCCTGCGCTTCTCGCCGGCAACGGCGATGGCGGCGACGATGCGGCGCGGCGGCTGATCGCGGCGGCCGGGCCGATGCTCGGCAAGGACACGCCGCCGAGCTTCGTCGAGCTCATCTTTTCCCGCACGGCGCCGGAGGATCTGCTGCGTTACGAGCCCCGCGGTCTCGCCCGGCTCGCCCAGGCCGCCTGGGAGTTCCTGTCGGAGCGCAAGCCCGACACCGTCAAGATGCGGTTCGGCTCGCCCCCGGGCGGCGGGCGGCTCGACGAGGTGTCGGTCCTCGAGATCATCAACGACGACAAGCCGTTCCTGCTCGATTCGACGATGGCGGAGCTTGCCGCGCGCGGGATCGAAGTGCGCCTCGTCGCCCATCCGGTGCTCGCGGTCACGCGCGAGGCAAGCGGCCGGCTCACCGGGCTCGCCGCAGGAGGCAAGCGCGAAAGCTTCATCCACATCCATGTCGAGCGCATCGACGACGAGGCGCGCAAGTCGGAGATCCTTGGCGCCCTCGGCGATACGCTCACCGAGGTGCATCTCGCGGTCGCCGACTGGCGCGCCATGCAGTCGCGCGTGAGCGGCGTGATCGCCGATCTCAAGGCGCACCCGCCACCCTCCTTGCCGAAGGACGAGGTCGGCGAAGCGGTCGAGTTCCTGCAATGGCTGCTCGACGACAATTTCCTGTTCCTCGGGCTGCGCCTCGACACCTATGAGGAGGCGAGCGGAGTGCTGGCCGAGCAGGCCGGCAGCGTGCTCGGCATCCTGCGCCACCGCCCGAGCGAGGTCATGACGGCAGGCGGCGAGCGGCTCGAGGTGCCGGCCGCCGCCCGCGCCATGCTCAAGGAGCCGCAGGCGCTGATCGTCATCAAGAGCAACCAGCAATCGCGCGTCCATCGCAGCGCCACCATGGACGTGGTGGGGGTCAAGCGCTACGACGCGGCCGGCCGCCTCACCGGCATCTTCCGCATCGTCGGCCTGTTCACCTCGACGGCCTACACCCGCTCGACCCGCGGCATCCCGTATCTGCGCCGCAAGACCGCCGCCGTGATCGCCCGCGCCGGCCTCGATCCGGCGAGCCATTCCGGCAAGGCGCTCGCCGTCGTGCTCGAGCAATATCCGCGCGACGAGCTGTTCGCGATCGACCCCGACACGCTGCTGCGCTTCGCGCTCCTCATCCTCCAGCTCGAGGAGCGCCCGCGGCTGCGGGTGCTGGCGCGGCGGGACCGTTTCGACCGCTTCGCCTCCGTGCTGGTCTACGTGCCGCGCGACCGCTTCGACAGCGCGATTCGGGTCGAGATCGGCGACTTCCTCGCCGACGCCTATCGGGGGCGTGCCGCCGCGTACACTCTATTCTTCCCCGAAGGCTCGCTGGTGCGCGTGCATTACATCGTCGCGCGCGGCGAGCAGCCGCTCGGCAACCCGACCCGGGCCGAGCTCGAAGGCGCGGTCGGCGACATCGTGCGCACCTGGAGCGATGCGCTGGCCGACACGCTCGCCGAGGCCGAGGAGCCGGGGCGGGCGCGCACGCTGCTCGCGCGCTATCAGGATGCCTTCTCGGACGCGTACCGCGAGGCGTTCTCGCCTCTCGACGCGGTCAACGACATCCGTGCGATCGAGCGGCTCGATGCGGCGCATCCGCTCGGGGTCGATTTCTACCAGCACGTCTGGGTCGAGAGCCGCTCGGTCGGCTTGAAGATCTGGAGCCGCGGGCGGCCGATCGCACTGTCCGAGCGCGTGCCGATCCTGGAGCACATGGGCTTCCGGGTGATCGATGAGAGCACCTATCACGTCAATCTGCGCGACGGTGCGAGCGCGGACGTCTGGCTGCACGACATGATGCTCGGCTACACACGCGCGACCGAGTTCGACCACGCCTCGCTGCGCGCGGACCTGGAGGAGACGTTCATCCGGGTGATGGGCGCCGACGCCGAGAACGACGGCTTCAACGCGCTCGTTCTGGCGGCTGCGCTGCCTTGGCGCGACATCGCGATGCTGCGCACGGTCGCGCGCTACCTGCGGCAGATCCGCGTGCCCTATTCGCAGGATTACCTGTGGGCGACGCTCGTCAAGCATGCCGGCATCGCGGCGCAGATCGTGGCGCTGTTCCACGCCCGCTTCGATCCTGCCGCCTCGCGCCAGGGCACTTCTTCCTCGTCATTCCGGGACGCGGGTGATGCCCGCGAAACCGGAATCCAGCCGCACGCCGCGCCGGTGTCGCTGGAGTCCGCATCCGGCGCGATGGTCTCGGGCCTGCCCGAGATCAGCTTCAATGAAGGCGCAGGCCGGGTAGACCCGATCCGCATGGCGCGGCCCGAAATGACGGCACAAACCGGTCGTGCGGAGCGCGAAGCCGCCATCGTCGCCGCCATCGAGGCCGCGCTCACCGAGGTCGAAAGCCTCGACGAGGACCGCATCATCCGCCACTTCGTCAACGTGGTGCAGTCGGCGGTGCGGACCAACTTCTACCAGCGCGGCCCCGACGGCGAGGTGAAGCGCGAGATCGCCATCAAGCTCGACAGCCGCAAGATCGACGGCATGCCGCTGCCGCGGCCCTTGTACGAGATCTTCATCTACGCGCCGCGGCTCGAGGCCGTGCATCTGCGCTTCGGCAAGGCGGCGCGCGGCGGCATCCGCTGGTCCGACCGGCCGCAGGATTTCCGCACCGAGGTGCTGGGCCTCGTGAAGGCGCAGCAGGTGAAGAACGCCTGCATCGTGCCGGTCGGCGCCAAGGGCGGCTTCGTGCCCAAGCGCATGCCGGCCGGGCTGCGCGAGGCGGTGCAGGCGGAAGGCGTCGCCACCTACAAGATCTTCATGGCGACGCTGCTCGACCTGACCGACAACATCGCGCCGGACGGCGCGATCGTGCCGCCGGTCGACGTGGTGCGCCACGATGGCGACGATCCCTACCTGGTGGTCGCGGCCGACAAGGGCACGGCGACCTTTTCGGACATCGCCAACGGCATCGCGAGCGAGCACGGCTTCTGGCTCGACGATGCCTTCGCGTCGGGCGGCTCGGCCGGCTACGACCACAAGGGCATGGGCATCACGGCGCGCGGCGCGTGGGAATCGGTCAAGCGTCATTTCCGCGAGATGGACGTCGACATCGGCAAGACGCCGTTCACGGCGGTCGGCGTCGGCGACATGTCGGGCGACGTGTTCGGCAACGGCATGCTGCGCGAGCGCACCACCGGGCTCATCGCCGCCTTCGACCATCGCGACATCTTCATCGATCCCTCGCCGGATCCCGAAAAGACCTTCGCGGAGCGCAAGCGCCTGTTCGACCTCCCGCGCTCGAGCTGGCAGGATTTCGACCGCGCGCTGATCTCCCCCGGCGGAGGCATCTATTCGCGCGGCTTGAAGGAAATCGACCTCTCCGGCGAGGCCCAGGCGGCGCTCGGCTTCACCAAGGCGAAGGCAACCCCGCAGGAGGTGATGCGCGCCATCCTCAAGGCGCCGGTCGATCTTCTGTTCTTCGGCGGCATCGGCACCTATGTGCGCGCATCGGGGGAGGGCGACGATGCGGTCGGCGACCGCGCCAACGACGCGATCCGCATCGCCGGGGCCGACCTGCGCTGCAAGGTGGTGGGCGAGGGCGCGAACCTCGGCATGACCCAGCGCGGCCGCATCGAGGCGGCGCTGCGCCGGGTGCGGCTCAACACCGACGCGATCGACAATTCGGCCGGCGTCAACACCTCGGACGTCGAGGTCAACCTCAAGATCGCGCTCAGCCGCCCGCTGCGCGATGGCCGGCTCACGCGCGAGGACCGCAACACCCTGCTGGCAGGCCTCACGGACGACGTCGCGCGTCTCGTGCTGCGCAACAACTACCAGCAGACGCTCGCGCTCTCGCTCGCCGAGCGGCGCGGGCTCGAGGACCTGGGCTTCCAGCAGCGGTTGATGCAGATGCTCGAGGCGCGCCATCTGCTCGACCGCGCCGTCGAGTTCCTGCCCGAGGACGCAGAGCTGACCGAGCGCCGCCGCCGCAACCAGCCGCTGACGCGGCCCGAGCTCGCCGTGCTGCTCGCCTATGCCAAGCTTTCGCTCAAGGGCGATCTGCTCGACTC
>DASTZX010000354.1:0-2656 GCA_035764045.1 Xanthobacteraceae bacterium | reverse complement strand
AACGCAAGCGGGAGCGTCGAGTGGCACAGGCACAGGTTGAGCGGCGTACACGGTCGGGTTCCCATCTGCTGCTACGGGGCGCGGTCTACCATTATCGACGGATTGTCAACGCCGAAGAGAAGATACATCGGCGAGTCGGAGTAAAAATGCATCACGGGGCGGTCAGCCAGGGCCACGTCGAACGCCACGTTTCAATTTAGCGATTAGCCTGCTTTCTCGCTCTGACCTGGCGGGATGAGTGGCGGCAGGGTTTACGTCCGATGCTGGTGCTGCTTGCTCTGTTTGAGGCGATAACTGTCGCCATTCATTTCGAGGATATGAACGTGGTGAGTCAGCCGGTCGAGCAGCGCGCCGGTTAACCGTTCGGATCCAAACACGCTCGTCCACTCGTCAAACGGTAGATTGCTGGTAACGAGGGTGGAGCCGCGCTCATAACGTTGGCTGAAGACCTCGAACAAGAGCTCCGCCCCGGTTGTCGACAGCGGCACATAGCCGAGCTCGTCGATGATCAGCAGCTTGTAGGCCGCCAGTTGCCGCTGCTGGCGTAGCAGCCGCTTCTCGTCCCGGGCTTCAATCAGTTCGTGGACTATGGCCGCCGCGGTGGTGCAGCCGACCGCCAAGCCCTTCTGGCAGGCAGCCAGCCCCAATCCCAGAGCAATATGCGTCTTTCCGGTGCCAGAGTTGCCGACCGCGATCACGTTCTCGCGGCGCGCGATGTACTCGCAGCGGGCAAGCTCCAGGACCAATGTCTTGTTGAGTGAGGGGATCGCTGCGAAATCGAAACTGTCCAGGCTTTTCACCGTCGGGAACCGTGCCTCCTTGATGCGGCGCTCGATTGTCCGCCGCTCCCGGTCGATCAGTTCGAGCTCAGCCAGGCGCAGCAGATAGCTGGGATGATCGACCCCCTCGGCGGCGCATTGCCGGGCGAGCTTGTCGTATTCGCGCAGGAACGTCGGCAGCTTGAGCGCCTTGAGATGATGCGCGAGCAGCAGCTGGGGCGTGTCACTCATGACGCGGCGCCGCTGAGCAGAGCCAGATAGGCTTTGGCCGAGGTCGTCGCGACCCGCGCCCGCGGCAGGTAGGGGTAAACCGTCAGGTCGAGCCGCGGCGGCCGATGCTCGATCCGGCACAGCACCAGATGCTTGACCGCATCAAAGCCGATCGCGCCGCGAACAATGGCCTCTCTGACGCCGGCCAACACATCCTCGGCGCGGAACACCTCCAAAAGCCGCAAGACCTGGACAAACTCGCGTTTGCCGCGCTTGCCCATGCGGGCCTCGATCAGACGCCGCAGGGTGGCGAATTCCTCCGGCAGCTCCCATCCGACCAGCGGCGCTGCCTGGTCGAGAGCACCGATCTTCTGTTCGAGCAGCGCCAGGTAATGCAGCGGATCGAAGACAAAGTCCTCGCGCTCGTAGGAGCGTGGGTGCCGCGCGATGATCTCGGCCCCGCAGGAGATCACCACCTCGCTGACATAGCCGCGGATCAGAACCTCGCGGTGTCCGTAGGCGGTCGGCACCGAATAATCGGTGCCGCGATAGCGTACCAGCGACAGCGAGCTGACCCGGCCTGGCCTCTTCTCGCAGGCATCGTACGGCGCCGGCGGCAACTCATGGCACGCCGCCAGATCGCGCACCAGCCGTTCGCCGATCGTCTCCTCGTAGCCGCGCAGCCGATCCCCGAACCGGCGGCGACATCCCTCGAGCAGCTGCTCGTTCAGCGCCGTCAGGCTGGCCGCCCGCGGCACCGGCACCAGCAGGTTGCGGCGCGCCCAGCCAATCAGCCCCTCAACCTTGCCCTTGTCGTTACCCTTGCCGGGCCGGCCGAACCGGTCGGCGAACACGTAATGCGACTGCAGCTCGCTGAAGACCCGCGTCCGCTGGCGCGCCCCGTCGCCCAGAATGCGCGCCACCGCCAGGGTTGTGTTGTCGTACAGGATCGAGTTCGGCACCTTGCCGAAGAACGCGAACGCGGCGTTGTGCCCGTCACAAAACGCTTCGCTGGTTTCCGCCGGATAGGCCCGCACAAAACAGGCATCGCTGTGCGGCAGGTCCATCGCAAAAAAGTGGATCTTGCACTCAACCCCGGCGATCTCCGCCAGTGCCTCGCCAAAATCCACCTGCGCATGGCCGGGATCGTGCCGTAGCGGCACAAACACCTCGCGATGGCGCAGCCGGTGCGCTCGCACATAGTCCTTTACGATGGTGATCCCGCCGGCGTAGCCGTGCTCGTCGCGGAGCCGTTCGAAGATCCGCTTCGCGGTGTGCCGCTGCTTCTTCGGCCGGGCTTCATCCTCCGCCAGGATGGCGTCAATGATCCCGGTAAACGGGTCGAGCTTCGGACGTACTGGCGGCCGGCTCCGCCGGTACCCAGGCGGCACCGAAAACGCCAGCATCTTGGCCACCGTGCGCGGGTCGATCCCATAACGCCGCGCCGCTTCCCGCCGGCTCACACCCTCAATCTGAACCGCGTAACGAACCTGAGCATAGAGCTCCACGTCCTTCATCCCCCAGCCTCTGCCATTTACCGACAAAGGCCATCTGCTGCCGGATTTTCACTCCGGCGCCACCGGACCGTCCGGCCGCTTCAGTGAGGGATTTTCTCTCCGGCGCTTACACGCTCTCGGTGACCTGCCCGAATATGCCGATTTGCAGGG
>DASTZX010000353.1:0-20694 GCA_035764045.1 Xanthobacteraceae bacterium | reverse complement strand
CATCGCCGGCACGATCGCGATCTGCGGCACCGCCGACATCAACAGGGTGTAGCCGTCGGCGGGCGCCCGCGCGACGAATTCGGCCGCGATCGCGCCCGCCGCACCCGGCCGGTCTTCCACGATGAACTGCTGTCCGGATTTTTCCCCGAGCCGCTGCGCCACGAGCCGGGCGATGTTGTCGGTATTGCCCCCGGCCGCGAACGGCACCACGATGGTGACCGGCCGGGCCGGGTAAGGCTGCGCCTCGGCTTGGCGCCGATCGGCTCCGGCCACGCAGATGGCCGCAAGCACGACGACGGCCAAGCCTGGAACCAAGCTTAGGATCAAGCGTAGGATCAAGTGTGGGATCAAGCGTGCATGCAGCGGCATCGGCCACACTCCCACAACGCGTACCATAGGCCCGCCATGATCGCGCCGGATGCCGCGCCCGGCAAGCCTCGCGGCGTCTAATGGCCGGCGACTGCGGCCTGGTATTGCGCGTCGCTCACGTGCTCGAGCCAGGTCACGTGGCTGCCGTCCAGCGCCTCCTGCATGGCGATGTGGACCATGGCGGCCTTGGGCGAGGCGCCATGCCAATGCTTCTCGCCCGGCGCGATCCACACCGTGTCGCCGGCGCGGATTTCGCGCACGGGCCCGCCCCAGAGCTGCACGCGGCCGATGCCGGAGACGACATGGAGGGTCTGGCCGAGCGGGTGGGTGTGCCAAGCGGTGCGCGCGCCGGGCTCGAAGCTCACGCGGGCCGAGCGGACGCGCGCCGGCCCCGGCGCTTCGATGATCGGGTCCTGCCATACGGTGCCGGTGAACGACTCCGCTGCCATGCGGCGCGACGGGCGTGATCCGACCGCGTGAATATCCATGACGTCCTCCCTCTTGTCGGCTCGGGCTCCGACCGCTTGTGAACGCGTCCCGCGGATCAGCCCGATCGCGCGAAACCGTACAGCGTTTCGGGATTGGTGACGAGGATGCGGCGCCGGGTGTCCTCGCCGGGCGCCCAATCGGCGAGCAGATCGAACAGCGCCGCATCGTCGGGCTTGTCCGTCTCGGTCGGATGCGGCCAATCGCTCCCCCACACCATCCGCTCGGGCGCGGCGGCGACGAAGGCGCGCGCGACCGCCGCGATGTCCGCGTAGCTCGGCCGTCCGAGGGTGCTGTCGAGATAGGCCCCGGAGAGCTTCACCCAGGTGCGGCCGCGATCGATGAGACGACGGATGATCGGATAGGCCGGGTGGTCAATTCCGGCCGGCTGCGGCAGACGCCCCATATGATCGAACACGATCGGGCACGGCAAGCGCTCCCACAGGCTCTCGGCCGCCGCGATCTGATCGCCGCGCATGTGGATCTGCACGTGCCAGCCGAGCGCGGCCACCCGCCGCGACAGCGGCTCGACCATGTCGATGGTCGTTACGGCCGTCGCGGGATCGAACTGAGTGAACCGGATGCCGCGGATGCCGCCGCGATGAAGCATCTCGAGCTCGGCATCGGTGATGTCCGGGCCGACCACCGCGACCCCGCGCGCGTTCTCCCCGAATTGCGCGATGGCATCGAGCGTAACGCGGTTGTCGGTCGCATAGACCGCAGCCGTCACCAGCACGACCCGGGCGGTGCCGTTGCGCCGCTGCAGCAGCCGGTAGTCAGCGACGGTCGCATTGCGCTGCATGCGCGAGGCCGGCCGCAATGGCGGGAAACGGGCCGCATCGTAGACATGGATGTGGCAATCGCAGGCGTGTGACGGAGCCGCGAGCCGCGGCCGGGCGCGGCCAGCCGAATTCGGCACGGCGTCGGCGGCCATCTCAGCGGAAGTCATCCGGCCGGAGCTCGATCGGCTCGCCGTGCGGCGTACGCTCGGCCGCGCGGTCCCACGCATCGTGGTAGCGGGAGAGCACCTCCCGCGTGGCCACGCCTTTTTCCGCGACCAGCCGCTCCAGCGCGGCAAGCCAATGATGATAGTAGGTCTCGCCCGTATCGGGATCGCCGGCGGCCTGGGCGCGCTTGATCTCCTCGCCGAGCGTCGCGGCCCATTGCGGCCAGGTGAAGACGCCGCGCTCGTGCAGCGCGAGCGCCATCGCGAAGGCCTGCGCTTCCCATGGCTCGCGAAACACCGGCCCCTCGGCGTCGCACGGAACGCCGGGCACAGCCTGCGTGGCGTCGCGCGCGGCGGCAGGATCGAGCGGCATGTCAGGCGGGATCGAGATAAGGCTCGAACGCGTCGATCGAGACCTTGACGGTCGGGTCCGTGTCCGGCCCCCACAGCTCGCGGCCCTCGAAGATCACCGTATAGAGCCATTGCGGATTGTCGCCCTGCCCGGTCGCGGCCGAGTCGGGGAAGACATGCGTGCCGTGCAGCCGGTCCACCACTCCGACATGGCCGCGCACATAGCGCGGCAACCGCGTATGGGTGGCGGGATGGATGTTCTTGGCGCGCACGCGGTCGCCCGGCTTGTAGCGCGCCGGCCCCTGGGCGGGGCGGCTGAACGAGCCGCGGCTGAGCACGCGCGCAACATCGCCCTGGGTGAAGTTGCCGCGCTTGAGCGGCTTGCCGGGGCGGAGCGCGTGCCCGGCCTCGACCTCGTCGGCATCGATCAGGCCGCGCTCCAACAGCATCTGCTGCAGGCCGAGGAACCATTTCTGATAGTACGTGCTGGCGAGATAGACATGCGCCGGCAGCATCTCGCGCGAGAAGCGCGACATGTCGATGTTCCAGGCGCCGGTCGCGCCCATGGCGCGGTTCATCGCCATCACGCGCCCTTCCCACTCGGTGTGAAACACCGGCTCGTTCGGCTCCGGCTCGACCTTGCCGAAGCCGTCCATGCCGCCCATGTCGTGCACGCCGTTCATCGTCCGGCCCCCTGCGGCACATCGGGCAACCCGGTGCCGATCATGCAATCGCGGGTGACGAGCTCGGCGAGCCGGTCCTCGCTCCAGCCGTCCGTGCCGGCCGGCCGCATCGGGAGGACGATGAAGCGCGTCTCGGCGGTCGAATCCCAGACCCGGATCTCGGTGTCCTTCGGCAGCGTCACGCCGAAGTCGGCGAGCACCCCGCGCGGATCCTTCACGGCCCGCGAGCGATAAGGCGCGGCCTTGTACCAGACCGGCGGCAGGCCGAGCACCTCCCACGGATAACAGGAGCAGAGCGTGCAGACGATGATGTTGTGGACCTTCGGGGTGTTCTCGACCACCACGAGATGATCGCCGACTCGGCTGACAAGGCCGAGCTTCGCGATCGCCGCGGAGCCGTCCGCCAGCAGGCTGCGCTTGAACTCCGGATCGGTCCACGCCTTGGCGATGACCTGCGCGCCGTTGTGCGGACCGATCTTGGTCTCATAGGCCTCGATGATGAGATCGAGCGCCTTGGGGTCGACATAGCCCTTCTCGGTCAAAATGGTCTCGAGCGCGCGCACGCGCAGCTGCATCTCGCCGAGCTCGGAGCCGTGATGGTGATCGTGGTCGTGGTCGTGCGGTTGATCGTTCATGGCGCAGTCTCTGGCGCGGTTTTGGGCTGGTTGTGCCCATGATGTTAGCGGACCTCCGGACGCTTGCCTACCCGGCGGCAAGGGCGTCATACGGCGCGACCGGGCGGGTGGCGTCAGTTGGTCAGCGCAGCCGCCAGCGTGCGCGCATTGTGCCGCATCAGCGCCACATAGGTCGGCGCCGGACCACCCGGCCCGGTGAGCGCGTCGGAGACGAGGGTTCCACCGATGCGAACGCCGGTCTCGCGCGCGATCTGGCGGACAAGCCGCGGGTCGATCACGTTCTCCAGGAATACCGCCGAGATCTTCTCGGCCCGGATCTGGGTGATGAGGCGCGCGAGGTCGCGCGCCGACGGCTCCGCTTCGGTCGATACGCCCTGGGGGCTGAGAAACGCGATCCCATAGGCGTCGCCGAAATAGCCGAAGGCGTCGTGGCCGGTGATCACCCGCCTGCGGTCGGCGGGTATCGTCGCGAGCGTGCGCCTGATCTCGGCGTCCAGCGCGTCGAGCGTGGCGAGATAGGACGCCGCATTGGCGGCATAGAGGTCCCGTCCCGGCGGGTCGATGCGGATGAGCGCGTCGCGGATATTGGCCACGTAGCGCTTGGCATCGGCGACCGATTGCCAGGCGTGCGGATCCTCCGCCGCATGGCCATGCTCGCCCTCGCCCGCACGCGGCGTGACGCCCGCGCTTGCGACCACGACCGGCGCCTTGCTGCCCGATGCCGCGATCAGCCGATCGATCCATCCTTCGTAGCCGAGGCCGTTCACCACCACGAGCGTTGCGACCGCGATGCGCTTGGAATCCGCCGGCGTCGGCTCGTAGACATGCGCGTCGCCGTTGGGGCCGACCAGCGCCGAGACCGCGACGCGCTCGCCGCCGACATTGCGGACCAGATCGGCGAGGATCGAGAAGCTGGCGACCACCGTGACGGCGTTCTTGGTGGCCGCGCGCTTGGCTTGCGGCTCCTGCGCCGCGACCGGGGCCGAAGCGATGAGGCCGGCGAGGCAGGCGAGCACGATCAGGAAGCGCGCCATCCGCCTTACGCTTCGAGATGCCGGCGGCGCGCGAGCCGGCGCGCAAGCCCGCCGACCCGACCGAACAGGACCGAGCCGAGATAGAGCAGGCCCGCGGTTAGGATGACGGCGGGACCGGCCGGCAGGCCGGCATGAAACGACAGCAGCAGGCCGACCAGGCTCGACAGGAGGCCGGTCGCGATCGCGACCACGATCATTGCGGTGATGTCGCGCGTCCAGAAGCGCGCGACCGCCGCCGGCAGCATCATCAGGCCGACCGCGAGCAGGGTCCCGAGCGCGTAGAACGCGCCGACCAGGTTCATCACCACCAGAGCCAGGAAAGCCACATGCACCGGCCCGCCGGCCTGGCTCACCGAGCGGAGGAAGTTCGGGTCGACGCATTCGAGCACCAGCGGCCGCCATATCACGGCGAGCGCGGCCAGCGTCAACGAGGCGACCGCCGCAATGAGGAGGAGCGTCGCGTCATCGAGCGCAAGCACGCTGCCGAACAGGAAGTGCATCAGATCGATGTTGCCGCCGCGCAGCGATACGAGGGTGACGCCGAGCGCAAGCGAGATCAGGAAGAAGGCGGCGAGCGACGCATCCTCCTTGAGCTCGGTCGTGCGGGCCACCAGCCCGGCGAGCAGCGCGACCGCGAACCCGGCGATCAACCCGCCCATGGTCATCGCGGACAGGCTCAGCCCCGCGATCAGAAACCCGGCCGCCGCGCCGGGCAGGATCGCATGCGACATCGCATCGCCCATCAGGCTCATGCGGCGCAGCATCAGGAACACGCCGACCGGTCCGGCGCCGAGCGCCAGCGCGCACGTCCCGACCAGGGCCCGGCGCATGAACTCGAACTCGGCGAATGGCGCGATGAGCGAAGCGTAGATCATGCTGATGTCCGCGCTTCAGGCGGCGCATTCCGCCGCGGCGTCGTCGAAGGCCTCGCACATGTGGCGCGCCTTGCGCAGATTGTCGGGCGTGAGCACCTCGCCGGCGGCGCCCCAGGCGACCGGCTCGCGCGCCAGCAGCAGCACCTCGGGGAAATTGGCCTTCACGAGATCGAGATCGTGCAGGGCCGCCACCACGGTGCGCTCCTCGGCGTGCCAGCGCCGCACGAGCGCGAGCAGGTCGGCGGCGGTCCGGCTGTCGATCGCGGTGAACGGCTCGTCGAGCACGATCAGGCGCGCATCCTGCAGGAGGAGCCGCGCGAACAGGACGCGCTGCATCTGCCCGCCCGAGAGCGAGCCGATCGGCCGCTGCTCGAAACCGGTGAGGCCGACCGCCGCAAGCGCCTCGTGGATGCGCTTGCGCTCGTGCGGGCCGATGCGGCCGAACAGGCCGGTCTGTCGCCACAGGCCCATGGCGACGAGATCGTAGACGCCGATCGGGAAGGATCGGTCGAGCTCGGCCGCCTGCGGCAGGTAGGCGATCTCGCGGGCCGCGAGTCCGCACAGATCGATGCGTCCCGCGAGCGGCGGCAGCATCCCGACGATTCCCTTGAACAAGGTCGACTTGCCGGCCCCGTTCGGCCCCACCACCGCCATCAGGGCACCACGCGCCACGGCCCCGTCGAGATGATGCACGGCCGGATGCCGGTCATAGCCGAGGGTGAGATCGCGAAACCGCAGCTGCGCCGTCATGGGCCTCTCCTAAGCGATGGCCCAGAACACGGCGCCCCACAGGAGCGCGATCACGACCGCCGCGCCGGCCAGGCGCTCGGCCGCCGACAGGCGCAGCAGCGACGGCGCGATCTGCGCGGCCGGATGAGCGGCGCCCGCGGGGTGATGATGGTGGGGATGGTGATGGTGCGGGTGGGTCATGGGCGAAAGGGACGCGATGAAGCCGGCAACAGGCAATGTTATAGTGTTACATAGTTATAGTGTTACAGTGCCGGCCTGTCCATGGCGCCGCCAAGCCCTCCCGCAGCCCTCACGCGGGCTCGTCGGGCCCGGCCTTGAGCCGCTTGAGATCGAAGCGGTCCACCTCCCGCAGCAGCTCGACGAAGCCGCTCGCCCCATGCGCGAGCGCGGCCTCGCCCTTCTCGGCGCTCGCGCGGCTCGCGTCGCCCACTGCGCCGGAGGGATGCAGGTCCTGGGTCATCCAGCCGAACCCGGCCGGGCGGAACGCGCCGAGCCACTTGAACTCCTGCGCCATGCCGACGGTCGTCGGCTTGGCCGCCGGCGCAGCAGCCATGTCCACGGCATCGCGGCGTCCGGCCAGCATCAACGAGGTCTCGATGTCGCCGCCATGGATGCCGTGGCGGCGCTCCTCGCCGTCGAACGTGTCGTCCGGATAGCCGAAGCGGTGCCAGCCCACGGTCACGACCAGCATGCCGAGGCGCACGCGCAGATCGCGCGCCACGATCTCCATGGCGGAGACGTTGCCGCCATGGCTCGTCACCATCACGAGCTTGCGCAGCCCGGCCCGCGCCACGCTCTCGCCGATCTCGGTCCAGGCACGGATCACGGTGGCGGCCGAGAGCGTGAGCGTGCCCGGATAGGCGAGGTGCTCGTCGGACTGGCCGATCCGCTGCAGCGGCAGGAAGCTCACCGGCAGGTCGGGCGGAAGAAGCGTGCGCACGCGGCCGAGATAGGCCTCGGCAATGAAGCCGTCGACGCCCAGCGGCAGATGCGGACCGTGCTGCTCGGTCGCCGCGAGCGGCAGCACCGCGATCCAGCGCGCGCGGTCCGGAGCGGTCAGATCCGCCCACGTCATTTCCGTCCATTCACGTTTCGGCAACATGCTCGTGCGACCTCGTCAAGCGTCCCGCGCTCCCCTATTGTCCCGGCCCTATCAGGAGATCGATTTCATGCCGTTCGCAAGCGCCTTGGCATTCCTCATGGCTGCCATGACGTGCGCCTTGTGGCCCGCCGCCGCGCCGGCGCAGACGCTCGACAAGGTCTCGTTCGGCACCAACTGGGTCGCCGAGGCCGAGCACGGCGGGTTCTACCAAGCGCTGGCCGATGGCACCTACCGCAAATACGGCCTCGACGTGACGATCGTGCCGGGCGGGCCGCAGGTCAACAACCGCATCCTGCTGGCAGTGGGACGGCTCGACTTCTTCATGAGCGCAAACACGCTGCAATCGTTCGACGCCGTCGAGCAGAACGTCCCGACCGTCGCGGTCGCCGCGATGTTCCAGAAGGACCCCCAGGTGCTGATCGCTCATCCCGAGACCGTGCAGAAATTCGCCGATCTCAAGGACCGCACGCTGTTCATCTCCAAGGAAGGGATCACGACCTATTTCCAGTGGCTCAAGTCCGATTACAAATTCAGCGAGGCCAAGGTCAAACCCTACACCTTCAATTCCCAGCCGTTCCTCGCCGACAAGATGAGCGCGATGCAGGGTTACGTGACCTCCGAGCCCTACGCGATCGAGAAGCGCGGCCATTTCATACCAAAGGTCTTCCTGCTCGCCGATTACGGCTTCACCAGCTATTCGACCCTGATCGAGACCCGGAACGAGCTGATCGAGAACAAGGCCGACCTGGTGCAGCGCTTCGTCGATGCCTCGATCATCGGCTGGTACCACTACATCTACGGCGACAATTCCGCCGGAAATGCCCTCATCAAGAAGCAGAACCCGGAAATGACCGACGAGCTGCTCGCCTATTCGGTCGCCAAGATGAAGCAATACGGCATCGTCGACTCGGGCGACTCATTGCGGCTCGGCATCGGCGCCATGACGGACGCACGCATGGCGGGCTTCTTCGACACGATGGTGCGCGCCGGCGTGGTGAAGCCGACGGTCGATTTCCGCCAGGCCTATTCGCTGCGCTTCGTCAACAAGATGGTCGGCCTGGAGCTGAGGCCGAAGAAGTGATGCGCCGGCCCTAGCCGGGTTCGCGGAAATAGGGAACGACCTCGCCCTTGACCTTGATGGTCATCGGATTTCCGTAGCGGTCCTTGGCATTGCCGGCGGCGATGCGAATCCAACCCTCGCTGACGCAGTATTCCTCGACATTGGTCTTCTCGACGCCGTTGAAGCGGATGCCGACGCCGCGCTCGAGCAGCGCCTCGTCGTAGAACGGGCTGCTCGGATCGTTGGACAGGCGGTCTGGCGGGTTCTCGGACATTTCAAGCACACGAAGTGGACGGTTCGCAGCCTACAAGCCACGCGCCGCACCGGCAACGAGCGATTAGAATGGCGAATCGGGGCGGCCCGCTTTCGAGCGGCGCGAAACACGGTATAAAGCACGCTTCATTCGCAAGCCCTGATCGCGAGGCACGGCTCTGTCGGAATCCCCATTATCGTCCCGGGTCCCCGCAGAGCCGCCCGTCGTGGCGCTGCGCGACGTGGCCAAGAGCTTCGTCAACGGCGTCGTCGCGCTCGACGGGCTCGATCTCGACGTCCGCCGCGGCGAGTTCGTCTCACTCTTGGGCCCCTCTGGCTGCGGCAAATCGACCGCGCTGCGGCTGATCGCCGGGCTGAGCGAGCCCTCGCGCGGCGCCATCGTGTGGGACGAGAGCGGCACCGCGCACGCCCGGCGCGACATCGGCTTCGTGTTCCAGGAGCCCACCCTGATGCCGTGGGCGACGGTCGCCAGGAACGTGGCGCTGCCGCTCACGCTGCGGCATGCGGGCGCGAGCAAGGCGGCGCCGCAGATCGCCGCGGCGCTCGAGCGCGTCGGGCTCGCCTCGTTTCGCGATGCCTATCCGCGCGAGCTATCGGGCGGCATGAAGATGCGCGTGTCGATCGCGCGCGCCCTCGTCACCGATGCCGACCTTCTCCTGATGGACGAGCCGTTCGCGGCGCTCGACGAGATCACCCGCTTCAAGCTCAACAACGACCTGCTCGACCTCTGGCAGGCGCTCGGCAAGACCATCGTGTTCGTCACCCATTCGGTGTTCGAGTCGGTCTACCTGTCGGGCCGCATCGTCGTGATGACGCCACGGCCCGGGCGGGTCTTCAAGGAGCTTCGGGTCGACGCGCCCTATCCGCGGCATGAGAGCTTCCGCACCTCCGCGGACTATGCCGCCTATTGTCGCCTCGCCTCGGAGGCGCTCAACCAGGCGATGGCGGCCGCCGCATGAGCACGACCGACCACGCCGCGAGCGAGCGCATCCTGCGCCTCGTCCTTCCGGTCGCCGCCCTGGCGCTCGGCCTCGGGCTTTGGGAGCTCGCGGTGCAGGCCTATGCGCTGCCGCCCTACGTGCTCCCGGGCCCGCGCCTGGTCGCGCAGACTTTGGTCGCCGACTGGGAGGTGCTCTCGACCTCGCTCGTCGCGACGCTCGTCACCACGTTCGAGGGTCTGGCGCTCGCCGTTGTGGGCGGGATCGGGCTCGCGATCCTGTTCAACCTGTCGCGGCCGGTCGAATACGCGCTCTATCCTTATGCGGTGATCCTGCAGGTGACGCCTGTGCTGGCGATCGCGCCGCTGCTCCTGATCTACCTGCCGCAGCAGGGCGCGGTGCTGGCCTGCGCCTGGATCGTCGCGTTCTTTCCGGTGCTCGCCAACACCACGCTCGGGCTCAAGTCGGTCGACCACAACCTCACCGATCTCTACCGCCTCTACGGCGCCTCGCGCCGCCAGGTCCTGTTCCACCTCAAGCTGCCGTCCGCGCTGCCGCACATTCTCGCCGGCATCCGCATCGCCGGCGGCCTGTCGCTGGTCGGCGCGGTGGTCGCCGAGATCGCGGCCGGCTCTGCCGGTGCCGGCTCGGGACTTGCGTACCGCATCGCCGAGTCGGGCTACCGGCTCAACATCCCGCGCATGTTCGCCGCGCTGCTTCTGCTGTCGGTCGCCGGCATCGTGATCTTCTTCGCGCTGTCCGGCCTGTCGCACCTGCTGCTGCGGCGCTGGCACGAGAGCGCGATCGCGCGCGAGGGCTAAAGCCGCGGGACCAGTGATGGCTGATCCTCGACACTGCCCGGTCGCGCCTGAGCGGCATCGCCATGATGTGCTACCTGGTGTTCGGCGATGTTCCCAACCGCTGGACCATGGCGGGAGCCGCGGTCGTCATCGCATCGGGCCTCTACCTGCTCCACCGCAGCGGGTGAGGAGCCGGGAGGACGCCAAGCTTCAGGGGATGCGCAGGAAGACGTGAATCAGTCCGGCGCGCTGCAGATATTCGACGATTTCGGAAACCGGCGCGGCGGCGATGAAGAAGCAGGCATCGAGGAATGTCGTAACCAGGGCGCTCGAGCGGACCTCGAGCACCTCCACATTGTTCCACTGGGACAGGCGCGGCAGGAACCGTGGCACGCGCGCCAGGTAGGCCCTGTAGGCCTCGCCGTGCTCGGCCAGGAGATAGCGCTCCTCTTGCAAGGCGACCAGCCAGAACACGAGCCACGTGAAGGTTCCACAGATGACCGCGATCGAGATCGCGCCGAGCTGAGCTCCCGCGCCGGCGGCCCCGATGATCGAGAACACGTAAAGCGGGTTGCGGCTCACCGAATAGGGCCCGAGCGCAACGATCTCAGAATTCTTGCGGCCCCCGATGTAGAGCGAGCACCACGTCCGGCCGCAGATGCAGATGAAGATGAGCGCCAGCCCACACCATTCGATGGTCTCGTGAATGGGCCGGGGCCAGCGCGAGGCGGTAAATATGCACAGCGCCCCCGTGATGATGATGGCCACCAGCAAGACGAGCTTGCGGACCGTCTGCACGAAGCCGATGTCCACGCGCGGGGACGGCAGTGTGGTGGTTTCCATCTCGCGCCGGTGATGCCCCAGGGAGCCCCCAGGGTCAAGCGAATACGGGTGGCCGACCCGATCGCCGCACCCGTTGACAACGGCGCGGCGCGCGCCTGATACGTGCCTGTGGGCGAGGCCTTCCCCTCCCCCGTCATCCCCGGGAGTCGCATGATGAACCAGCAACCAGGCGCCACGGCCGATCCGGCGTCTCGGGCGAACCTCAACGACGACATCGGAGAGGCGATGCGGCTGCGCATGTATCGCATGCAGGTCGAGCTGCGCGAGGCCGAGCAACGCGCCTACGACCTGTTTCTGCAGAATCTGGTCAAGGGGACGAGCCACCTCTCGCTCGGCCAGGAGGCGGTTGCGACCGGCTTCGCCGCCGCCATGCGGCCGCGTGATCTGAGCTTCTGCACCTATCGGGGCCATGCCCACACGCTCGCGCGCGGCGTTCCGGTCGAGAAGGTCCTGGGCGAGCTGATGCAGCGCGACAACGGCCTGATGCGCGGCAAGGGCGGCTCGATGCACCTCACCTCGGTCGATCACGGCGTCATGGGCTCCTATGCGATCATCGGCGCGCATCTGCCGATCGCCTGCGGGGCGGCGCTGCGCGCCCAGTACAAGGGCGCCGACGACGTGTCGGTCTGCTTCTTCGGCGACGGCACCACCAACATCGGCGCGTTCCACGAGGCGCTCAATTTCGCCGCCGTGTACAAACTGCCGGTCATATTCGTGTGCGAGAACAATCTCTACATGGAGTACACCCCGATCGGCGAGGTCACCGCGGTCAAGCATCCGGCGGCCGATCGCGCCGCCGCATACGGGCTGGAGCGCATCATCATCGACGGCAACGATGCCGACGCGGTCTACCGCGCCGCGCGGGATGCCTATGCGCGCGCCCGCGCCGGCGACGGCCCCTCGTTGATCGAATGCCTGACCTATCGTCACAGCGGCCATTCCCGCGCCGATCCGGCGAAATACCGGCCTGAGGGCGAGCTCGAGAAGTGGAAGGAGCGCGATCCGATCAAGATCTACCGCGCGCGGCTCAAGCAATTCGGCATCGGCGACGACGTCATGGCGAAGATCGACGCCGAGGTGAAGGCGATGATCGATGCGGCGACGGAAGCCTGCAAGAAGGCGCCGAACCCGCCGGCCGATATCCTCACCACCGACGTCTACGCCGATGGAGGCTGGGCATGGCGGAACTGACCTATCGCGACGCCGTCGCACGCGGCATCGCCCAGGAGATGGCGCGCGACCCGGACGTCATCTTCATCGGCGAGGACGTCGGCAAGGCGGGCGGCGTGTTCAAGGCGACCGTCGGCCTGTACGAGCAGTTCGGACCCAAGCGCGTGCGCGACACGCCCATCTCCGAGCAGGCGATCCTCGGCGCCGCCATGGGGGCCGCGATGACGGGCCTCAAGCCGATCGCGGAGATCATGTTCTCGGACTTCTTCGCGGTGTGCTTCGACTACATCGCAAACGAGTTCCCCAAGAGCCGCTACATGTCCAATGGCCAGCTCAAGTGCCCGCTGGTGGTGCGCACCGGCAACGGCGCGGGCAGCCGCTTCGGCGCCCAGCATTCCCAGAGCATCGAGAACTGGGCGATGATGATCCCCGGGCTCAAGGTGGTGGCGCCATCGACCCCGCGCGACGTGATCGGGCTCCTGGCGGCGGCGGTGCGCGATCCCGACCCGGTGATCTTCTTCGAGCACAAGTCGCTCTATCCGATGAAGGGCGAGGTGCCGGACGGCGAGATCGTCGACACGCTCGGCACGGCCCGGATCGTGCGTGCCGGACAGGACGCGACCATCCTGGCGCTCGCCCTGATGGTGCCGCGGGCGCTGGCGGCGGCCGACAAGCTCAAGACCGAGCACGGGATCGATTGCGAGGTGATCGACGTGCGCTCATTGGTGCCGCTCGACACCCAGACGATCCTCGGATCGGTCGGCCGTACGCACCGCCTGTTCACGGTCGAGGAGAACCCGCGCCTGTGCGGCTGGGGCGCCGAGATCGTCTCGATCGTCGCCGACGAGGCGTTCTACGACCTCGACGGGCCGCCGGTTCGCATCACGACGCCGCACGTCCCGCTCCCGGCCGCCGACATCCTGGAGGACATGATCCTCCCGACCGTCGATCGGATCGCCGACACGGTGCGCCGGTCGCTCAGCGCGTAATCGAGAACCTGTGCAGATAAGCCAAGAGGTGTCGCATGTACGAGAACCTCCTCGCAAACGTCCCGACCGACCTGTGGATCGGCGGCAAATGGCGCAAAGCCTCCGACAATGCCCGCTTCGACGTGATCGATCCGGCGACCGAGAACAAGATCACCTCGGTCGCGAGTGCGAGCATCGACGACGCCAAGGCCGCGGTCGACGCCGCCGCCGGGGCGTTCGACGGCTGGGCCGCCCGCAAGCCGCGTGAGCGCGGCGAGATCCTGCGCAAGGCCTATGAGGTGATCATGGGCGAGAGCGAGCGGCTTGCGAAGCTGATCACGCTGGAGAACGGCAAGGCGCTCTCCGACTCGCGCGGCGAAGTCGCGTATGCGGCCGAGTTCTTCCGCTGGTACGCCGAGGAGGCCGTGCGCGCCATCGGCCAGCTCTCGCGCGCGCCCGCCTCGGGCGCCCGCATCGTCGTGCAGCACAAGCCGGCCGGCATCGCGGTTCTCGTCACGCCGTGGAACTTCCCGGCCGCCATGGCGACGCGCAAGATCGGGCCGGCGCTCGCCGCCGGTTGCCCGGTGGTGCTCAAGCCCGCCTCCGAGACGCCGCTCACCATGCTGGCGTTGATGCCGCTGCTCGAGGAGGCCGGCGTCCCGGCCGGCGTCGTCAACGTTATCCCGTCGCGCCGCTCGGGCCCGGTGGTGAGCACCATGCTGCACGATCCGCGCGTGCGCGTGGTGTCCTTCACGGGTTCGACGGAGGTCGGCCGCAAGCTCTTGCACGAGGCTGCCGACAACGTGCTCAAGCCGGCGATGGAGCTCGGCGGCAATGCTCCGTTCATCGTGTTCGAGGACGCCGACATCGATGCCGCGATCGACGGAGCGATGATCGCCAAGATGCGCAACATGGGCGAGGCGTGCACGGCCGCCAACCGCTTCTACGTCCACGAGAAGGTGCACGAGGCCTTCGCCAAGAAGCTCACCGACAAGATGGCCTCGCTCAAGATGGGCAACGGCCTCGACGACGGGGTGGCGCTCGGCCCGCTCGTGAATGCCGAGGGGCGCGACAAGTGCAAGGAGCTGGTCGAGGACGCGGTGAAGCGCGGCGCCAAGGTGCTCACCGGCGGCAAGATGCCGGACGGCAAGGGCTACTTCTATCCGGCGACCGTGCTCGACAACGTGCCGGACGGCGCCAGCATGCTCAACGAGGAAATCTTCGGGCCCGTCGCCGCAATCCAGACCTTCAAGTCGGAGGACGAGGTCGTGCGGCGCGCCAACGACACCGAGTACGGGCTCGTCGCCTATCTCTACACCCAGGATCTCAGCCGCGGCATGCGGGTGTCGGAGAAGCTGGACTTCGGCATGATCGGGCTCAACCGCGGACTGGTCTCCGACCCGGCCGCGCCGTTCGGCGGCACCAAGCAGAGCGGGCTCGGGCGCGAAGGCGCGCACGAGGGCCTGATGGAGTTCATGGAGACGCAGTACGTGTCGGTGACGTGGTGAGCACGGGGGCTCGTAGGGTGGGCAAAGGCGGCCTAAGCGCCGACGGTGAATCGGTGAATCCGACCCGCCGTGCCCACGTGGAGTCGCGCCACCGCAAACGTGGGCACGGCGGCTCCGATATCGTGCCTCAACGAACCCTCCGGGCCGCCTTTGCCCGCCCTACGCAAATTGCTGAGGACTGAATGGACGTCCTGATGCCGCAGCTCGGCGAGACCGTCGCCGAGGGCAAGATCACAAAGTGGTTCAAGGCGGCGGGCGACAAGGTCGCGCCGGGCGACAACCTGTTCGAGATCGAGACCGACAAGACCTCGATGGAGGTGCCGGCGACGGTGGCCGGCACCCTGGCCGAGGTGCGGATCGCCGTGGGCGAGGTCGCGCCGGTCGGCGCGGTCGTCGCGGTGATCGCCGACGGCACGAGCGTGACGGCCGCGCCGACACGGACGTCACCGGCTCCCTCGCCCGCTCCCGCTCCGTCACCCGCGCGCGCTGCGCCTGCGGTTGCGGCGCCTGCGCCGGCCGTCGCGGCCGCGCCGCCCCGGGCCATCGCTCTCGACCCGTTCCGCGAGGTCCGCACGCCCGACCGCAACTACGGACCCGCCAGGCTCGCGAGCGGCACGACGGTGAGCCCGCTTGCCCGGCGGCTCGCGGCGCAAGCCGGCATCGATCTTGCGCGCCTGTCACCTTCGGGCGCGCATGGCCGCATCCTCGCGCGCGATGTCGAGGGCGCGATCGGCGCCGCCGCGAGCACGCCGCCCGGCCGTCTGGCGACCGGCCCTTCGGCCGCGAAGATCAAGGCGCTGTACGAGGCCGGCAGCTACGAGGAGCTGCCGCTCGACACCATGCGCCGCACGATCGCCGCGCGGCTGATCGAGGCCAAGCAGACGATTCCGCATTTCTACTTGAGCGCCGATGTGACGATCGATCGGCTCCTCGACGTGCGCGAGGAGATCAATGGCGCCGCCCCCAAGGGTCCCGATGGCAATCCAGCCGTCCGGCTCTCGGTCAACGACTTCGTCATCAAGGCGTGGGGACTGGCGCTGCAGCGCGTGCCGGCCGCCAACGCGGTGTGGGCCGAGGACCGCATCCTGCGCTTCCGCCATTCCGATATCGGCGTCGCCGTGGCGATCGAGGGCGGGCTGATCACGCCGATCATCCGCCGGGCCGAGAAGAAGGCGCTCATCGACATCTCCACCGAGATGCGCAACCTCGCCGAACGCGCGCGGGCCCGCCGCCTCAAGCCGCACGACTATCAGGGCGGCGCGAGCGCGATCTCCAATCTCGGGATGTACGGCATTCGCGAGTTTTCGGCGATCATCAATCCGCCGCATGCGACGATCCTCGCGGTCGGCGCCGGGGAACGCCGGCCGGTCGAGAGCGAGGACGGCGTGCGGTTCGTCACCCAGATGTCGGTCACGCTGTCGTGCGATCACCGCGTGGTCGACGGCGCGCTCGGCGCCGAGCTCGTCGCCGCATTCCGCCACTTCATCGAGCACCCGGTCGGGCTGATGATCTAGCGCACGTCCCGGCGAAGTGGCCACCGGTTCGCCGATAAGGACATGCGCCAATCAATGACTCTAGGCACGGACGGCGTTCAGCCCGTCCCGGGCGCCCCGCCGACGTCGAAGATCCGCCGGCTGAGCGCGATGTTGAACGCATAGCCGCCGAACAGGTCCGTCGCGGTCACGAACATCAGCAGGATCGCGGCTTCCCACCGCTGCGGCGTGTTGAGGAGGTGCTGTCGCCCGAAGATCACGACGAGGACGACGGCGAGCGGCGCCAGCGATGCCATTCCGTCCAGGACGCCGATGAACCGGTTGCCAACGCTCGGCAATGCGAATGGGATCGAGAGGAGCTGGTAGGAGAGATATGCCCAGGTCAGCCATGCCAGATTGAAGCCGATGCGATCGGGCGTAAACCAGCTGGGCGCTCCATCCGGGCCGCCCGCAAAGCCGAAGAAATAGATCTCCCACAGCGCAAGGAGCAGCGCGAACAGAATGCTCAATCCGCTCACGGACAGGTGGCTTCGGCGCATCGGCCTCTCCCTCGCGTGTCGCGATGCGAGCTGCAAGGCGACTCTCTTGGTCAGCGTAGTGCGCTTGGCCGCGGCTCGTCTACAGCCTCGCGTCGCAACGGTGGATTGAAACGCGGCAGTGAGCGGTCCATAACGTGGCGGCATGCGCGACCGGCTTGGTCCGCGAAGGAGACCACGCAATGGCGAGCGAAAAACCCGATATCCTGATGTTGGGACCGCCCAAGCCGGTGATCGCAAACGGCCTCGCTCCGCTGTTCACGGTGCACCGTCTCCCGGACGGCGGCGACCGCGATGCGGCGATCGCCGCGATCGCCGACCGGGTGCGCGGCTTCGCGGTGACGCTCAGCAACGTGACGATCAACGCCGCGCTGATGTCCCGCTTCCCGCGCCTGGAGATCGTGTCGAGCTTCGGCGTCGGCTACGACCACGTCGAGGCCCAGTGGGCGGGCGCGCACGGCATCGTGGCGACGAACACGCCGGAAGTGCTCGACGAGGAGGTCGCCGATACGGCGCTCGGGCTCCTGTTGTGCACCGTGCGCGAATTCCCCCAGGCCGAACGCTATCTGCGCGCCGGGAAATGGCTGGAGAAGGGCTATCCGCTCACCCGCGCGACGCTGCGCGACCGCACCATCGGCATCGTCGGCATGGGACGCATCGGCAGGGCGATCGCGCGGCGGCTCGAGGCGTTCGGCCTGCCGATCGTCTACCACACCCGCACGCCGCGGCCGGACGTGCGCTATCGCCACTATCCGAAGCTCCTCGACATGGCGCGCGACGTCGATACGCTGATGGTGATCGTGCCCGGCGGCGCGGCGACGCAGAACATGATCAATGCCGAGGTGCTCGACGCGCTCGGCCCGAACGGCATCCTGATCAACATGGCGCGCGGCTCGGTGGTCGACGAGCCGGCGCTGATCCGCGCGCTCAAGGACAAGAAGATCCTCTCCGCCGGCCTCGACGTCTACGTCAAGGAGCCGGAGGTGCCGAGCGAGCTCATCGCGATGGAGAACGTGGTCCTGTTTCCCCACCTCGGCTCGGGATCGGTATGGACGCGCACCAAGATGGATCAGCTCGTCGTCGACAATCTCGCCTCGTGGGCCGCCGGCAAGGGACCGCTGACGCCGGTCCCGGAGACGCCGTGGCCGCCGCGCAAGCGGACGTGACCGCGATGGCGGCGCACGTCGCCCCGCGAGCGATCGGCCGCGCCGGCCTGATCGCGCTGGCACTCGTCGGCCTCCTCGCGCCGGCGCGCGCGCAGGCGCCGGTCAGCGACGCCGTCAAGACGATGACGGAGGGCACTTGGGAATTCTCCAACGCCGACCGCGACAAGCGCTGCACGGTGACGTTTCGCACCGATCCCGCGCCGGTCGGCATGCGGCTCGAATTCGACAAGGGCTGCGCCGGCCTGTTTCCGTTCATCACCGAGGTCGTCGGCTGGACACTGCGCGAGAACGACTTCCTGCGCATGCTCGACGCCAAGGGCAGGTCGCTGCTCGATTTCAGCGAGGTGGAGTCGCGCATCTACGAGGCGCCGAAGCCGGGGGAAGGGATCCTGTTCATCCAGGCCACCACCGCGGTCGGCCCGCCCCCGAAGGAGCCCGAGCAGGTGGCGGGCGACTGGGGCATCGTTCGCGGCTCCGGCAAGCCGATCTGCATTCTGACCCTCGCCAGCACGCCGGCCGGCTCCGATCTCGCGCTCAAGGTCAAGCCGGGCTGCGATGCGTTCGTGACCCGCTTCGCTCCGACCGCCTGGCAGATGGACCGCGGCGAGCTCCTGCTCAAGAACGCCCGCGGCCAGACCTGGCGCTTCGAGGAGGGCGACGCCTCGACCTGGGAGCGTGTTCCCGAGACCACCGAACCGGTGCTGCTGATGCGGCAGTGAGTTATCGGCAGCGGCCCGCCAGGAACGTCGCGATCGCCAGTCCTTGCACCAGCACCGCCGCGGCGAAGAACGCCGCGCCCCCCGGCGCAAGCTCGCGGATGAGCCCGAACACGGCGGGGGCGAACGCATACGCCCCCTGAGAGATCGCCACGATGAGCGAGACGACCCGTGGCACCTCGTCCTCGGCGAATTCTGCCTGCGCGATGAGCGGCGGCAACGACGTGGCATTGCCGATGCCGAGGCCGAACAGGAGCACGCCGAGGAGAAGCAGTGGCGGGCTCGTGCCCGCCGCGGCGATGAACGCGACCGAGCCGGCGATCTGCACCGCATAGCTCGCGCAACCGATCAGGCGCCGGTCGGCTCCCGGGGACATCAGCCAGCCGACCACCGTGCGGCCGGCAATTGCGGCGGCGGTCGCGGCGCCCATCGCCAGACCGGCGAGCTGCGCACCGAGCGCGGGCGCCATCAGCGAAAACAGGTGGGCGATCAGCCCGATCTGCGCGAACAGGCCGAGCGCCATCCCGGCCGCAAGCGTAAGGAAGGTCGGATCGCGCCACAGCTTGCCGCGCCGCAGGGGTTTCATGCGCGACGGCGCGGCCGGAGCCGCGGCCGCACCGGGTCGGTCGCCGTCGGGCGCGAGCCCGAGTTGCGCGGGCGTGCGCGCGAACCAGAGAGCGGCCAGGACCCAGACGGTGAGCGCGACCACGGCCCCGATGATCGCAGCGGCGAGCGGGAATCCCAGGATGCTGATCGCCGCGACCCACAGCGGCGAGAAGATGACGCCGCCGATGCTTGCGCCATTGTAGGCCATGGCGAGCGCGACCGGACGGGTGCGCACGAACCATGGCGACACGATCGCGTTCACGGCGGCCCCGCCGGTCGCCGCCCAGCCGGCGCCGCTGACGACGGTCGCGGCGAAGAGCTGCCACGGCGAGCCGGCCAGCGCCCAGCCGAGAACGCCGGCCGCCAAGGCCAGCGCGCCGGCCTTGGTGACGGTGGCGAGGCCGAAGCCGCGATAGAGCGCCGGCAGATTGGCAACGACCAGCGCGCCCGCCAGAAAATGCGTCGTGACCGCCGCAGAGATGACCGCCAGCGGCCAGCCGCGCGCGGTGCGGACGGCCTCGAGATAGATCGGCGGCCCGTAGAAGCCCAATCCCCAGCCGCACACCGCGAGCACGAAGGCTGCGGCGACGACCCGCCGCCCATAAAAGCCGGGCGCTCGCGCCACCGGGGTCATCGCAATCTCCAAGCTCGGGCGCGCATCATGCCCGATTGCACGTGGATCGTGTTACGGCGGCCGCCGAAGCGTTCAGCCCTTGACCGGCCGGCTGCGATCGCGTTCGACGAGCGAGGCGCGAAGAAGCGCCGTCAGCGCAATGACCGACAGGATCGCCGCAAGCGCGTGGCCGATCTCCCATCGCAGCCGATAGCTTCCCCAATCAGGCGGAATGGTCGATGGCGTCCACGCATTGAGGGCCGCATTGACCGGATTGTCGAAGATCAAGAACGTCGCGATCATGCCCGCAGAAGCGATCGCGGCAATGAGCGTCGCGCGCATCGGTGACGCATGGCGCAACCGTGCGGCGACGTCGGGTCTCCCGTCGGCGACGGCCCTATTCCTCGGGTTCGGTGGTGAACAGCAGCGGGTATCCTTTGCTGCGCCCCAGATCGGTTGCGCGCGTCGCCTTGGTCTCGGCGATGTCCTGCGCATAGACCGCGACCACGCAGGAGCCCTTCCGATGCGCCGTGAGCATCACCTGGAAGGCATGCTCCTCGTTCATGCGAAACTCGGCCTTGAGGACGAGCACGACGAATTCGCGCGGCGTGTAGTCGTCGTTGACCAGGATGACCTTGTGCAGGCGCGGCCGCTCGGTCTTGAGCCGGCTTCTGGTGCGGAGCTTGGTGGCGAGCTTGGCCATCGCAGGCGCTGCTTCGGATCGACGGGCCGATCCGGTGTCAACACTTTCGCACGCCCGAAGTTTCACGTCC
>DASTZX010000352.1:0-3056 GCA_035764045.1 Xanthobacteraceae bacterium | reverse complement strand
GAGGCCGCGCACGGCACGGTGACGCGGCACTATCGTGAGCACCAGAAGGGGCGCGACACCTCCACCAACTCGATCGCCTCGATCTTCGCCTGGACGCGCGGGCTCTCTCACCGCGCCAAGCTCGACGGCAACACGGAGCTCGGGAAGTTCGCCGCGACGCTGGAGAAGGTCTGCGTCGAGACGGTCGAGATGGGCTACATGACGAAGGACCTGGCGCTGCTCATCGGCCCCGAGCAGAAGTGGCTCTCCACCACCGGCTTCCTCGACAAGGTCGACGAAAACCTCAAGAAGGCGATGGCGGCGTAGCGCCGCGCGTCCTCCGTCATTCCGGAAGCCGCGCAACGCGCGGCACACTAAGGTCCCGCCCGTCATTCCGGGGCGCGCCGTAGGCGCGAACCCGGAATCCAGCAAGGCAGAATGAAGCGGCTGGATTCCGGATAGCCGCGCATGGCGCGCCTTCCGGAATGACGAACCGTTATGCTCCCGGAATGACGAACGGCGCTTACGCCCTTCGGCGCGTGCGCTCGGCTTCACTCAGCGCGTAGTGGCCGTGCGCGCGCGAGGCGAGCTTGCCTGCGTGGACCATGCGGTGGAGGCGGACCACCAGCGTGCGGCGCTTCATGTCGAGTTGCGCCTCGTCGAGGTGATCGACGATTTCCTGCACCGACAGCCCCAACGGGTTCTCGGCCAGGATGTCGAGGATGAAATCCTCGATATCCTCGCTGCCCCCGCGGCTGGCGATGAGGAGCGGCCGCTGCCGCTCCGTCGGGGCGCCCTGCTCCGTCACCGGGACGAGCGGTAGGTCGCGCAATGCCGCGCCTTCGAGCCGCGCGGTGATCGCCTCGAGCGCCTGGGCGGCGCGGCCCGGATCGGCAGCGCGCAGGCCCTTGAGACCGATCGCCAGCATGTCGGCTTTTTGCAGCAGGTCCTGCTCATAGAGCCGGACGGCGTCCGGGGACCACGTCATGACACCCCCCGCGAGATTACGCGACGATTACTCTTTAAGAGTTTGTAAACCGAAATTACAGCGGGAACAAGCACCTGGGGCGCGTTTCGCCGCGAAGCGGAAGAAGATGGTTAACGCGCCCCTAATCCAATTGACTCCATTTGATGCTTGTGTAATTTTTAATTACGTTCATGCGTAGGAGGGTACCATGGCGTTGGAGCTGAGCCTGCCCATTCTCGCCCTGACGGGGGCTGTCCTGACCGCTCTGTCTTATCGCTTCTGGCCGCGCATCGCGGTCCGCACCCATCGGGAAAACCACCGGGGAATTGGCGTGCGGGAGATCGCCGTGAGCATCTGGCGGCCGAGCCGCGCACGCGCCCCGCTCGGGCATGAGGCGCCGGCGCGGTTCGAGTTCGTGATCTACCTGACGCTCAAATCCTGTAATCCATAATTCCGCCCGGCCCGCGACACGCGGGCGCGCGATCACGTGAGCCGTCACATGAACCGCACGCCGTAGATCGGCGGCAGATGGGCGTTGACCAGGCGCCAGCTCTCCCCGGCCGTATCGCTCGTCCAGAGCGCGCCGGTGGTCGAGCCCATGGCCAGCGCATTGCCGGTCGCATCGACGTCGAGCCCGTGCCGGTAGACGAGGTCGTAAGCGCCCCGCTGCGGGAGACCCTCGCGCAGGCTCTCGAACGTCCGGCCGCCGTCGCGGGTGCGCGTGACCGCAAGCGCCCCATCGCGCGGGATGCGCAGCTCGTCCTTGATCGCGGGCACGAACCACGCGGTCGCCGGATCGCGCGGATGCGCCGCGACCGCAAATCCGAAGTCGTCCCCCGGAAGCCTGAGCTGGGTCCAGGTCGCCCCGGCATCGGTGGAGCGGAAGATGCCGCAGTGGTGCTGCATCCACATCACATCGGGCGCGGCGGCGCAGCGTGCCACCCTGTGCGGATCCTGGGTCGCACGGTCGCCGGCGTTTTCCGGCGGCAGATAGGTCGCGACCATGCCGTCGCCCTCGAGCGCCCAGGTCTCGCCCGCATCGCGCGTCTCCCACACCCCACCGCAGGAGATGGCGACGAAGACACGGGCGCGATCGCGCGGATCGGGCGAGATGCTGTGGATGCCGGCATCGTCATAGCCGCCGCCGAACCAGCGCGCGCGCTCCGGCACATTCCACAGCGCCGCGACGAACTCCCAGGTCGCGCCGCGATCGGCGGAGCGAAACAGGCCGGCCGGAATGGCGCCGGCCCACACCTCGCCGCGCTCGCCGCCCGGCTCGAGAATCCAGAATTGCAGGACCGAGGGTGCGCCCGCCGCGGTCGCCGGAAAGGCGGGCGTCGCGATCTCGCTCCACGAGTAGCCGCCGTCGTCCGAGCGGTGCAGCTTGGCGCCGAAATGTCCGTGCTTGAGCGCGGCATAGACCGCGCCGTCGCGCGGATCGGCGACCATGCTCGTCACCGGCACGCCCGGAAAGGCGTGATCGGTCACGGTCCATCCGTTGCTCGCGCGCGTGAGCGTGAGCAGCCCCTTGCGCGTCGCCACCAGAAGCTTGTCGTCTGGCATTCAGCATCCCCAACCTTCTGTAGAGTGGGCAAAGGCGCGAAAGCGCCGTGCCCACGTCCGGTGGGCACGCTTGCCCACCATACGAACTCGATCGAGAAACCCGTCAGCCCCCGGACAGAGCCTGCATCACGTACAGCGTCGAATTATGACCAATGGGATGCGCCAGGGTCGCGTCACGCGGCAGCCGCGCGCCGTCGGCGAAGATGCAGACGTGCTTGCGCAGGTTTCCGCGATCGTCGAGCACATAGCCGCGCACCTGCGGCAGGCTGGTGAACACGTGCGCGAGCGCGTCGCCGACGGTCGCGCCCTCCGCCTCGATCGCCTCATCCGGCACCAGCTCGCGCAGCCAGCTCGTGAACCGGACCTGCGCCACAAGTCACCTCCCCGTCAGGGATTGCCGAGCGCTGCCGCAATGGCCGCGAGCGCGGCTTCCGCCTTGGACCCGTCGGGCCCGCCGGCCTGCGCCATGTCGGGACGCCCGCCGCCCCCCTTGCCGCCGAGAACTTCAGCGCCCCTGCGCACAAGGTCGACGGCATTGAACCGTTTT
>DASTZX010000351.1:0-3536 GCA_035764045.1 Xanthobacteraceae bacterium | reverse complement strand
GCCCGATCCGAGCTACGGCACCGGCGCGATCGTCGACGTCGCCAAGGTGACGACCCCGATCAAGGCCGGCGGCAAGTGGAACGTGTTCGAGATCACCGCCAAGGGTCCCCGCTTCGACGTGACCCTCAATGGCGTCAAGACAGTCGACGGCGCGACCGACGACAAGCACCCCAAGGGCCGCATCGCGCTCCAGTACGGCCAGGGCGTGGTGAAATTCCGCAAGGTCGAGATCAAGCCGATGTGACCTGCCCGACCGTGTCATGGCCGGGCTTGTCCCGGCCATCCACGTCCCGCCGCTGTCATGGCCGGGCTTGTCCCGGCCATCCACGTCTTGCTTAATGGCGTGCCACCAAGACGTGGATGCGCGGGGACAAGCCCGCGCATGACGAGTGAGGCGTCCCCATGGCATCGCGTCAACTCAGGCTCGGCGCCTTCATGCGCCCGGCGAGCATCCACACCGGCGCCTGGCGCTATCCGGGCGCCTATCCGGACGCGAACTTCAACTTCGCGCATCTGAAGCATTTCGCGCAGCGTCTCGAGGCGGCGAAGTTCGACGCCTTCTTCATGGCCGACCACATGGCGGTGCTCAACATGCCGGTCGAGGCGCTCAAGCGCAGCCACACGGTGACCTCGTTCGAGCCGTTCACGCTGCTCTCGGCGCTGTCGCAGGCGACCGAGCGGCTCGGCCTGGTCGCCACCGGGTCGACCACCTTCGACGCGCCCTACCACATCGCGCGCCGCTTCGCCTCGCTCGATCATATCAGCGGCGGCCGCGCCGGCTGGAACATCGTCACCACCTCGAACCCGGATGCCGCGCTCAATTTCGGCCTCGATGACCACATGGAGCATGGCGAGCGCTATCGCCGCGCGCGCGAGTTCTACGACGTGGTGACGGGCCTGTGGGATTCCTGGGCCGACGACGCCTTCGTGCGCGACGTCGAGAACGGCATCTATCTCGATCCTGCCAAGATGCACGTGCTCGGCCACAAGGGACCGTATCTCTCGGTGCGCGGCCCGCTCAACATCGCGCGGCCGATCCAGGGCTGGCCCGTGATCGTGCAGGCGGGCGCCTCCGACGCCGGCCGCCAGCTCGCCGCCGAGACCGCCGAGGCGGTGTTCACCGCCCAGAGCGGCCTCGCGGCGGGGCGCGAGTTCTACGCCGACGTGAAGGGCCGGATGCAGAAGGCCGGCCGCAACCCCGAGCACATGAAGATCCTGCCGGCCTGCTTCGTCGTCGTCGGCGACACCGTGGACGAGGCGCGCGCGAAGCGCGCCAAGCTCGACAGCCTGGTGAACTACGCCAACGCGATCGCGTCGCTATCGATCGCGCTCGGCCACGACGCCTCGAAGTTCGATCCCGACGGGCCCCTGCCCGAGATCCCCGAGAGCAACGCCAGCAAGAGCGGCCGCGAGCGCGCGATCGCGCTCGCCCGGCGCGAGAACCTGACCGTGCGCCAGCTCGCGCAGCGGCTCGGCGGCTATGCGGGCCTCGCGATGGTCGGCACGCCGCAGACCATCGCCGACGAGATGGAAGAGTGGCTCGAGACGAACGGCTCGGACGGATTCACCGTCATGTTCCCCTATTTGCCGGGCGGGCTCGACGATTTCATCGATCGCGTGGTGCCCGAGCTGCAGCGCCGCGGCCTCTTCCGCCGCGAATACGAAGGCAGGACGCTGCGCGAAAACCTCGGCCCGCCGCGCCCGAAGAACCGCTTCTTCGAGAATTGACCGCCGCCGTGCCGGAGGACCACCCATGACCGCCCGCCGCATCCGCGCCTGCTTCACCCTTCCACTCGCCGCGGCGCTGCTCATTCCGTTCGCGCAGCCCGCCCCCGCTCAGACCCGCATGGAGATGCAAATGCCGTCCGACATCGACCCGCAATCGGGATTCCGCCTGCCGCTGCCGCCGCGCGAGGAGCTCGACGAGGCGGCGCGCAAGACCTTCGACGAGGCGTCGCGTCCCGGCACCACCATCGCGGGACTGCAGGGGCCGGCGGGCGTCCAGCTCTACAGCCCGAAGACCACCGGACATCTGCGCGCGCTCAACCGATATCTGCGCTTCGAGGCCGGCATCTCGCCGCGCATGCGCGAGATCGCGATCCTCGCCACCGCGCGCGAGATGGACAGCCAGTTCGAATGGGTCGCGCACGAGCCCGAGGCGCTCAAGGAAAGGGTCGCGCAGGAGATCATCGAGGTCATCAAGTTTCGCAAGAGCACGGCCGGACTCGACGAGAGCGACGCGCTCGTGATCACACTCGGCCGCGAGCTCTGGCGCGACCACAAGGTCAAAGCCGAGACCTTCGCGCGTCTCAAGGCGCTGCTCGGGCCGCACAAGCTCGTCGACCTGGTGTTGCTGATGGGCAATTATGCCGGCACCGCGGCGCTGCTCACCGCTGTCGACATGCAGCTTCACAAGGGCAAGCAGCCGCTGCTGCCGATTCCGTGAAATCGAGCCTCAGCAGGCGCTCTGCATCGCTCGCGCCGCCTTCAAGATGAATGCAGGATGAACGGGACCCGGCGGAACACTCGGAACCCCGCTCCACTCGCGGCGTTTGTTGTGGAGGGGGCTCAAGTAAGTATTCGCGAGGTACCTGCAATGAAGAAGACCCTGACAGTTCTTGCGGCAGGCGCGGCGCTGGCTGTTGCGACTGTCGCGGCTCCGCAGCACGCCGAGGCCCGTTGGGGCGGCGGGGGCTGGCACGGCGGCGGTGGCTGGCATCACGGTGGCGGCTGGCGCGGCGGCGCCGTCCTGGGCGGGCTGGCAGCCGGCGCGATTATCGGTGGCGCACTCGCATCTCCGTACTACGGCTACGGCTATTACGGCGGGCCGTACTACGGCAGTTACGCGGGGTACGACGGGCCGTACTATGGCTGCTGGAGGCACCGGGTCTGGACCCCGTACGGCTGGCACTGGCGGCGCGTGTGCCGCTAACGCGCTGAACGAACGTTCAGAAATCTGAGCTGACGGAAGCCGGGCGCTCACCGCGTCCGGCTTTCGCTTGTGGATTGTGCACGGCACGGGGCTTTAACCATGCACAACACACTTCCGACAAATTGCTTACGTTCCTTTCCCCGGGGCTCGAATAGACCTACAATGGAATCAATTGGCGTTCGGTCTCGCGGCCGACCGCACCAGCACGGAGGGACCTCGCTATCATGACCAAGACTCTCACCGCTTTTGCCGCGGCTTCGGCCATCGCGCTCGCGACCGCTGCCGCTCCCACGACCGCTGACGCGCGTTGCGTCGGTTGCGCGGTCGGCGCCGGCGTCATCGGCGGCCTCGCGGCGGGCGCCATCATCGGCGGCGCGATCGCCAACAGCGCGCCGGCTCCCGTCTATCGGGGTTATGCGCCGGTCGCGGGCTATGAGCCCTACTACGCCTACAGCGGACCGGTTCCGATCGGCTGCCCGGGCGGCTACTGGGCGCGGCGTCCGCTCATCGACCGCTGGGGCAATGTGGTCGGCTACAGCCGTCCGCGCTTCTTCTGCCCGTAAGCTTGCAATCGAATACCGCGCTGCGGCGCGGGACACCGGCC
>DASTZX010000350.1:0-13460 GCA_035764045.1 Xanthobacteraceae bacterium | reverse complement strand
GGCGAGATCGTCAATTTCCATTGCAACGTCGACCCCAAGATCCGGGTCGGCGACGTTCACGAGATGGTGGACGGCGTGGAGCGCGGCTTGCGCCGACGTTTCCCGGAGATCAAGCGGGTGATCGGCCACGCCGAGCCGCGGTGATTCAAGCCGGGTTCAGCCGCCGTGCAGGCGGGTTCAGCCGCCGCGCTCGCACACCCGCCCTGCCGGGCTGGGCGGGTGTGCGAAACCGGGCTAGTTCTGTGAACCCGAAGTTCGCAGCATCAGGGCTGCTTGGAATCCATGAGCACGAACACGACCCGGCAGGGCTGCGTGCCGTGATTGATCCAGGCGTGATTGGTCGCCTGCTGAACCACGACGTCTCCCGCCTTGAGGTGAACGGTCTTGTCATCCAGCATCATGTCGATCTCGCCCGACATGATGATGGCATAGTCGACCGAGCGCGTGCGATGCATCATCGGATGAGTGACCGGGACGCCGCGCGTCGGCGCATTGTCGCCGATGATCTTCATCATGAAGTTCGTGTCCATTTTCGCGAGCTTCGCGTCGTCGGCCGGGGGAAACTCCACCACCCGGAGCACCGTGCCGTTGGCCGGCGGCGGAATGCCGACCGGGCGCTGGGCGGTATCCTGCTGCGAGAATCCGACCGGATAGGTGTCGGTCATCCAGAGGACGGCGCCCGCCGTTCCGGATTTGCCGACCTCGAGCGTCAGCCGGCTGTCGAACAGCGCCGTCGACTTGTTGGCCGCATCGAAACCAGTGATCACGCGATGAATCTCGCTCGCCCTTCCGGCCGCGCAACCCAGCAGCATCGTGCAGAGCGCGCAGACGATCGTACGAAGCCGGCAGCGATTCATGGTCTCCTCCCATTTGTCGAGCGTTGGCATTGGCCGCCCGCAAAAGTTAACCGCGGATCGCGGGCCTCAGGCAAGGGCGCGACCGGCCTGAGACCGGACCTCACGGGATGAGCACCGCGGCGCCCTGGAGGCGTCCATTGCGCAGATCGGCAAGCGCTGCATTGGCCTCGGCGAGCGGATAGCGCACGACCTCGGTCTTGACCCTGGCGGTCGGGGCGACCGCGAGAAATTCGTGCGCGTCGGCGCGCGTGAGATTGGCGACCGAGACCACCTGCCGCTCTTCCCACAGGATGCGGTAGGGAAAGCTCGGAATGTCCGACATATGGATGCCCCCGCAGACCACGCGGCCGCCCTTCTTCACGGCGCGCAGCGCGATCGGCACCAGCGCACCGACCGGCGCGAAGACGATGGCCGCATCGAGCGGCTCCGGCGGCGTCTCCTCGGAGGCGCCGGCCCACGCCGCGCCGAGCGAGCGCGCGAACGCCTGCGCGGACGCGTCGCCCGCGCGCGTGAACGCATAGACGCGCCGTCCATGCCAGACTGCGACCTGCGTCAGAATGTGCGCCGCGGCGCCGAAACCGTAGATGCCGAGCGCGGCGCCGTCACCCGCCATGCGGTAGCTGCGCCAGCCGATCAGGCCGGCACACAGCAGCGGCGAAAGCGCGGCGGCATCGGCCGCCTCCGGCAGCGGAAAGCAATAGCGTGCGTCGGCAACGCTGTGGGTCGCATAGCCGCCGTCGCGGGTATAGCCGGTGAACACCGGGCGATCGCACAGGTTCTCGCGTCCCGCGCGGCAATAGGGACAGACGCCACAGGTCGAGCCGAGCCAGGGAATGCCGATGCGGCTGCCCGGCGTGAGGCCGGCGACGCCCTCTCCGGTCGCGGCGACGCGGCCGACGATCTCATGGCCGGGCACGATCGGGCAGCGGATATCGGGCAGCTCGCCGTCGATCACGTGCAGGTCGGTGCGACACACGCCGCAGGCCTCGATCTCCACCAGGATCTCGCCGCGCCTGGGAGCCGGCACCGGACGCTCGCGCATGACGAGCGGCGCGCCCGGCCGTTCCAGCACCATGGCGTGCATGATGGCCGACCCTTGGTCGGTATCGTGCGGCATCGGCGGATTATGCGGTTCGCGCCGCTCGCCCGCAACACGCCGGGACCAGGCCGGACGGCGCGCCGCGCGAGAGCCTTGGCGTTTCGCTCTAAACGGCTTAGATCAGGTGATCATCCCCGCACCATGGATCAAGATGCGCACCGACCAGGATCAGCCCGTTCGACTTGCCGACTATCAGCCGCCGAGCTGGCTGGTGGATACCGTCGCCCTCGACGTGTCGCTGCATGCGACCGCGACGCGGGTGCGCGCCACGCTCAAGCTCAGGCCGAATCCCGCCGCGCGGGCCGCGGCGCCACTCGCGCTCGACGGCGACGACCTCGCCTTGCAGTCGATCGCGCTCGACGGTGCGCCGCTGCCGGCCGAGGCCTTTTCGGCAACGCCCGACCGGCTGACGATCGCGCAACCGCCACAGCGCCCGTTCACGCTCGAGATCGAGACCCTGGTCGATCCGGCCGCGAACACGCAGCTCTCCGGACTCTATCGCGCGGGCGCCACCTATTGCACCCAATGCGAGGCGGAAGGCTTCCGCCGCATCACCTATTTCCTCGACCGGCCCGACGTGATGGCGGTCTACACCACCCGCATCGAGGCCGAGAAGGCCGACGCGCCGGTGCTGCTCGCGAACGGCAACCTGGTCGAGTCCGGCGACATCCCGGGAACCGGCCGCCATTTCGCCGTATGGCACGATCCCTTTCCCAAGCCGTCCTATCTGTTCGCCCTGGTCGGCGGCGTGCTCGGCCATATCGAGGACACCTTCGTCACGATGTCGGGCCGCCGCATCGTGCTGCGCATCTATGTCGAGCCCGGGAAGGAAAGCCGTGCCGGCTTCGCCATGGAGGCGCTGAAGCGGTCGATGCGCTGGGACGAGCAGGCGTTCGGGCGCGAATACGATCTCGATATCTTCATGATCGTGGCAGTCTCCGCCTTCAACATGGGAGCGATGGAGAACAAGGGCCTCAACGTCTTCAACGACAAATATGTTCTTGCGACTCCCGAGACGGCGACCGACACGGACTACGCAAGCATCGACGCGATCATCGCCCACGAATACTTCCACAACTGGACGGGCGACCGCATCACCTGCCGCGACTGGTTCCAGCTCTGCCTCAAGGAGGGCCTCACGGTCTTCCGCGATCAGGAATACACCGCCGATCAGCGCTCGCGCCCCGTCAAGCGCATCGCCGACGTGCGCGCGCTGCGCGCGCATCAGTTCGTCGAGGATGCCGGGCCCCTCGCTCATCCGGTGCGTCCCGAGGTGTACCGCGAGATCAACAACTTCTACACCTCGACGGTCTACGAGAAGGGCGCCGAGATCGTCCGGATGCTCAAGACCATGCTGGGCACCCAGGGCTTTCGCGCCGGCATGGACCTCTATTTCCAGCGCCACGACGGCCATGCCGCAACCGTCGAGGACTTCGTCGCGTGCTTCGCCGATGCGACCGGGAGCGACCTGACCCAGTTCATGCGCTGGTATCGGCAGGCCGGGACGCCGGAAGTCGCCGTGACGGTGAGCTATGACGCCAAGGCGAAGACCTGCACGCTCGACGTGACGCAGATGCTGCGGCCGACGCCCGGGCAGCCCGACAAGGAGCCCATGGTGATCCCGCTCGCCGTCGGGCTTTTGGCGCCGGACGGCCGCGACCTGCCGCTCACGCGCGCCAATGCCGGACCGGTCGAGCGCGGTGTCGCGATCCTCACGCGGCCGACCGAGACCCTCGTGTTCACCGACGTGCCGGAGCGCCCGGTTGCATCGCTCAACCGCAGCTTCTCGGCCCCGATCAAGCTCACCGCCAACCTCACCCCCGACGACCTGCGCTTCCTCGCCGCCCACGACAACGATCCGTTCAATCGTTGGCAGGCATTGCAGACGCTCGCCTCGACGCTGCTCACCGACAACGTCACCGCACTGCGCGCCGGCCGACCGATGCGGACCGATCCCGGGCTCATGGATGCGCTGCGGGCGATCCTTGCCGATCCCGCGCTCGAGCCGGCCTTCGTCGCCCAGGCGCTGACCGTGCCGTCGGAGGCCGACATTGCGCGCGAGCTCGGGAAGGACGTCGATCCGGACGCCATCTTCGCGGCTCGCGCCGCCTTACGCGCGGCCATCGGCGACGCGCTCGGGTCGCCCCTGCGCGAGGCCTATCGCCGCCTGTCCGACAGCGGCCCCTACAGTCCGGACGCGGCGAGCGCGGGCCGGCGCAGCCTCAAGAACGTGGCGCTCGACCTCCTTGCCGCATCGGGCGGCTCGGCCGCGATCGCCCTCGCAGCGCGCCAGTACCAGGCGGCCGACAACATGACCGACCGCATGGCCGCAATCACGACGTTGGCGCAGCATCCGGTCCGCGAGCGCCAGGCCGCGATCGACGACTTCTATCGCCGGTTCGAGGCCGATCCGCTGGTCATCGACAAATGGTTCGCCCTTCAGGCGGCCATCCCCGAGGCTTCGACGCTCGAACGCGTGCGCGAGCTCACCCGCCACCCCGCCTTCTCCCTCGGCAATCCCAATCGGGTGCGCTCTCTGGTCGGCGCCTTCGCGCAGGCCAATCAGACGCAGTTCAATCGTCCCGATGGCGCAGGCTACGTCTTCCTTGTCGACACCGTGCTCGCACTCGACCAGCGCAACCCGCAGGTCGCCTCGCGCCTGATGACCGCCTTCCGGAGCTGGCGGGCGCTCGAGCCCGGCCGGCGCGACAAGGCCGAAGCGGAGTTGCGCCGCGTGGCGGCCGCCGCTTCGCTTTCGACCGACGTGCGCGACATCGTCGAGCGCTCGCTCGCGCCGGCCTGAAACCGGCGTCGGCGAATCACTGTCAAGGCCGAATCGCTTGACTGTGGACAGCGCGCAACGCGCGATCTCGATTCGCCGAAAACCCAAGTCGAATCGGGACTTTCGCGCGCTCTCTGCGTCTGTAAGAAATTCTTAAAAAATCCGCGGCCGGGACTCTCGACAAAGATTCGCCGATGGATTCCAATGGACATGATTCGGGAAGAGATGCGGCACATCCTGACCGAAGAGGGTGGCAGGGACGACCTGAAGGGGGAGGCTTGGCATGGCGCCCGCTCTTGCGAGCGCGTCACCGAGTGCGGATTCGATCAAGGGCCTGGCGCAATCGATCGCCAAGCCTGCGTATCGGCGGCTTCTCGTCGCCGAGCCTGCACTGCGCCGGGCAGTGCCGGTTCTCATCATCGCTTTTCTCGCCACCATGGCGATCGGCGCGATCGTCCAGATCAACGATCATCGGCGCGAGGCAATCGCGGCGGTCGCCGACAATCTGACGGCGATCTCGCGCATCACCGGCCTGCGGCTCGACGAGTCCGTCGCGACGGCCAGGAACGATGCCCTGGCCCGCGCGCAGGATCTGCTCGATCGCGCGCTGCCCGAGCGCGCGACCGAGCGTGGACGCACGATCCTCGTCAGTGACATCGACGGCACCATCGTGGCGGCGCTGCCCGCGCGCGATCATGTCGGCCGCCCGCTGCTCGACGTGCTCGGGCCGGCCCAGCCGCTGACGACATTCACGACCGATGCCGGCGTGATGGATACTCCCCTGGCCGACGGCAGCGACGTCTTCGCCACCGTGCGCGGCCTGCAGGCCCCGTTCGGGCAGATCGCCGTGATCCAGCCGCGCAGCGCGGCACTCGCGGTCTGGCGGTCGGACACCGCGCTCACCATCACCCTCTCGGCGACGACCGGCTTCGTGGTGCTGATCCTCGGCTTCGCGTTTCACTGGCAGGCGACGCGTGCGCGCGAGGCGGACGCGATCCACGAGACGGTGCGGGCCCGGATCGATACCGCGCTCAACCGCGGCCGCTGCGGATTGTGGGACTGGGATCTCGCCCGCGGCCGCATCTTCTGGTCGCACTCCATGTTCGCCATTCTCGGTCTCGCCCCCCGCGACGACCTCCTCACGTTCGGCGAAGTCAGCGCGCTGGTGCATCCCGACGACATTCGCCTCTACGAGCTCGCCATGCAGCTCGCCGACGGAAAGACCCGCTCGATCGACCGTGCCTTCCGCATGCGTCACGCCCGCGGCAACTGGGTCTGGCTGCGGGCGCGCTGCGAGATCATTCGCCAGCGCGACGGCGGCGACCCGCACCTCATCGGGATCGCGGTCGACACCACCGAGCAGAAGGACCTGGTGGAGAAGACCATCGCCGCCGATCTGCGCCTGCGCGACGCCATCGAGACCATTCCCGAGGCCTTCGTGCTGTGGGACGCCGACAACCGCCTGGTCCTCTGCAACTCCAACTTCCAGGAGCTGCACGATCTGCCCGACGAGGCGGTGCGGTCGGGCACGGGGTACGAGGCGGTGGTTGCAGCCGGACGCAAGCCCGTGGTGCGCACCACCAGTGGCGCGGAAAGCACCTCCTCGCCGGGCGCCCGCACCTTCGAGGCCCAGCTCGACGACGGCCGCTGGCTGCACATCAGCGAGCGGCGCACAAAGGATGGCGGTTACGTCTCGGTCGGCACCGATATCACCACGATCAAGCTGCACGAGGAGAAGCTGATCGACAGCGAGCGGCGCCTGATGGCGACGGTCGCCGATCTGCGCGCTTCGCAGCAGGCGCTCAAGTCACAGGCTCAGCTGCTCGCGGAGCTGGCGGAGAAATATGCGGAGGAGAAAACGCGGGCCGAGGACGCCAATCAGGCCAAGTCGAAATTCCTCGCCAACATGAGCCACGAGCTGCGCACGCCGCTCAATGCCATCATCGGATTCTCCGAGGTCATGGCATCCGGGCTGTTCGGCCCGCTCGGCGCCGACCGCTACGGCGAATATTGCCGCGACATCCATTCGAGCGGTCAATACCTGCTCGAGGTGATCAACGACGTCCTCGACATGTCGAAGATCGAGGCCGGACGCCTTCGGCTCGACCGTGAGACGCTCCAGCTCGACCAGATCCTCGCCGATTCCCTGCGCGTCGTCTCCGGCCGCGCGGCCGACAAGGGGGTCGCCCTCGGCCTCGACGTGGCGCCCGACGTCGATTTCGAAGGCGATCGCCGCGCCTGCAAGCAGATCATTCTCAACTTGTTGTCGAATGCCGTGAAGTTCACGCCCGAGGGCGGCCGCGTGAACGTGCTCGGCCGGATGCGCGGCGATTCCATCGTGATCGCCATCGGCGACAGCGGGATCGGCATTCCACCCGATGCCTTGCGCAAGCTCGGCCGCCCTTTCGAGCAAGTCGAGAGTCAGCTCACGAAGAGCCATCAGGGGTCCGGGCTCGGGCTGGCAATCGCGAAATCGCTTGTCGAGCTGCACGGCGGCTGCATGCGCATCCGCTCGGCCCCCGGCGAGGGCACGCTGGTGGTCGTGCGGCTCCCCATCGGGCTGCCGACGATGCAGGCCCGCAATGCGGCCTGAGCGGCGCGTGAGCCGAGGTCCTATCGCTTCAATGTACCCCCGCTCGCCCTGCCCTGTCGCCGGATCGCAGCCTGGTCCGAAAACCGGCGTCCGCCGGTCGCGGCCCGCCTCATCACAACCCGTTCTTCCCCGTGCGGACACCCGATCGCAGATCGATCGCGGCGAGAAATTCCTCGCGCGTCTGCGGCTGATCGCGAAATACGCCCAGCATGCGACTCGTCACCATCGTCACATCCGTCCGCCGCACTCCGCGCGTGGTCATGCACTCATGGGCCCCCTCGACGACCACTGCGACGCCATGCGGCTTGAGCACGCTGTTGAGACAGGAGGCGATCTCGGCCGTCATCTTCTCCTGCACCTGCAGCCGCTTCGCATACGCGTCGACCAGGCGGACGAGCTTGGAGATGCCGACCACCCGGTTGCGCGGCAAATAGGCGATGTGAACGCGGCCGATGATCGGGGCCATGTGGTGCTCGCAGTGGGACACGAAGCGGACATCGCGCAAGAGCACGATCTCGTCGTAGCCCGCCACCTCCTCGAAGGTCCGCGCGAGGTAGTCGCGCGGATCCTCGTCGTAGCCGGCGTACCATTCCTCGTACGCGCGCACGACCCGCGACGGCGTTCCGAGCAGCCCTTCCCGATCCGGATTGTCGCCGATCCAGCGGATCAGGGTGCGGACCGCGCCTTCCGCCTCGGCCCGCGAGGGGCGATTGGAATGCTTGCCCGGCTTGGCATTGCGCCCGTTTGTGCTGCGTTTTGCGGGCGGGCTCGATTTCGCGCTCTTGGCCATTTGCTGTCTCGCACTCTCGGGTCGAATGGGCGTGCCGATCAGCCCGGGGGTGGGACGATCGGCGCGTCCACGTAGATCTTGTACTGTTGCGACTTCGGCCTCGCCTTGTCCTCCTCGTTGACATAGGCGATCGAGCTTTTGCCGAGGAGCGCGCGCGGCAGGATCATCACGCGGACGAAGCGCGTCGGGCGGTCGGCAGCCTGCGCGAAGACCGGCTCGGGGCCGGATTCGAACCACGCGCCGCCCGGTCCATAGGACGTCGAGCGGCCATGGGTATCGATGCGGATGCCGCCCTCGATCAGGCAGCGGATCCCCGGGCCCTGATGCGTGTGCCGATAGGCGCAGCCGCCGGGCGGAAATGCGACACTGTCGCCGCGCATCAGCAGGTCGCCGGCCGGAAGCGTGTCGAGCCGCACGGCGAGCTTCTCATGTGAAATCACGCCGCTTCCGCGCGCCGCCCCGTTCGCCGAGGAGGGCGGCGCAAGCTCGAAGCGCCAGCAGGTGACCCCCGTCGAGCCGGGCGACACCCCAACCGAGCCTTCGCCGAACCAGGCCTCGCCATCGCCGAACGCCCGCCCCGCGATGGTCGCGCCGCCATGCACCACGAAAACCATCCGCGGCATGGCCGGCAGGGCGGTTTCGAGCGCGCCGTCGCCGGAAAGCGTGTCCTCGTAAAGGCGGAGAATGGGGGGCATGGGCACCTGGGGCGGGAGAACGAAGAGGGCCATAGAGTAGCAACATCGACGCGCGACCGTAACCCGCGCGAAAGCGCGTCGAGGCGCGGGTCAAGGGCCGTCAGGATCGGCCTTGCCGACAATACGCTCGAAACAGAGCCGCACTTTTCTCTGCGTCTCCGCGACGTGTGCTTCCAGGGTCGCGAAGTCGGGCACGTCCGCAGCGCGCGCGAGGAGCCCGAGCAGGCCGGCGCCGGCGGTCTTGGAATCGAGTGGCCCCGCCAGGCACAGCCGCAGGATCTGGGTGAGGTCGTGGTAGAGCCGGGTCGCCGGACGCAGCACCTCGGCATCCTCCACGCTGAGCACGCCCAATCGCGCCGCGGCGTCGAACACGCCCGCGGTCGAGGTATCCAGGATGCCCGGCAGCGCGGCCGCTTGGACGAGCTGAAGATACTGCGCGATGAATTCGAGATCGATCAGGCCGCCCGCCGCATATTTGAGGTCCCAGCGATTGGCGTCGCTGTTCTCGGCCGCGATCGCGCGCCGCATCTCGGCGACGTCGGCGGCGAGCAACGCCGGATCGCGTTGCGCGCACAGCACGGAGCGGATCGCCTCGGCAAGCCTCCGTGCCAACGCCGGCGGGCCGGAGACGACCCGCGCGCGCGTGAGCGCCATGTGCTCCCAGGTCCAGGCCTCGTGGCGCTGATAGCTTTCGAATGACGCGAAAGAGGTCGCGACCGGCCCCGAGCCTCCCGAAGGGCGAAGCCGCATGTCCACGTTGTAGAGCCGGCCGTAATTGGTCTGCGCCGTCATGGCGCTGATCAGCCGCTGGGTCAGCCGGGCGAAATACTGACCGCCATGCAGGCGGCGCTCGCCGTCCGAGTCGGGATGCGCGGGATCGAACTCGTAGACCAGGATGAGATCGAGGTCCGAGGAGGCCGTCATCTCGCGGCCGCCGAGCTTGCCGAGCGCGATAACAGCGCTGGCCTCGCCCGCCAGCCGACCGTACACCGCCGCGAACTGCTCCCTCACGGCGCCATGCATGGCCCGGATGATGACGTCGGCCAATCCGGCGAAGGCCGCGCCGGCCTGGCGGGCCGAGACAGTGCCGGACAGGACGCGGGTGCCGATCAGGAACATGTGCTCCTGCCCGAAAAGGCGCACGCGGTCGAGGAAGTCCTCGTAGGATTGGGCTTGGCCCAGCGACTCGTTGAGGCGCGCAGTCAGCTGCTCGGCGTCCGGCAAGGCGCCGAAGAACGCGGGGTCGAGCAGCGCGTCGATGACCTGCGGCTGCAACGCGAGGGTGTCGGCGAGCCGCGGCGCGTTGCCGAGCACCAGCGCCACCAGCGAGAGCAACCCGGGATTTTCGCGCAGCACGGCAAGCAGACGGGAGCCGCCATGCAGATTCCCCAGGAACCGGTCGAACGCGACGAAAGCGGCATCGGGATTGTCGGACCGCGCGAACCGGTCCACCAGCAGCGGCACCAGTTCGGCGATGAGTCCGCGCGCGCTCTCGCCGCGCAGCGCGCGCGGCGCCCCGGCAAGCCAGCGCCGCACCGCCGCCGAGGCCTCGAGCGGACGGCGAAAGCCCATGGAGACCAGCTTGTCGAGCGTCTCGTGGTCGTCGCTGTCGACGGGAAAGTGAAGCCCGCGTCGCGCCGCTTCCTGCGCGGGTGCATGCTCGAACAGCTGCGAATAGCGGCTCTGCACCGCGGCGAGACGTTGGAGCAGAGCCGTCGCAAAGGCGTCACGCCCCTCGTAGCCGAGAAAGCAGGCGAAGCGCGCAACACCGTCGCGGTCGCCGGGAAGCGCGTGGGTCTGCTCGTCGGCGATCATCTGCAGCCGATGCTCGACGCCGCGCAGGAATCGATAGGCCTCTTCGAGCGCGGCGCGGGTCTCCTCGTCGATGAATCCGCCCTCGGCCAGGGCGCGGAGCGAGCCCAGGGTCTCGCGGCCGCGCAGCTGCGGATGGCGACCGCCGGCGATCAGCTGCTGCGTCTGCACGAAGAATTCGATTTCGCGGATGCCGCCGCGCCCGAGCTTGACGTTGTGGCCCTCGACCGCGATGGCCCCATGGCCACGGTAGGCATTGATCTGGCTTTTCATCGCGTGCACGGCCGCGACGGCGCCGTAGTCGAGATGCTTGCGCCAGATGAAGGGCGCGAGGCCCGCAAGTGCGGCATCCCCGGCGACGAGATCGCCGGCGCAAGGCCGCGCCTTGATCATGGCGGCGCGCTCCCAGGTCTGGCCGGAGCTCTCGTAGTAGTCGAGTGCGGCGGGCAGCGAGATGGCGATCTGCGTCGATCCGGGGTCGGGCCGCAGCCGCACGTCCACCCGGAACACATAGCCGTCGGCGGTGCGATGCTGCAGCAGACGAATGAGATCGCGCGTAAGCCGGACATAGAGCCCACCCGGCTCGCTATCGGGTCGGAGCGCCGGGGCGGCCGGGTCGTAGAAGACGATCAGGTCGATATCGCTCGAATAGTTGAGCTCGTGGGCGCCCATCTTGCCCATGGCGAGCACGACGTAGCCGGAGCCGACGGCAGGATGCGCCGGGTCGGGCGGCACAAGGCGCCCCGCGCGCGCGGCCGCGCGCAGCAGGTAGTCGACCGCGCTGCCGACCGCCACATCCGCGACCTCGGTCAGCGCGCGGGTCACCCGCATCACGTCCCAGGCCCCGCCGATGTCGGCGAGGGCGATCAGCAGCGCACAATCCGCCTTCATCCGCCGCAGCAGCCGCATCGCGTCGTCGTCCTGCGTGGCGGCCGCCATCGCGTCGCGCGTCGCGGTGAGCAAGGCGCGCAGCCGTTCATCCGGATCGGCCGCCAGCATGCCGGCCAGACGTCCGCCGCCCCGCTCGATGAGATCCCAGAGATAAGGGGAGCCGTCGGCGATTCCCTCGACGAGCGCCCGCGCAGTCGGGAACTGCTCGAGCAGGGCAGCCGCCGCGCGGCCGTCCGGGACTGCGAGCCACGCGGCGAGCCGGGCCCGCGCCGCCTCGGCATCGGCGAGGCACGGCGCGTCCACGATCCGGCGCGCCAAGGCGCCGGCCCCAACCTCGCTACCCTTGGTCATGGCGGTCAATTCGGACCCTGCGGTCCCGCCCGCGGCAACAGAATCATGGCCTTGAGGCCGGGCGCATTGTCGGCGAGCACGAGCTCCCCATGGTGGAGGTGCGCGACGGCCGCGGCCAGGCTCAGGCCGAGCCCGGAGCCCGGTTGAGAGCGGCTCTCCTCCAGTCGCACGAACCGCTCGATCGCGCGGCCGCGCGCCTCCTTGGGAATGCCGGGTCCGCGATCAGCGACGGTGAGCACCACGTGATCTCCCTCGGTATCGGCAGTGACGGTGATGGCGGGCGGCGGGGCATCGTCGACCGCGCCGGCGCCGACCAGCGCGGGCGCCGTGTATTTGATGGCATTGTCCACCAAATTCGCCAATGCCTGGCTGATCAGCTCCCGGTGCGCGCGCACCGGGACGGGGCTCGGGGCCTCCACGGCAAGCCGCAGCCCCCGCTCTTCTGCGACAGGCTCATAGAGCTCGGCGACGCCGCGCGCGATCTCGGCCGCATCGAGCTCGGCCATGCCGCGCCCCGCCTCGCCCGACTCGGCTCGCGCGATCATCAAGAGCGCGTCGAACGTGCGGATCAGCCCTTCCGACTCCTCGATCGTGCTTTCGAGCGCCGCCCGGTAGTCGCCCTCGCTTCTGGCGTTGCGCAATGCCGCCTCGCAGCGGTTGCGAAGCCGTGTCAAGGGCGTCTTGAGATCGTGGGCGACGTTGTCCGACACCTCCCTGAAGCCGCGCATGAGCGCCCCGATGCGGTCGAGCATCGAGTTGACGTTGATGGCGAGCCGGTCGATCTCGTCGCCGGTGCCCGCGACCGGCAGCCGGCCCAACAGCTGCCCCGCCATGATGGTGTGGGCCTTCTCGGTGATCGCATCGACGCGGCGGAGGATGCGCCGGCTGACGAAGAAGCCGCCGCCGAGCCCGAGCACCACCACGGCGGCGAGCGACCATCGCCCTGCGGTGATGATGATGTCGTAGATGCGCTGGCGCTCCTCGATGTCGCGCCCGACCAGCAGATGAAAGCCGCCGCCGAGCTCCGATACCAGCACCAGCGCGTGGTGCTCGGTTCCCTCCGGCGCGTCCAGCCGGCGATACGAGGTCTCGACCCATCCGGACTGGCTGAGGATCCCGGGGTCGAGGGAGGCGACGTTGCCGGCAAGCCCCTGCCCGAGCGGCGTCGCGACGAGATAGAGACTCGAGCCCGGGCGCCGCGAGCGGATGTCGACCACCGCGACCAGACGTCCGATGCCGCCGCGCTCGTACTGTTCGGCGAGCCCGGCGACATCGCTGGTGACTGTCGCCGTGATCTGCTCGGTGATCAGCCGGCGCGCGTTGAGAGCGAAAAAGAACAGGAGCAGCGCCGCATACAGCGCGAACAGCATGAGGTAGACAAGCGTCAGACGGAACGCCGTCGTGCGGAGGAGTTTAGCGAGCGCCGTCACGGATCATGTATCCAGCGCCGCGGATGGTGTGCAGGAGCGGCGGCGTGAATCCCTTGTCGATCTTCGAGCGCAGGCGCGAGATGTGCACGTCGATGACATTGGTCTGCGGATCGAAGTGGTAGTCCCAGACATTCTCGAGCAGCATGGTGCGGGTGACCAC
>DASTZX010000349.1:0-6590 GCA_035764045.1 Xanthobacteraceae bacterium | reverse complement strand
ATGGAGAACATGATCTACGACGCCTCCGGCCAGGTCCTGTCCGGCAGCTTCATGGATTACGCGATGCCCCGCGCCAAGGATTTCTGCGACTTCGCGCTGGGCGAGAACGAGGTCCCGACCAAGCTCAACCCGCTCGGCGTGAAGGGCGCGGGCGAATCGGGCACCGTCGGCGCCCTCGCCTCGGTGATGAACGCGGTCAATGACGCGCTGGCGCGGATCGGCGCCGACTACATGCAGATGCCGGCGACGCCGGAGAAGATCTGGAAGGCGATCGAGAAGGCGAGGAAGAAGTCGTAATCGTAGGATGGGTTGAGGCCAGGCAGGTCGGGTTTATCCGACCTGCGCATCATGTGCCGAGTTCGGGCACGTCCGAAATCGGTGGCCGAAACCCATCATGTGCGTGCGGCGAAGCGATGGGTTTCGTTCACGCCCGACCCATCCTACAATGAGACAACAAGGAGGCCCCTATGCCCCGACACAAGAGCTACGTCCCGCACGGCGTCATCCCGGCGGTGCTGCTTCCGTTTCATGACGACCTGTCGATCGACGACAACAGCTTCCGCCGTCATCTGCGTGACGTGACCGTGGCCAAGGGCCTCTCCGCCGTCACCATCAATGCGCATTCGACCGAGGTCGCCTCCTGCACCTTCGAGGAGCAGCGCCGCGTGCTCGACATCGCGCTCGACGAGATCGGCGACAAGCTGCCGATCGTCAACGGCGTGTGGGCCGACGGCAGCATCGAGGCGGCGCGCATCGCCCGCATGGCGACCGAGGGCGGCGCATCCGCGCTCCTCGTGTTCCCCCCTGCTCCCTTCACCCTCGGCCAGTCGCCCGAGATGGCGCTCGCCCATTTCAAGCGCATCGCCGATGCGAGCGACCTGCCGATCATCGTCTTCCAGTATCCGCTCGCCACCGGCCAGGGCTATCCGCGCGACACGCTTCTGAGGATGTGCGAGCAGGTGCCGACCATCCGCGCCATCAAGGACTGGGCCGGCAACGTGCCGCAGCACGAAATGCATATCCGGACCCTGCAGAGCCTGCCGCGCCCCGTGAACGTGCTCACCACCCACAGCTCCTGGCTCTTCTCGTCGTTGGTGCTGGGCTGCAACGGGCTTCTCTCCGGCAGCGGCAGCGTCATCGCCGACTTGCAGGCGGCGCTGTTCGAGGCCGTGCAGGCGAATGACCTCGCGCGGGCGCGCGAGCTCAACGACCGCATCTATCCGCTCGCGCGCGTCTTCTACGCCGACCCATGGGCCGACATGCACAACCGCATGAAGGAGGCGCTCGTGCTGCTCGGCAAGTTGCCGCGAGCGGTGGTGCGCCCGCCGCTGGTCAAGCTCGCGCGGCCCGAGATCGAGCGCATCCGCGAGGCGCTGGTCGAGTCGGGCCTGCTCGGCGCCAAGCGCGACGCGGCCTAGCTGCGCTGATCTGACGGGGTACGGGGCGCGCCGCTCCGCTCAATCGCGGGACCGCAGCACCGGGCCGTGGGCGTAATGGCCGCGCCAGTAGTGCCGGTATCCGTAATAGCAGCGCTCGACGCCCCCGTGACAGCCGATCTCACCCCGCACATAGGGAAAGCTCGGCGCATACGGGTACGGCCCGACGGTCGGGAGATAGAAATTGCTGTAGGCGTAGATGCCTGGCCCGGTGAACACCGGCCCCTGGTTGACGACGTAGACCTGCCTCACCGGATACCAGGAGTCGAGCGCGCCCACCGGCACGACCGCCACGCCGTAAGCAGGGCCGACCCGGTGACAGCAGGCTGCGGCCGGGGTGGCGGCAATCATGAAGACAGCGGCTGCGGCGGCCGCAACGGACACAAAGCGCATGGCACTCCCCGATACTTGATCCATGCGCATCCCCGGCAGGCCTCGCCGGACGATGCGCGTGCCGCATCAACGCGAAGCTGCCACGGAAGGTCGGGGCCTGCCAAATAATTCCGCCGTCAAGGTTTACGACGGCCGGTCAGGGGTCTTTCGGCTTCCGATCGCCGTGCGGGTGATCAGGGTGGGTCGGCTTCGGATCGCCGTGCGGCCTGATCCGGTGCTCGCTCCGCCGCTCTCGGTCGGGTGGCGCGACGATGACGGTCGGCGGGTCATGCGGGACCGGCTCGGTCGCCGGCATCGGCATGGATTCGATCCCCCAGGCGCGGAAGAACGGCTCGCCGGTCTGCGGCCCGCGCCGGTTCGGCGGGACGACCTCCAGCCGGCCGTAGCGGGGCCGCTCCCCCGACCGGGGGAAGTAGGCCCCGGGAGCCGGAAACAGACCTTGTGACGCATAAGGCATGATGACGGTGGGCGCGACCTGGCCGGGGCGATTGAGGCCGAATTCGCCCTCGATCACCGCGCCCGACACGTCGACGCCGTACATCATCACCGGGACGCCCGCGCGGCCCGGCACCACGATCACCGGCTCGTTCTGCGCCCGGGCCGGGAGCGCAACTGTCATGAGAATGGCGCCGGCCAGGATCGCCAAGCTGATCTCGCGCGGGGTGCGCATGGCTTTCTCCGAATCGGATCGTTCTAATTAAACGCGCTGCGGCTAACCCCGGGTGGACCCAGGATGGAAATTGCCGAACAGTATTAACGGGAGATACTCGGAGTTAACGGCGATACGCCACATCCGGCCCTTGGCTTGAAGCACGCTTTTTGTGCAACGCGATATTGCGCTGCCACTGCACGCCGCTGCAATCAGCGCCTTCCTCCTTCGACTTTAGACTTAAGACGACTTATGCAGCGGCTCCCGCGGTCATCGCACTTTACGCGGCTGTCTTCGTCACTCTACGATCCGAATCAGGGACTCTTCGTGCGCAGCATATGCTGCCGCGCGAAGTGTTCCGGGGACAAAGAATTCAGGGGACGAACGCTCATGGCGACTGTCACGACGACCATGCCGACCCGCCGGTCCGGCGGCATGACGAGCGAGGAAAAGCTCGTCATCTTCGCATCTTCGCTCGGCACTGTTTTCGAATGGTATGACTTCTACATTTACGGCACGCTCGGCGTATTCCTCGCCAAATACTTTTTCTCCAACGTGCCGGCCAATGTCGGCTTCATCTTCGCGCTGCTCGCGTTCGCCGCGGGCTTCGCGGTGCGCCCGTTCGGCGCGCTGATCTTCGGCCGCCTGGGTGACCTGATCGGCCGCAAGTACACCTTCCTCGTCACCATGAGCCTCATGGGCGTCGGCACGTTCTTCATCGGCGTGCTTCCCGGCTACGCGACCTGGGGCATTGCGGCGCCGGTGGTGCTGATCGCGCTCCGGCTGGTGCAGGGCCTCGCGCTCGGTGGCGAGTACGGCGGCGCGGCGATCTACGTTGCCGAACATGCGCCGATGGGGAAGCGCGGCTACTACACCTCCTGGATTCAGACGACCGCCACCCTCGGCCTGTTCATGGCGCTGCTGCTGATCCTCGCCGTCCGCACCCTCATGGGCGAAGGCGAGTTCGGCGACTGGGGCTGGCGCATTCCGTTCCTGCTCTCCGCCGTGCTCCTCGCCGTCTCGATCTGGATCCGGCTCAAGCTCAATGAATCGCCGCTCTTCCAGCGCATGAAGGAAGCCGGCAAGACCTCGAAGCGCCCCCTGATGGAGGCCTTCGGGCAGTGGTCCAATGCCAAGATCGCAATCCTGGCCCTGCTCGGCGCAACGGCGGGTGAAGCCGTCATCTGGTACGGCGGGCAGTTCTACGCGCTGTTCTTCCTCACCCAGACCCTGAAAGTGCCGGGCGTGACGGCGCAGATCCTCATCGCCATCGCGCTCGCGATCGGGACGCCGTTCTTCATCATCTTCGGCGCGCTGTCCGACAAGATCGGCCGCAAGCCGATCATGCTGGCCGGATTTGCGCTCGGAGCGCTCACTTACTTCCCGATCTTCCAGGGCCTCACCCACTTCGCCAACCCCAGGCTCGAGCAGGCGCTCGCGACCGCGCCGGTCACGGTCACCGCCGATCCGGCCGAATGCTCGTTCCAGTTCAAGGCGACCGGCACCGAGAAGTTCACCACCGGCTGCGACAACATCAAGGCTGCGCTGGTCAATCTCTCGGTCAACTACACCAACGTGGCGGCGCCTGCCGGGACCAAGGCAAGCGTGAAGATCGGCAATGACGCGATTCCCGCCGATGCGCCGAACCTCGCGACCCGTATCGCAAATGCGGTGAAGAACCACGGCTATCCGGGCGCCGCCGACCCGAACGAGATCAACTACCCGATGACGATCCTGCTGCTCACCATCCTGGTCGTCTACGTGACCTTGGTGTACGGCCCGATCGCGGCGTGGCTGGTCGAGTTGTTCCCGACCCGGATCCGCTACAGCGGGCTGTCGCTGCCCTATCACATCGGCAACGGCTGGTTCGGCGGCTTCCTGCCCGCGACGGTGTTCGCCATCGTCGCAGCCACCGGCAACATCTATTCCGGCCTGTGGTATCCGATCGCCATCGCCACGATGAGCTTCGTGGTGGCGCTGTTCTTCCTGCCCGAGACCAAGGACAGACGGATCGACGAGATCTGAAGCGCGGGCAGCCAACCCCAGCCGAACTCCCGAGAGCCCCGCCACGGCGGGGCTCATTCATTTTCATTTATTGATTGACGGTCGGCACCGCGACGGGAGCGGCGATGCGCCCGCTATGCGCCTCATAGCGGCTGTGCAGGATCGCCGTCTGCACCGCGGCAACCGGCAGCGCCATCAGGATCACCGCCTGCAGCGGCACGCCGCCGAGGCAGAGCGCCGCCGCGGCCAGGCAGGCGAGCACGCTGCCGATGTCCCAGCACGCTTCCGCCGCGAACTGGAATCGCAGCACGCAGGCCGACCGCCTGGCGTCGTTGTAGATCGCGGTCATCAGCGACGGCGTGTAGAGCGCGGCCAGGATCGCGGAAAGGCTCGCCGTCAGCACGGCTGCGGCCGGCGCCTCGCCGCAACCGGCCTTGAGCAGGATCATGGCGATGCAGGCCGCGCCGTTGATCGCGGCGGCGTGGCGGGCCCGCCGGGTATCGATGAAGCGGCCGAGCACGAGACCGCCGAGGGCCCCGATCAGGGCGGCGGCTGCAAGCGCCCCGCCGAAGGCATCGTAGCGCGTGCCAAGCGCGCGAAACATCATGATGTCCCACGCGATGGTCAGGCAGGTGGTGATCCAGCCGTCGGTCAGGAACAGGAAGACGCCGTGCCGTGCCGCCGCATAGACGTCATGCGCACTCGCCCGCTCGACCGGCACCTCGGCGATGTGGCGCAACGGGAGGGCGGCGGCGGCGCAGATCAGCGCCCCCGCTCCGAACGCCGCCCACGGCCCGGACAGGGCGAGCGCGAGGCCGCCCACCGCCGGACCGATCACGCCGGCAATGCGTCCGAGCGCCTGGGTCACCGCGAGCTGGCTGCCGCGATGCTCGACGTCGCCGAGCGCCGCGAAGGCCGTGTGGTAGCAGGGGTAATAAAGGCTCTCGCCCAGGGCGAGCACGGCGCAATAGAGGACCAGGGCCGGTCCCGGACCGTCCACCAGGGCGAGTGCCGGAAACTGGAGCGCGAACACGAGCGTCGCAAACATCAACGTGCGGCGCAGGCCGAGGACCGGAATGATCAGGAGCACCAGGGGCCGGAGCAGGAAGCGCAGGACGCGCACACCCGCGACCGAGAGGAAGATCCCGGCCGGCGCGACCCCGGCACGCAGCAGGAAGACGACGACAAAGACGCCCGAGATGCACCAGCCGAGCTGGTGCAGCGTGGCATGGGCGGCCAGCCGGTGGATGTTTCGATTGGAAAAGAACGTCACGAGCGCTGCCGTCGGGCTGCCGCCGCCCCGCTCGGGAGCCGAACGGGAGAGCGCGGGGTGCGCGCCTACCCTGACGGCCCTCGGTGTCCAATCGGTAAACGGAAACGGGACCTGCCGGCGCCTCTTCCCCAACGGCTCGGCCTTGTCGGACCTCCGCGACGCTGCTAGCTCTCAGACCGCGCCGGCTTAGCTCAGCTGGTAGAGCACGTGATTTGTAATCACGGGGTCGGGGGTTCGAATCCCTCAGCCGGCACCAATACAAATAATTGATATAACTTGCCTTTAATATCCCACGCGCGTTCCGATTTCGGATTCTGATAAACCGCTATCGGAAGGCGGCGGTCTTTCAGTCATCGAACTGGCCTTTGCGCCACTTCAACGCCGCTGGAAGCCCGTCCTTCTGCGCACGCTCGCGGAATTCGCGGCTCACTTCGGTGGTTGCCGCATAGAGCGGCGCCACCACGTCGATGCCGGCCTGCATGGCATTGCGAAAGCCCGCGGCGTCGGCGCCTCTGTTGATGGCGAGCTTCGTGGCGGCGAGCGCCTCTGGCGCGATCAGCGCGAGGCGGCGCGCGAGCTTGAGGGTCGCTTCGGCGAGCTCGGCGCGGGGCACGATGTGGTTGACCATGCCGAGATCACGGGCGGTTGGCGCATCGATCATGTCGCCGAGGTAGAGCAGCTCACGCGCTTTCTTGAAGCCGATGATCCACGGCATGACGAAGCCGGGGCCGGCTTGCGAGAAGCGAGCCTCGGGCTCGCCGAACTTCGTGTCGTCCGCCGCAATCGTCAGGTCACAGAACATCGCCAGCTCGCAGCCGGCGCCGAGGGCGTGGCC
>DASTZX010000348.1:0-15526 GCA_035764045.1 Xanthobacteraceae bacterium | reverse complement strand
TTATGGGTACACGGCCTGGTGTCCCTAAGATTCCGAAGTTCGCATCAGAGATCGCCACAAGGCTATGCGAACTTCGGAATCGGGACACTAGGCTTGCCTTCGCCCGGCTTTGCTGCACATTGCGCGCTTCGAACGAGGTTCTGATGGGCTTGGATCGCGAGACTGCCGTCGCGTCGCCGCCGGTGCGCCGGAGGCGCGCCGCATGAGTTCCGCCGCGAGCGCCGACGCGGCAGCGCCGGCCCGCGCCGCAGCGCGGCGGCCCGACGGCGCGCCGGCCATCATCGAGCTGCGCGGCGTCACCAAGATCTTCCCGAACCGCGGCGGCGATCTCACCGTCTTCGACGGGCTCACCTGCAGCATCGCCAAAGGCGGCTTCCTTTCGGTGATCGGGCCGTCCGGCTGCGGGAAATCGACGCTGCTCAAGATCATCGGCGGCCTCGAGCCCGCGACCGCCGGGGAGGTCCGCTTCGACGGCCGGGTCGTCGCCGCGCCGCCCAAGGGCATGATCTGCGTCTTCCAGCAATATGCGAAGTCGATCTTTCCCTGGCGCACCGTGCGCGAGAACGTCGCGTTCGGCCTGCGGGCGCAGAAGACCGTCGGCCGCGCCGAGGCGCGCGAGCGCTGCGACGAGTACATCGACCTGGTCGGACTCAAGTCTTATGAGGACTACTATCCGTATCAGCTTTCAGGCGGCATGCAGCAGCGCGTGTGCATCGCGCGCGCCCTGATCGGCGAGCCCGCGGCGCTCCTGATGGACGAGCCCTTCTCGGCCGTCGACGCCATGACGCGGGCGATCCTGCAGGAGCTGGTGCTCGCGATCTGGAACAAGCTCGCAATCACCATCCTGTTCGTCACCCATGACGTCGACGAGGCCGTCTTCCTGTCCGGCCGCATCATCTCGCTCGGCCGGGCCGGAAGCGGGATCGCCGAGGACGTGGCGGTCGATCTGCCCTACCCGCGCGACCAGATCGCCACCCGCGCGGAGCCGCGCTTCACCGCGTTGCGCCAGCAGCTCTTCTCCAGCATCTTCGTGCAGGAGAAGGCCGTCGCAACACCGCCCTGACGTTGCGGAGCGCCATCATGATCCGACGCTGGCCCGGCTTCGTGCTGATCGCCGTCCTGCTCGCGGCGTGGGAGTACGCCTCGGCGATGCGACTGATCGACCCCGTCTCCATGCCGCGCGTGAGCCTCATCGCGGCGGCCTGGCTCAAGACCATCGACGGCGGGCCGTTGCTGCAGGCCGTGGTGCCGACGCTCGGCCGCATCTTCGCCGGCTTCGCGCTGGCCGCCGTGATCGCCGTGCCGCTCGGACTGCTCATGGGCAGCATCCCCATGGTGTACCGGCTGCTCGAGCCCGCGACCGAGCTCATCCGGCCGATCCCGAGCTCCGCCTATATTCCGGTGGCGATCCTCTTTCTCGGCATCGACAACGAGATGAAGGTCTTCGTGATCGTCGTCGCCTGTCTGTTTCCGATCCTGCTCAACACCTATGGGGGCGTGCGCGGCATCGACCCGGTGCTCATCGATACCGGCCGTACGTTCGGCCTGTCGCGCGCGAAAGCGCTGTGGCAGATCGTGCTTCCGGCGGCGCTGCCGAACATCCTCACCGGGATGCGCATCAGCCTCGGCATCGCCCTCATCGTCGCGGTGGTCGCCGAGATGATCGCCGGGAACAGCGGGATCGGCTACTTCATCCTCGACATGCAGCGCATCTTCCGCGTGCCGGAGATGTTCGCCGGCATCTTCACCCTCGGCGTGCTCGGCTTCGCCATCAATTTCATCTTCCTCAAGATCGAGGGCCGGCTGTTGCATTGGCGCGGCACGCCGGCGGAGACGTGAGGTGATAGAGACGTCATGCCCGGGCTTGCCCCGGGCATCCACGTCTCATGGGAGCTGTTTCTAAAGGCGTGGATGGCCGGGACGAGCCCGGCCATGACGTGCGGCAAAAGAATCCAACAATTTGGCCTGTTCGCGAGGAACCCCATGACCGACCCGGATCCATTTCCCTTCTTCCCCTATCAGGCGATCGTCGACCGTCCGCCGCTGCGCTGGCCGAACGGCGCGCGCGTCGCAGTCTGGGTCATTCCCAATATCGAGCACTTCCACATCGAGATCGGCGCGAGCGCCCCCGACATCCGCAACTATTCGCGCCGCGACTACGGCAACCGGGTCGGCGTCTGGCGGCTGATGGAGGTGCTGGCCAAATACCGCATCCGCGGCACGGTGGCGCTCAACGCCGAGGTCGGGCGCCATTACCCCCGCATCATGGAGGAGTGCATCCGCCTCGACTGGGAGCTGATGGGGCATGGCCTCACGAATTCGGTCATGCTGACCGGCCTCTCGCGCGAGCAGGAATCCGCGGTCATCGCCGAGACCCGCAAGGTCATCGAGGGGTATGGCCAGTCGATGCGCGGCTGGCTCGGCCCCGGCCTGACCGAGACCTGGAACACCCTCGATCTCCTGCGCGAGCACGGCGCCGAATATGTCTGCGACTGGGTCAATGATGATCTGCCCTACCGCATGAACAACGGGCTCTATTCGATCCCCTATTCCATCGAGCTCAACGACATGCCGTTGTTCAACATGCCGAGCATCAGCATCGCCGACTTCGAGCGGCGCATCATCGACGCCTTCGACGTGCTCTATGCGGAAGGCGAGCGCAGCGGGCGCGTGATGGGGATCGCGCTGCACCCGTTCCTGATCGGCGCGGCGCACCGCATCCGCTACCTCGATCGGGCGCTCGCGCACATTGCGGGGCACGACCGCGTCTGGCTTGCGACCGGTTCGGAGATCATCGCGGCCTATCGGGACGCCACCTAGCGTCCGGATTCCGAAGTTCGCACATCCTTGCGGCGATCTCTGATGCGAACTTCGGAATCTCAGGGACACTAGCAAATCTATGATCCTAGTGCCGCTTTTGAACCCGAAGTTCGCAACCACACTTGCCGCGGATGATGTGCGAACTTCGGGTTCGCGGCACTAGCGGACTTGACACCGGGAAAAGCCCCGCGGAACTCTTCAGGACGCCGGGCGTGATTAGCCGCCGAGCCGGTTGGAGGAGGTGCAATGTTCAATCTGCGTACGAGGTCCTTGCGAGCGCTGCTGCCGGTCGGGCTGGTCGTCATGGCGGCCACTGCGCCGGCGCAGCAGAGCCCGGCGCCGAAGCCCATCCCGCTCAAGGTCGGCATCCTCAAGATGGCCGCGCTGACCGATCCCTGGGTCGCCAAGGAGCGCGGCATCTTCCAGCGCAACGGCCTCGACGTGACGCTGGTCGAATTCCGCTCCGGCAACGAGGCGATCGCGGCCCACCGCGGCGGATCCGTCGATATCGTGCTCGCCATTCCGGGCACCGCCATGACGGCGACCGAGCGCGGGTTCGACCTCGTCGCGGTGGCGCAGAACGAGATTGCGCAGAAGCACAGCCCCGACACCGGATCGATCCAGGTGCTCAAGGACGCGCCCTACCGCACCCTCGCCGACCTCGCCGGCAAGCGGATCGCGGTCTCGGGCCTGCACAGCCAGAAGACCGTCTCGATGCAGACCGTCTTCCGCAACGCCGGCGTCGACCCCGCCTCCCTGCAGCTCATCGAGATTCCGTTTCCGAGCCAGTTCGACGCCCTCAAGTCGAAGCAGGTCGACGCCGTCGACACGGTCGATCCCTATACGACGCAGCTCCTCGCCTCGGGTCTCGGCCGGGTGGTCGCCTGGGACTACGTCGATGCGATTCCGGAACAGCCGCTTGGCGCCTGGTTCGCCAAGCGCAGCTTCACCAAGAGCAACGCCGAGGTCGTCGCGCGCTTCAACAAGTCGATCCAGGAAGCGATCGAGTACATGAACGCGGACGCCGAGCGGGCGCACAGGGAGGTCGTGGCGTACACGGGGCTCGACCCGGCGCTGGTCAAGAACATGCCCATGATCGGCTGGGATTACCGGGTCCGGCTCGACAAGTGGCAGGAGGTCGTCGACATGATGCATCGCAACGGCGAGCTGCAGTCGGCGCACAAGGCGGACGAGTTTCTGTCCGATCAGATCAAGCCGAACGTGGTGAAGTAGCGGGCCCCCTCCGCTGCCCCACCGTCTCCCGCCGCTGGGACGCGATCCATTCGAGGATACGGATGTCCGTCTCGTCGTATCCGGACGGCCAGTCGGCGCGAGGCGCGGGCCGGGTCACGCGCAGCGGGGGCCATGGCCAGATCGGCGAGGCCAGCACCAAGGCGCGCAGGGCGGCGAGCCGTACCGCCGCGCATGAAACGGACGAACGTACATCGGGCATCTGCATCACCCTTCGTGGTCCGGTCTCCCCTCCGGACCGTGCTTCTTGGTCCCATCCGTGCTCGGAATGGTTCATTCTCGGATGTAGTCTTTTGGCCCGTCAGGGCGGCGCGGCCGCGGCCCGTCGGTGGCCAAGCCAAGGCATTTTGCCGCTGCAATGGGGCGCCGGGCAGATGAAATCGTTCACACCGCGCGAGGAATATTCTTCCGCGCCTGGCTCCCTGCCACCCGGTTCATTTCTACCGCCGCGTTCTGCATTGGCCGAAAATACTTAAACTGTGGCTGCAACTGGCCTGACCGGCCTGCCGGGTCTATATTTCAACTGGAGCAGCGAGCCGGGGTTCTCGAATTCTTCGATCCTCCACCGGTCCGCGCTGATCATCCCATCACCATGAATTCTCGTGAGGTGTTCACATGAGTCTCGCCATTGGGGACACGGCTCCCGACTTCGAAGCCGAAACGACTGAAGGCCGCATCCGTTTCCATGACTGGATCGGCAATTCCTGGGCGGTGCTGTTTTCGCACCCCAAGGATTTCACACCCATCTGCACGACCGAGCTCGGCTACATGGCCAAGATCAAGCCCGAGTTCGACAAGCGCGGCGTCAAGATCATCGGTCTCAGCGTCGATCCGGTCGAAAACCATTCGAAATGGGCGACCGACATCAAGGAGACGCAGGGCTTTGCGCCGAACTATCCGATGATCGGCGATACCGATCTGTCGATCGCGAAGGCGTGGGGCATGCTGCCCGCCGCCGCCAGCGGCGACGTCGGCAAGCGCACCGCTGCGGACAACCAGACCGTCCGCAACGTCTTCGTCATCGGCCCAGACAAGAAGATCAAGCTCATCCTGGTCTATCCGATGACCACCGGCCGCAACTTCGACGAGGTGCTCCGGGTGATCGACTCGCTCCAGCTCACCGCCAAGCACAAGGTCGCCACCCCGGCGAACTGGAAGCAGGGCGAGGACGTGGTGATCTCCGGCTCGGTCTCCGACGAGGACGCCAAGAAGCAGTACCCCGCCGGTTGGAAGGCCCCGCGCCCCTATCTGCGCATCGTCCCGCAGCCGAAGTGAAAGCCGGCCGCTAGTGTCCCGATTCCGAAGTTCGCAAATCCTTGCGGCGATCTCTGATGCGAACTTCGGAATCTCAGGGACACTAGCAACTCTATAATCCTAGTGCCGCTTTTGAACCCGAAGTTCGCAACCACACTTGCCGAAGATAATGTGCGAACTTCGGGTTCGCGGCACTAGCGCGGTCTGCCGATGATAGTCGAAGGCGCGGCCCTCCGGCCGCGCCTTCGTGCTGGCGTGTCTTGCCATCAGGGGCATTGATCCATGGACAAGCAAGCCGTCGCCGAAATGTTGGCCCGAGAGCAGCCGGCGTTCGGCCGGCTGCTCGGGGCGAAGATCGTCGAGGCCTCGGCCGACCGGCTGGTGGCCGAGCTCACCGTGCGTGAGCAGCTCGTCAACCGCAACGGCGTCCTGGCGGGTGGCGCCGTGATGGCGGTGGCCGACAATCTCGGCGGCACGGCCGCCGTGATCAACCTGCCGCCGGGCGCCACCACCGCGACGATCGAGAGCAAGACCAATTTCTTCGCCGCCTGCCGGCCCGGCGAGAAGATCCGGATCGAGACGACGCCGTTGCACCGCGGACGCAGCACCATGGTGTGGCAGAGCCGGATCACCCGCGCCGACGGCACCCTCGCGGCGCTGGTCACGCAGACCCAGATCGTGATGCCAGCCGTGACGTGACGATCACGCCGGCCCCGTCGCGACCTCGCGCGCCGGATCCTCGGCCCATTCGGACATCGAGCCGTCATAGAGCGTCGTGTCGGGACGGCCGAGGAGCTCGGACAGCACGAACCAGCTCGTCGCCGCCTGATGTCCGGTGTTGCAGTAGCTCATCACGGGCTGGTCGGGCACGTCGCCGAACAGGCGCCGAAGCTCGGCGAGCGGCTTGAGCCGCTGTGCGGCCGGATCGAACGCGGCGCTGTGGTCGTGATGGAGCGCGCCCGGGAGGCGGCCGGCGCGCAGCGCCTGGGGGCTTTTTTCCCGGCCCTCGAAATAGCCGAGCGAGCGGGTGTCGAGCAGCACGGCGCTCCGCTCCGCCAGCGCCTTCGCGACCTCATCGAGCTCGGCGCGCCAGGTTGACGCGTGCGCGACCGGGTAGGCCGTGACGGCCGGCGCCGCCCCCGCCCCCGCCTCGACCGGCCGGCCCTCGCGCTCCCAGGCAGCCATGCCGCCGTCCAGGATGGAGACGGCCTGATGGCCCGCGGTCTTGAAGGTCCAATAAACCCGTGCGGCGGCGGAAAAGTCGCCGACCGTGGTGCCGGCGCAGACGATGACCGCATGATGCGCCGGGCTCACGCCGAGCCGCCCGATGAGATGCGCCAGCGTTGCATCCTCCGGCAGCAGGCCGCTCGCCATGCCGCGCGTCCGCCGCCATCCGTCCTTCGCATAATCGGTGTGGACCGCGCCCGGCACATGTGCGCGCTCATAGGCGGCCCGCGCCCCGCCATCGACCACCGAGCGGATATCGACGATCCGCAGATGCGGATCGTCGAGCCGGTCGGCCAGCCACTGTGTTGAGACCAGCGGTAAACACTCCGCCATCGTATCCGTCTCGTCGCTAAGTTTCCCAGGAGACCGTGCGCCGTATATCATGCTCGCGTCAGATTTGCCGAATCACCCGGTCAGCCGGGCCGGCCCTCTCGGGAGCTTGGGTTTCAGGGTTGGAACTCGGCGGCCGGCCGGCCGTTGATAGGGAACCAGGCGCCGGAGCCCGCTCGCATGCGCGCACATCGCCTTCTGCTGACGAGTGCCCTCGCCTTTGCGGTCGCCGTCCCGGGCACGGCCGAGGCGCGGCGGCTGCCCGCCCTTCTCGGCGCGGTGTTCGGGACCGTGGGAGGCCTCGTCGGACTGCACCATGCGCGCCATCGCCACGTGGCCCATGCAGCGCCGCATCACGCGCGCCGGGTCGCGACCCACACACCCGAGAGGGCGCCGCGGGCCGAGCGGGCGACAAGTGAAGGCAGCGCACCCTCCGCCCAGACCGTCTCGGCCAGCCCGCCAGTGTGGCCGCAGCTTCCGGCCGATCTTGCCGACTATGTCTTCTGGCCTTCCGGCGGCGACGACCGGTTCTGGTCCTATGGTTATGCCGAGGTGCTCGACGGTGCGTTGCGGCCGGCGAGCCGGCGGCCCGAGCGGGGCGCGGCCCGCCGCAGCCAGGCATCGACGACGGTGCTGGCAAGCGCCGCCGGGGGCGCGCCGGGTGCGTGCCTCGGCCAGCAGGGCAGCGAGATCGGCAACAGCCTGATCGAACGGATCACCCAGACGGTCTCGCCCGACGCGGCCCAGCAGAACGCTCTCGCCGACCTGCGCGACGCGGTGCGGCACGGCTTCGACTACTTCGATGCCGCCTGCCCGACCGATCGGCCGCAATCGCCGACCGCACGTCTCGACGCCATGGAGGACCGGCTCTGGGCCGCGCGCCAAGCCCTCCTCGTCGTCCGCGGCCCGCTGGCGAAGTTCTACGACTCGTTGCGGGACGAGCAGAAGGCCAGGCTCAACAGGCCGCAATCGGCCGAGCGGGAGGCGACCTGTGCGCAAGGCAATCCCGAGCTGCCGATTTCGGCGCCGGGAGCCAAACCGGACCCCGATCAGCGCGCCGGCCTCGAAGCGCTGAAATCGACCTCCGCCATGCTGGCGAAGTTGGTGGCGAGCTCATGCCCGTCCGCGATGCCGGCGACGCCGGTCGGCCGGCTCGATGCCGCCGACAAGCGGCTCAATGAGCTGCTCTATGCCGTCGTCACCCTGCGCGCCCCGCTCGACGGCTATTACGCGGCGCTGACTCGGTCACAGACCTCCGGGGCCAAGGCCAGCCGCTAACGCCGAAACTCGGCGCCAGGCCTCGTTTTCGCCCCCTTCGCGAGGACGAGTTTGGGGCTGGGCGAACGAGCCGCGACATCCTACATTGCGCCGCGGCATCGGAGGCACGGGGTCCCGGGGGGTCAAACAGTCATGCGTAAACTCGCTGGGTTCGTTGTCGTGCTGGCGCTGACCGGCCCGGCCGCGGCGCAAGGCGTTTCCGCAACCGCGCAGGCCGCAATCTCCCAATACCGGGCCGCGCACGGCCTCTCGGCCGTGAAGGCCGATGGGCGTCTGATGGCGCTGGCGGCCGAGCAGGCGCGCGCCATGGCCCGCACGGGAGTCCTGGATCACTCGGTCGCGAGGCCGTTCGGCGTCCGCATTGCGAGCTACGACCCTGACGTTGCGGTCGAGAACATCGCCGGCGGCACCACCACCTTCGCCGCAACCCTCGAGCTGTGGAAGCACTCGCCGGGACACGATGCCAATCTGCGCCGGCAGGGCGTGACCCGCTTCGGCATCGCGTCGGCCCCGGCGCCAGGCTCGAAATACCGGATGTTCTGGGCCCTCATCCTGGCCGGCAGTGGCGGGCATCCGGGCATCCGCCAGGCCGGGGCTCCCGGCGTCCTGCGGGCCGCACCCCTGCGGCCCGTTGCGCTGCACGCCGGAGCAGCCCCGCTGCGCGACGAGCGGACGGCCCCGCCGTTCTGATCGCAGCGCAATCGCAAAGGGCTGCGCTCAGCGCGCAAGTGCCGGCGTTTCGCCGCCCGTTCAGGCCGGCTCGTAGCGCGTGCCGATCGAGGGCTTGCTCTGGCCGAGGCCCGGCAGCTCCCACACCCCGGCGCCGGCCGGATTGACATCGGCCGCGATGTCGACGTCGATCAGGTAAGGCTTGTTGGCCTTGATGCCGGTGCGGACCGCCCCGGCGAGATCGGCGGCGCGATCGACCCGCACGCCCTCGACGCCGGCCGAGCGCGCCATGGCGGCGAAATCCGGATTGTAGCGCTCGCCCGTCTTCGGATCGTGGAAGTCGGTCGCGAGCTCGCGGCCGCCCAGGTAGCCGCGCTGCAGGCCGCGGATCGAGGCGTAGGCGTAGTTGTTCCAAACGACCCAGACCACCGGCAGATCGTATTCCACCGCCGTGCCGAGCACGTTGGCATGCATAAAGAAGGCGCCGTCACCGCACACCGATACGCAGGGCCGGTCCGGTGCGGCGAATTTCGCCCCCAGCACGCCGGCGACACCGAACCCCATCGGCCCGAAGCCCATCGAGCCGATGAGCGAATCCGGACGGCGCGGCTTGGTGTATCCGAGCAGCCAGTTGTGGTGCACCCCGATGTCGCTCACCAGGATCGCGTCCTCGGGCAGGCCGCGGTCGATCTCGAACGCGGCGCGCTGCGGATTGATCGGCTTGCTGTCGTCGGTGAACCCGGGCGCGACCAGCTTGTCCCACTCCTTGCGATAACCGTCGATCGCGCCCAGCCATGACTTGCGGGCGTCGGCGCGACGGTCGAGATCGTCGCGGCGGTCGAGCTCGGCGTGCACCTGGCGCAGGAAGGTGCGCACGTCGGCCATCAGCCCGAGCGCGACCGGATAGTTGCGGCCGATCTCCTCCGGATCGATGTCGACATGGATGAGCCGGGTCGGCGGAATGGTGAACGAGTAGCCGGGAATCCACGAGCTCGACGTGCGGTCGTCGAACCGCACGCCCAGCGCCAGCAGCACGTCCGCCTGGCGCGTGGCGTGATTGGCCTGGTAATGCCCGCCGCGCGCGACGAGCCCGAGCGCGAGCGGGTGATGCGTGTCGATTGCGCCCAGCCCGCTCGCCGACGCGGCGACCGGGATCTGCAGCCGCTCGGCGAGCTTCAGCAGTTCATCGCAGGCGCCGCCGTAGCGCACGCCCTGCCCGACCAGGATGACCGGCCGCTCGGCGCCGAGCAGCATGTCGACCGCCTTGACCACGCCCTCCGGATCGGCGCCGCAGCGCGACGAGATGTTGGCGCTCCACTCCTCCGGCTTCGGCGCCTCCTCGGCGGCCGCCTCCATGAACACGTCGAACGGCACGTCGAGCACCACCGGGCCGGGGCGGCCGGTGACCATCGTCTTCCACGCCTGCCGCACCGCGAGCGGCACCATCTCGCCGCGCGTGGGCTGAAACACCTTCTTGCAGATCGAACGCACGGTGGAAGGGAAATCGGCCTGGTAGTGGCGATACATCTCCTGGAAGGCGCCGCGATTGAACTGGCTTGTCGGCACGTTGCCGGTCACCGCCATGAACGGCACCGAATCCAGGAACGCATTGGCGAGCGAGATCGGCAGGTTGGCCGAACCCGGGCCGCACGACGTGAAGGCCGCGGTCGGCCGGCCGCTGACGCGGTAGTAGACGTCGGCCATGAAGCCGGCGACGCTCTCGTGATGCACCGAGATCGTCTTGATGTCGTGCTTGCGCTCGAACAGCGCGTCGATGAACTGGATATTGCCGTGGCCGCACAGGCCGAAGGCGTAGGGCACCTTCTCGCGGATCAGATAGTCGACGATCACCTGCGCGCCGTTGAGCTTGTTCGTCGACATCGGATCCTCCTCACTGGACTTGCCTCGCCGCGGGGCGGCTGGGCGCGGCGGAAGCTATGTCTCATAATGCGGGAGGTCAATTGATATCGTGGGAACCGCGCCGAATGCCCTACACGCTCATCCATGATGGGGCCCAGGCCGTCAGCGAGCGGCCATCGACGCGCCGAAACAGCGCCTCCGCCAGGCCATAGACGCCGAAGGCGAGAAAGCCGACCGCGGCCCCGACCAGGAGCGCGCCGCCATACGGCTGCCGCTTGATGATCGTCAAGGCACCGGCGAGCCCGGTCGCCTCGTGCGCATTCGAATCGAGCGCCGCGAACACGACGAAGACGCCGATGAGAAAGATGACCGCGGCCCTGGTGAGATAGCCGGCCGAGCCGATGACCGTCACCCAGCGGCGTTTTTTCGCTTGCAGGCCGATCCGGTTCTCGAAGTCCGCACGGACTCCCGCGACCCCGATGCAGACGCCGGCGATCATGATCGCGCCGCCGATGGCGCCCACCAGCATCGGTCCGAACGGCTCCGCCAGCAGCAGCGCAGCCCAATCGTGCACCGCGCGCTCGGTCGCCCGCGTGTGCGCGCCGAGGATCATCGAGAACGCCAGCGTGCCGAACGCCGCGTAGAAGAGTCCAGCGGCGCCGTAGACGCTGCGGCGCGCGAGCCCCTTCAAGTCGGAACCGTAGCGATCGAGGTCGAGGAAAGCCTGCCCCTCTCGCCACGCCGCGAAGCACAGCAGCCCGAGCGTGATGACCGATAGCAGGATGCCGCCGAGCGGCTGCTTGAGCAGGGCGCCGAGCGCGTCCTTGCTGTCGACCGGCCGTGCATGCGCATCGACGGCGGCGACGGCCGTGAAATAGGCGAGGACGATGAAAACAACGCCGCGCGCCGCATAACCGGCGCGCGCGAGCCATTGAATCCAGGCGCTAGCCGCGCGCGACATCGCCGACGGGACGCTGCGCCGGGCCGCACGGGCCCGGCGCAGACGTTCGTTACGCCGAGTGGCGGCCGGCGATGCAGTCCTTCACCCAGCGGTTCTTCTTGATGAGGTGCACACCGAAATTCATCGACTTGGCGCGATCCTGGCACGCCTGCTTCTTGGCCTTGTAGGTGTCGCCCGAGGCGGCGCTGGCCGGGCCTGCGCCGAGAGCGGCGGCAAGCGCGAGAGCGGCGGTGATCGAGAGCATCTTTTTCATGTCACTTCTCCCAGCCTGAACGGATGTTCAGCACATTGAACACTCAGCGTAGAGGAACCCTAAGAGGACGATAAAGTTCCGGCGTCATGTCGCGCGGCGGCGTGCAAACCCACGCACCGGAAGCCTTATCGATCTCCTTGCGACCATGTGAGTTGGCATTTGTCATACCGGGACCGGGTGCTAGTCTCACGCCGCGATCCGCGCCGGCGAACGGCGCCCTTCGCCGCCCTTCATCTGGACCGACCTCGGGAGAGCGCCGCGTGAGACCCTCGACGAAGACGCAGCCGCGCGGCAAAGCGGCTGTCTCGCCGGCCCGCAACGCCGCGCCGGCCGCCGGCAGGATCGCGCGGCTCGTCCAGCCGTCGGAGAACGGCAGCGCGCAGACCAAGGATCGGCAGCGCGTCGGCGTGCAGTCGCTCGGCCGCGCCTTCGCGATCCTCGAGGCCGTGGCGCGCCACCGTGACGGCATCGGCCTCGCCGATCTGAGCAAGCTGGTCGGCCTGCACAACTCCACCACGTTCCACCTCGCCAAGACCATGGTGTCGCTCGGCTACATCCGCCAGGAGAAGGAGAGCAAGCGCTACCGCATCGGCCGGCCGCTGTTCGCGCTGGCGGCCAGCGCCCTCGACGAGATCGAGATGGTCAACCTCGCCACCCCCGTGCTCGAAGAGCTGTCGCGCGCGACCGGCGAGAGCAGCCATTTCGCAGTGCGCATGGGCGACGCCGTCGTGGTGATCGCGCGCACCGGCGGCCCCGGCGCATTCCAGCTCACCGACCGCGTGGGCGTCGTGCGCCCGGCGCACTGCACGGCGCTCGGCAAGGTCATTCTCGGCGCGCTGAGCGACGACCAGCTCAAGCACTTTGTCGAGCGCGTCGAATTGAAGGCCTCGACCGTGAAGTCGATCACCGACGCACGCAAGCTCCTGCGCGAGATCGCCGAGGTTCGCCGCACCGGCATCGCCCATGACGAGGGCGAATTCGATCTCGAGGTCCGCTGCACGGCGGTGCCGGTCAGGGACTTCACCGGGCAGATCGCCGGGGCGCTCGGAATCTCCGGCCCGATCTGGCGGCAGACGAGCCGCGCCCAGCAGGCGAACGCCAAGGCGCTGCAGGCGGCCGCGCGCCGCCTGTCGGCGGCCTTCGGCGCGCAGAGCATGGCGGCGCCGGCGAAAGCACATTGAGCCGGTCGAGCGCGCGCCGCAAAGTCGCCTTCCCGACGCGATGGATCGAGTGCCTGGTCGGCACCGACGTATCCGAGGCGCTTGCCGCGCTCGATTGCCCGAGCCTCGTCGTGGTCGGGCGGCACGACATCCTGCTGCCGCCGGATTTGTCCTGCGCGCCGGTGATTCTCTCCGACTCGGGCTTTAGCCGCCCGGCTGATCGTCAGCACTTGATTCGCGCCGAGGTCCCGAAAAAGCATCGCCGGCGCCGAGTCGAAGGCTCACTCGGTGGGGGTTGGAGCACCAACGGTTGCAAGGAGAGGCCACGCTCGCGAGGTCGTGTCGGTGCGCTGACGGTCCGAATGGTATGCTTTAGGGGAAAGATGCGGGTTTGTGCGTGTTTGGTTAAGAATGGAACTCACAACGCGATACAATCAAACCACGAGTGTGGCTTTTCTGCACTAGCTAACCCCCTAGTGCCCCCTTAGAGTTTTTTCGCGTGGACCTAGGAAGGGGGCTCTCCCATGAAGAAAGTTGTTGTCATCCTGATGGCGTCGCTCGGTGTCTTGAGCGCACTCTCCCTTGGGGGCTGTGCGGGCAAGTCGCCGAAGGCTCCGCCGCCGCCGGTCGTGACCAAAGGCTGATCCGACGGTATACGGCGAGGAAGGGCCGGCTTGCCGGGCCTTCCTTGCTCGGCGGCCTTTTATCCGGGGCTGAACGCTGTTGCTTGCCGGTTGACCGGCGGGTGTTGCTTGCTGGGTGACCGGCAGGTGGGCTGACGGACTCGGTGCGAGGAACGTGACGATGCGAGTCTCTGCAGGCAACGCGAGCCGCGCGCTCGTGATGGTGATGTTTACGGCTGCGTTCGGCCTGTCGATACCTGCAGCCAGCGCAAAAACCGCGCGCGCGACGTCGGGAACGGGCTCTCGCGTGCACGACACGGCGCTCGCGACCGCGCAGCCTGCGGCGCTGGAGCAGACCACCGCAAAACGATCCGATCCCTATTTCATCGAATTCCGCTCGCGTTATGCGCAGAGCTATGGCCATGCTTTCGTGGTGTTTGGCCGCGGCAACGGCCCGGGCAAGAAGATCAACCCGAACCAGATTGCCGGCCTCCATCCCGCGACCGACAGCCCGGTGCCGTTCTGGGTCGGACACGTCATCCCCGTCGCTTCCGAGACCGGCGCGAGCGAAGGCGATACCGACGAAATCTATGTCTCGGCGCGCTACCGCGTGCTGCTGAGCAAGGCCGAGTACGACAAGGCCGTCGCCTATATCCGCAAGCTGCAGAAGACCAAGACCCTGTGGCAGGAGATGGTCTACAACTGCAACAGCTTCATCGGCGACATCGCGGCCTACATCGGCCTCAAGACGCCGGCGTCCGCTCTGGTGATGCCGCAAACCTATGTCACCGAGCTGCGCGACCTCAACAACGGCCGCCCGCGCGCCGCCATCGCGGCGACGGAAAACATGCCGGCCGTCTCCCACTCGCGCCAGTCGGTGCAGTAGGGCGCCGCGAGCGCCCTCGCCGTCCTCCGCACCGGTGAGGCAGTAGGGATCTACCGCGTCACCACGACCGACGTGCCGACACCCACTCGGCTATAGAGATCCATGACGTCCGCATTGTACATGCGGATGCAGCCGTGGGACACGAAGCCGCCGATCGTGCCGGGAGCATTGGTGCCGTGGATCGCGTACTCGCCGCCCGCAAGCGTCATGGCGGCGGCTCCCATCGGGTTGTGCGGCGAGCCTGAGGGGATCACGCTCGGCAGCGAGCGGTAATCGCGTCTAATGTCATCGGGCGCTGACCACGCCGGTTTGATGTACTTGCCGCTGATCTGCGATGTGCCCGCCCACTGCATGCCGCGACGGCCGACGCCGACCGGATAGCGGATGGCGTGGCCGTCAGACAGCACGTAATAGAGCCGGCGCTCGGCCGTGCGCACCACGATGGTGCCGGGGGAATAGCCGCTGAAGGCCACCATCTCGTGGGCCGCAGCGGGCTGTGCCGCCAGGGCGGTGACCGAACCGACGATTGCAGCGACGGCAAGCAAACTGCGCATGGCATTCTCCTTGACCGCGCCGGCGCCCGGGCGGCGCGACAGGAGACGCGGCGCACCCTTAACGCCGAAAGCGGCCAAAAGGGGCGTGCCGAAATGGAGCACTATGCAAAAAAATTTCGGGAATCAGGCGGGGTGGTTGGCGGGCAAAACACGCTTTCGTTCTTTCAAGCCCGTCAGCGATCATGGCGTCGTGTGCTCTTCACCCAACCCGCAGAACGAACCCAATCCGGACCACGAGGAGATGCAATCGCCGTCGCGCGCAGGTCGGGCGCGGCCGACCGCAGATCGAAGCGCCGTATAGCGCACGCCCCTGCCCTCGATTAAGCTCGGGCCGGCCTGCCCGGCCATGAGCCCGGGCCGCGCCGAGAGCTGCACGGAGCTTCAACCATGAGCATGCGAT
>DASTZX010000347.1:0-27762 GCA_035764045.1 Xanthobacteraceae bacterium | reverse complement strand
GTTGTGGTGGATTGTCAGGCGGACACGTGGAACCTCGATCCAGTTCTGCTCGCGAGCAAGGTGACCAGCCGGACCAAGGCGATCATGGTTGTTCACATCTATGGTCTTCCGGTCGACATGGACCCGGTACTTGATCTGGCGCGACGCCATGGTCTGTTCGTCATCGAGGACGCAGCGGAGCAGCACGGGCAGACCTACAAGGGGCGGCGTGTGGGCTCGCTCGGCGACATCGCAACGGTGAGCTTCTATCCGAACAAGCAGGTCACCACCGGCGAGGGCGGGATGGTGCTGACCAATGACCCGACGTTGGCCGATCGCGCTCGGTCGCTACGCAATTTGTGCTTCGATCGCGAAAGACGCTACGTCCATGAGGAACTGGGCTGGAACTTCCGCATGAGCAATCTGCAGGCGGCAGTAGGCGTCGCCCAGCTCGAGCGCATCGACGTTGTTCTGGCAAAGAAGCGGGAGGTCGGGTCATGGTACCAAGAGCGGCTTCGCGGCGAGTCGCGGCTGCGCCTGCCGCTCGAGCGCACGGCCTACGCCAACAATAGTTACTGGGTTTTTGGGGTTGTTCTCGACGACCAAGTGCAATTCGATGCCATCGAGGCGATAGCCCGCCTCAAGTCGAAGGGAATCGACAGCCGGCACTTTTTTTGGCCGATGCACGAGCAACCGGTGTTGCGGAAGCGCGGCTTGTTCGTGAACGAACGTTGCCCGAATGCGGAGCGGATCGCGCGCCGCGGATTCTATCTGCCGAGCGGGGTCGGTTTGACAGAAGACGAGGCTGATGCCTGCGCGCGCGCATTGCGGGAGATCCTTTCTTGACCGTCTTCGGAGCCGATTATGTGTCCTACTACGATCTCTTCTATGCCGATAAGGATTATGGAGCGGAGGCCGCCTTTACGGTGGATGTGATCAAGAGGCACAGGCCCGCGGCGGCCTCGTTGCTGGAGCTCGGATGCGGGAGTGCGCGCCATGCAGTCGAATTTGCGCGATCCGGCTTCTCGGTGGCGGGCATCGACCGCAGCGCTGATATGATCGCCAGGGGTCGAGAGAGGATTGTCCGATTGTCGGCAGGCCTTCGAGACCGGATTGAGTTGATCGAGGGCGACGCCACCAATTATCAGGCCGACACCGTGCACGATGCGGTGATCTCGTTGTTCCACGTAATGAGCTATCAGACGACGAACGACGCGCTGCGTCGCACCTTTCGGACGGCGCGGTCAGCTACGGCGCCAGGCGGGCTCTTTGTTTTCGATTTCTGGTACGGCCCGGCAGTGCTTACGGACCGGCCGGAGGTGCGTGTGAGACGTGTGGCCAACGCGGATGTCGACATCGTTCGGATCGCCGAACCTGATCACCACGTCAATCGCAACATTGTCGATGTGAAATATACATTTATAGCCATAGATAAAAAGACCGGTCTCAGTGAGGAGCGCACGGAGGTTCATCCGATGCGATATCTCTTCCTTCCCGAGATCGAACTGCTTGCCGCTGGTGCGGGGTTCGAAATCGTCGAATCGGGTGAATGGCTTTCGGGTCGAGAACTCGGAGCTCGATGCTGGTCGGGCTACGTGGCAGCCCGCGCCAGAGCCGATTGATAAGTCTTATGCGGGTCGGCATCCATACCGGTGCTCCAGCGCCCGACGGCGGCGGCGCCTACACCTATGTAACGGAGCTGCTGAGCGCACTGAGCCGCGCGCGGAACACTTACGCCCACGAGCTTATTCTTTGCGTTGACGGCGACAGCCGGCATATCGCGGAATCGAACCCGGAATTTCACTATCTTGATCTCAGCCGCGAGAACATGGAATTGTCGGCTCGACGGGATCGAGCTCTCGAATCGCAGTCGTTAGTGCAGCGCATACGCCGTTTCATGCGCAGGTCCCGGTCCAGACCCGTGCCGCCGATCGAGATTTCCTGGGAGGAAATCTACGCGCGCGAGCACATCCATTTTCTGCTCCATTTGGCTCCATGCACCGGGACGAGCCCGGGTATCCCGTTTGCGGCCACCGTGTGGGACTTGCACCATCGGGTCAGTCCGTGGTTTCCCGAAGTCAGCCGAGGCCGGGAATGGGATCAGCGCGAGGCCGGTTACGCTCCGCTGCGGCAGGCGACCTTCGTCTATACCGGAACACAGCAAGGGCGCGAGGAAATAGCCTCTTTCTTCCAAATACCGCCCGGACGGATCAAGGTTCTGCCTTTTGCGACGCCAGGGTTCGCCCTGAAGGCAGCAGGCGCGCCGCCAGCACCCGATCTCCTCAAGAGATTCGATTTGCCTCCCGATTATGTATTTTACCCGGCGCAGTTCTGGCCGCACAAAAATCATGTGCTGATATTGGAAGCCTGCCGGATCGTGCGGGAAAAAAGCGGATGGCAGCCTGGCGCCGTGTTTGTGGGCGCAGACAAGGGAAATATCTGCCATGTACGGGATTATGCCGCTCGTCTCGGCCTTGAGAGTTGCACAAGCTTTCTCGGCTTTGTCGAACAGTCGGAGCTGATCGAGCTTTATCGCGGAGCCCACTGCCTCGCCTTTCCGACGTTCTTCGGGCCCGACAACCTGCCGCCGCTCGAGGCATTTGCTCTGGGCTGCCCAGTAGTCGCCTCCGATGTACCGGGCGCACGGGAGCAGCTGGAGAATGCCGCGATCTTCGTTTCTCCGGTAGACGAAGGGGCTCTTGCGGACGCAATCCTGTCGCTTCGCGACTCCAACACCCGAAGCCGGGTCGTGAGCGCCGGAAAGATACGGGCCTCGAAGCACACCTGGGACGAATACGCGAAAGGCGTACTCGCGTCGTTGGACGAATTCGCGTCTGTTCGGCGTGCGTGGGCCTAGTTCACTCGAGCAATCCAGAAGCTCTCTTGTTGTTATGAGCGGACTACGCCATTCCGGCTCGGGTCGGATGAACGGAAAACGGGGATGAAGCGAGTATTGCGGATCCAGTCGCCGCCCGCTCGGGCTATCGATATGAGCGGGTCCGGAGAGCGGCGTCCATCAATCTCGCAAAGCCAACGAGCCGCATCAGCCATGCGGTGCTCGCGGACGGCCGATGCGGTGAGTTTCGCGATGCATCGGCCTTCCAACAGCATGGCGACATGACGTGTCTCGGCGCTAGCCGCCGGGTCATTGCGCCAACGCCGCGCCAGCCGGAGGAGATCCTCGCGGATCAGCAATTCACCCCGGCGCTCGGCATCGAAGGTGAGGGAGCCGGGATGCTGGCGATAGCGATAAACGACATCGCCGATCGTCACGGTCGAAAGTCCGGCTTCGTACCACCGGGTCAGCCAATCCCGGTCTGATACGTACGTGTAGTCAAGGCTGAAGGGGCCGATGCGCGTCACCGCGTTCCGGCGCATGAACCGGGCATTGAGCACGCATGAGCCGATCAGCGAGATCCGGGGCGAGTCGAGCGCCTTGGCGCGTTGATCGTCGAATACGCTCACGACTTGATCGCCGGCGATCATGAGCGCGGTGCCGCAGACGGCCTGCGCGTCAGGGGTGAATGCCGCCGCGACCGCGGCGAAAGCGCCGGGAGGGAAGTCGTCGTCGGAGTTCAGGATACCGATAATCTCGCCGCTGGAACGAGCGATTCCCTTGTTGATGGCGTCATAGAGCCCGCGGTCCGGCCCTTCGATGAGCTGGACGTCGAGCTCACGCTCGAGGTCATCGATCGTGCCATCGGTCGAGCCGCCGTCAACCACGATGATCTCAACGTCGCCCCAACGCTGCGCGCGAATGCTCGCCAGCGCTTCCCGAAGCATTCGGCGGCGGTTTAGCGTCGGAACGATGATTGAGAAGCTGGTCGTCATGATGTCGTTATGCGGAACGCTGCGGGCGTCGAACCAGTCGCACCGATGTGTGTCCGCCATTTCCGGCCGGGTCAATGACGGATTTGAACAAATTTGCAGTTGACCGTCCAAGACGCAACCCAATGACTACCGTTTCAGTGATCATACCGGTCTGGAATCGCGCCGGAACGATTGCGCCCGCGATCGAGAGTGTGCTGGCGCAGCAGCTGCCGGGCCCCGATTGGTCGGTTCGCGTTCTCGTGGTGGACGATGGCTCGACGGACGATTTGGCAGGTGCGTTGCGCCGCTATGAGCCGCGGATCACCTTGATCCGGCATGAGCGCAACCTGGGCGCTGCCGCCGCGCGCAATACCGGCATTGCGGCTGCGTGTGGTCAATATGTGGCGTTTCTCGATTCAGACGACACGTGGCTGCCGGAAAAGCTCGTCCGCCAACTCGATTTCATGCGCACCCATCAATTCGCCGCGAGCTGCACTTCATTCCACATCATGCGGCCAAATGGGAGGGAGATCACGAAGCGGACTTATCCGACAGGAAAGATTGGGTTGGAGGATCTCGTATGGGGATGCTTCGTCAGTCCGGGTTCGACGCTGATCTGCAGACGTGATGTTTATGGCAAGATCGGCGCCTATGATATCTCTCTTCTGCGGCTGGAGGATTGGGACTGGCTGTTACGCTACGCAGGCACGCATGGGCTCGGATATCTCAACCAACCGCTGGCGCGTATCCAGCCATCACCCAACCCAAACCCGCAGGCTGTTCTTGCGGCCCTCGAACAGATGGAATTGAAACATCTGGCGAGCTTGCCCGCCAGCGAGTGCCGGCGTTTCAGGGCGGCCGCGGAAGTGGTTCGTGCGGCGGCTCATCGTCGGGGCGGCAACCCGCTCGCTGCGGCGGTGGCGATAGGCAGATCGTTGCGGATCGTTCCGATGTCGAACGTGGCGCTAAGGACCGTGCTGCACAACATGTTAGCTTGGCGCTGAGCCTGCATCTGCCCGGTCTTGAGCCGATCGGGCTGTGAAGAATAAAAATGACACTGAAAGGGCTTCTAGGATGTCGGATCGGGTCGCTCTGATAACGGGCGTAACAGGACAAGACGGCGCCTACCTCGCCGAGCTTCTGCTCGGCAAGGGCTACATCGTGCACGGCATCAAGCGCCGCTCCTCGTCGTTCAACACCGGCCGGGTCGATCCGCTCTATGTCGACCCGCACGAGTCGGCCACCCGCTTCTTCATGCACTATGGCGATCTGACGGACGCGACGAACCTGATCCGAATCGTTCAGGAAACGCAGCCCACCGAGATCTACAATCTTGCAGCGCAGTCGCACGTGCAGGTGAGCTTCGAGACGCCGGAATACACTGCCAATGCCGATGCGCTCGGCACGCTACGGCTGCTCGAGGCGATCCGTATCCTGCGCATGGAAAAACGCGTCCGCTTCTATCAGGCGTCAACATCGGAGCTCTACGGCCGCGTACAGGAAATTCCCCAAAGCGAAACCACGCCGTTCTATCCGCGCTCGCCCTACGCGGCGGCCAAGCTCTACGCCTACTGGATCACCGTGAACTACCGCGAGGCCTACGGGGTTCACGCCTCCAATGGCATCCTGTTCAATCACGAAGGTCCGACGCGTGGCGAGACCTTCGTGACCCGGAAGATCACTCGCGCCGTCGCGGCGATCGAGCTCGGGCTGCAGCACAAGCTCTATCTCGGCAACCTCAATGCCGAGCGCGACTGGGGCCACGCCCGCGATTTCGTCGACGGGATGTGGCGGATCCTGCAGCAGCTGGAGCCCGGTGATTACGTGCTCGCCACCGGTGAGAAGCATTCGGTGCGTGAATTCACCGAGCTGGCGTTCAGCCACGTTGGGCGCCGCATCGAATGGCATGGATCAGGGAGCGACGAGAAGGGCGTCGACGCCAAGACCGGCGCGACGCTCGTCGAGGTCGATCCACGGTATTTCCGACCCACGGAGGTTGACCTTCTGCTCGGCGATCCAAGCAAGGCGCGAAAGACGCTCGGCTGGAAGCACAAGACGAGCTTTTCCGAGCTGGTCAAGGAGATGGTCGCGTCGGACCTCGCCGAGGTCCGGCACGAGAACGAGCGCAAGAATCGCCATGATTGATCAGAGATTGCGAGTCTGGCCATGAACCCGACGATCGCTCCCGCAGCCGAAGAAAGGCCGTCTCTCTTCGATCTCAAGGGTGCACGCGTCTACGTGGCCGGCCACGGCGGCATGGTGGGCGGTGCGATCGTGCGGCGGCTCGGCTCGGAGGACTGCATAGTCCTGACCACGGACCGGCGCTCGCTGGACCTGACCCGGCAGGCGGACACCGAAACTTGGCTCGACAGGATTAAGCCCGATGTGGTCGTGGTCGCGGCGGCCCGGGTCGGCGGCATCGCCTATAATGATGCCTATCCGGTTGAGTTCCTCGCCGACAATCTGGCGATCGAGCTCAATCTCATTCGCGGGGCCCGCGCGGCAGGGGTGCGCAAGCTTTTGTTTCTCGGGTCCTCCTGCATCTATCCGAAGCTCGCTCCGCAGCCGATGCGCGAGGACATGCTGCTCACCGGTCCACTGGAGCCGACCAACGAATGGTACGCCGTCGCGAAGATCGCCGGGATCAAGCTCGTAGAGGCCATGCGCCGGCAATACGGGGCGGACTTTATCTCCGCGATGCCGACGAACCTCTATGGCCCGCGCGACAACTATCATCCCGAGCACAGCCATGTGCCTGCCGCCCTGATTCGGCGCATGCACGAAGCGAAGCTCGCTAACGCGCGGAACGTCACGGTCTGGGGCACGGGCAAGCCGCGCCGCGAGTTCCTGTTCGTCGACGATCTCGCCGACGCGTGCGTGTTCATGCTCAAGAACTATTCCGATATGGAGTTCTTGAATGTCGGCACCGGAGAGGACATTGCGATCGGAGACTTTGCCCGCGTGGTTGCGGACGTGGTCGGATTTCAAGGTGATCTGGTGTTCGATCGGTCGCGGCCGGATGGAACGCCACGAAAATTACTGGACGTTTCCAAGCTGACCGCGCTCGGATGGCGGGCGCGGACTGACCTGCAATCGGGTCTCGAGGCCACGTACAGAGATTTCCTCGCCGGCGGCGGTCGCAACGTCTAAGGGGGTGACGTTCTCACCCACTCAGCCTCGCAGGCTCCCGACATGTGCGCGGTGTTTAGGACAAGGCCGGCAGGTGCTTCACACGTGCTGCGGCTATCGAGCGGCGACATGCGGCAAATCGATTGCACCTGGACACGATGTGCCACGGTCGGTGACGACGCCATGATTTGCCTTCCAATATGTGCGGCATAGCCGGCTTGTGGCGTTCCGGTGGCGCGGCCGAGCCCGAGCTCGCGGCGCAGGCGCGCGCGATGAGCGATGCCATCGCCTATCGGGGGCTGGACGGGGACGGACAGTGGATCGACCCCGAGGTCGGCATCGCGCTCGCTCATCGGCGGCTTGCGATCATCGACCTGACGCCGACCGGCGCGCAGCCGATGACCAGCGCCGATGGCCGCCTGGTCATCACGTACAACGGGGAGCTCTACAATCGGGCCGAGATGGCGGCGGAGATTGATCAGCCGTGGCGCGGAACGTCGGATACCGAAGTGCTGCTCGAGGCGATCGTCAGGTTCGGGATCGACGGGGCGCTTGCGCGCGCCAACGGACTGTTCGCTTTCGCGGCGTTCGACCGAGCCTCGCGGACATTGCATCTCGCTCGGGACCGGCTTGGCATCAAGCCGCTGTATTGGACACGGCAGAACCGCGTCTTCGCGTTTGCCTCGGAGCTCAAGGCGTTGCGGACGATCGCGGGCCTCGCGTTCACGCTCGATCCGGGCGCCATCGCATCCTACCTGCGCTACGCCTGCGTGCCGGCGCCGGCGACGATCTTTCGGGAAGTCGCGAAGCTCGCGCCTGGGCATCGGCTCGAACTGAGCGATGCCGGCGTTACGGTGCGGCGCTATTGGGACCTCGCCGGCATCGCGCGCGCCGCCCAGGGCGACTGCGACCGCCGGCCCGAGCCGGAGATCGTCGACGAACTGCACGATCTCCTGGCCGATGCGGTCAGCCGGCAGATGGTTTCGGACGTGCCGCTCGGTGCGTTCCTTTCCGGCGGCATCGATTCCTCGACGGTGGTGGCACTGATGCAGCGCGCCGCGCGCCGGCCGGTCAAGACCTTCTCCATCGGCTTTCGCGAGCCGGGCTTCGACGAGGCGGCGAGCGCCAAGGCTGTGGCGCGCCATCTCGGAACCGATCATACCGAGCTCGTTCTGTCGGCGGCGGATGCGCAGGGAATCATCCCGCAGCTTCCTGCGATCTATGACGAGCCGTTCGCGGACAGCTCGCAGCTGCCGACCTATCTCGTGTCGCGGCTTGCGCGCGCGCAGGTGACGGTGGCGCTGTCGGGCGACGGCGGCGACGAAGCGTTCGGCGGCTATGTCCGCTATCAGGGCATCACGCGGCTCGCCGGTGCGGCGCGCCGGCTGCCCGTATCGCTGCGGCGGCTCGCCGGGCGCTCGATCGAGCTCCTCTCGGCCGACGCCTGGGACATGCTCGCGCGGGCCTTGCCGCGCCCGCTCAAACCGAGCCACGCCGGGGACAAGATCCGCAAGGGCGCGGGGCTGCTGGTCGCCAGCGATGCGCTCGACATGTACCGGCGCGTGATCTCGTGCACGCCGCAGCCGGTGCGGTATCTGCCGGGCGTGACCGAACCCGCGGACGTGGTCGAGCGCTTCGGCGGCGAGACGCGCGGCCTCGATACCGTGGCCAAGCTGCGCCTCCTGGACATGCTGACCTATCTGCCGGACGACATCCTCACGAAGGTTGACCGGGCCTCCATGGCGGTGGGCCTCGAGGCGCGGGTGCCATTGCTCGATCATCGGGTGATCGAGTTCGCCTGGCGGCTGCCGTCCGAATGCTTGATCGCGAACGGACAGGGAAAGCGGCCATTGCGCGCCGTGCTCGCCCGCTACGTGCCGCGAGCTCTGGTCGACCGGCCCAAGATGGGCTTCGGCATTCCGGTCGGCGAATGGATCAAGGGTCCGCTGCGGCCATGGGCCGAGGACCTGCTTTCGCCGGGCGCGTTGGGCGACGGTCTGTTCGACCGCGCCGCGGTGCGCGGTTGGTTCGCCGAGTTCCTGTCCGGCCGGCGCGACGCGCAGCACGGACTTTGGGCGCTGCTGCAGTTCCAGGCGTGGCGACGGGTCCATGCGTGACAGCGCTTGCGGATTCGCACCGGGAGCCGGTAGACAACGGCCTCGTGTGAAGGGGACCCTGCTTTTTGCCACATGATCGCAAGATCGCGGTGATCGGCCTCGGCTATGTCGGGCTGCCGGTTGCGGTCGCGTTTGCGCGCGCCGGTGCGCCGGTGATCGGTTTCGACATCGCGCGCGGCCGCATCGATGAACTGCGCGGCGGTCGCGATCGCACGCGCGAAGTGGATCCGGGCGACCTGGCTCAGCCCAACCTGCGGTATACCGACGATCCGGCAGCGCTGGCGTCCGCCGATTTCTTCATCGTCACGGTGCCGACTCCCATCGACGGCGCCAATCGCCCGGATCTGTCGGCCTTGCTGTCGGCCACCAAGACCGTCGGCCACGCGCTCAAGCGGGGCGACATCGTCGTGTATGAGTCGACCGTCTACCCGGGCGCCATCGAGGAGGATTGCGTCCCGGTGCTCGAGCGCGCGTCCGGCCTCGCCTGTGGGCGCGATTTCGCGGTCGGCTATTCGCCCGAGCGGATCAATCCGGGCGACAAGACGCACCGGTTCGAGACCATCATGAAAGTCGTGGCAGCGAGCGACCCTGAGACGCTGGATGTCGTCGCGCAGGTCTATGGGTCGGCCGTGACGGCGGGAATTCATCGCGCACCGTCGATCAAGGTCGCCGAGGCCGCCAAAGTGATCGAGAACACGCAACGCGACCTCAACATCGCGTTCATGAACGAGCTCTCCGCCATCTGTCATGCGCTCGGCATCGACACCGGCGACGTGCTGGCGGCGGCGCGCACCAAATGGAATTTTCTGCCGTTCTATCCCGGGCTGGTCGGCGGCCACTGCATCGGCGTGGATCCCTATTACCTCACCGACCGGGCGGAACGGGCCGGCTATGCGCCGCAAGTCATCCTCGCGGGCCGGCGCATCAACGACGGGGTCGGCCAGCGGATCGCGCGCGAATGCGTTCGCATGCTGATGCAGCGGGGCAACGGGGCGCCGGTCGTCACCGTGCTCGGTCTGACGTTCAAAGAGAACGTGCCGGATATCCGCAATTCGAAGGTCGTCGACATCGTGCGCGAGCTCAAATCGTTCGGAATCGCGGCGCAGGTGCATGATCCGTTCGCCGTGCCGGAGGAGGCGGAGGGCGAGTATGGTGTGGCGCTTTGCGACATGCCGGACTTGCGGCGCGCCGACGCGGTCATCTTCGCGGTTGCCCATGCGGATTATGTGCGCGGAGGGTGGCCGATGATCGGAAAGCTGCTCAAGCCGGCCGGCGGCGTCGTTCTCGACGTCAAGTCTGTGCTCGATCGCGCCGGCAAGCCCGCCGGAGTCGAGCTATGGCGGCTGTAAGCACGCGCGGGACCCGAATCGGACGTGCCCATGTCGGATGAACCGATCCTCGTCACCGGTGCTGCTGGCTTCATCGGCTTCCACGTTGCGCAGCGGCTGCTTGCCGCGGGTCGCGCCGTGATCGGGCTCGACAACCTCAATGCTTATTACGGCCCGGAGCTCAAACAGGCGCGGCTGGCCGAGCTGTCGAGGCAGCGCGGATTCCGCTTCGTGAAGCTCGACCTCGCTGACCGCGACGGCACGGCGGCACTGTTCTCGCAGCATGGCTTTCGTCACGTGGTGCACCTCGCCGCGCAGGCGGGCGTGCGCCATTCCCTGGTCGATCCGCATGCCTACGCGGATGCCAACCTGACCGGCTTTCTCAATGTTCTCGAAGGCTGCCGGAACGCCAAGACCGGCCATCTCGTCTATGCGTCGTCATCGTCAGTGTATGGCGCCAACACCGCGATGCCGTTCTCCACGACGCAAAACGTCGACCATCCGCTCAGCCTCTACGGTGCCACCAAAAAGGCGAACGAGCTGATGGCGCACGCCTACGCGCATCTTTTCGGCTTGCCGAGCACGGGGTTGCGGTTCTTCACCGTCTACGGTCCGTGGGGGCGGCCCGACATGGCGATGTGGCTGTTCGCCGACGCGATTCTCGCCGGCCGCCCTATCAGGCTGTTCAATCATGGCAAGATGCGGCGCGATTTCACCTATGTGGATGATGTGGCGGAAGCTGTGGTGCGACTCGTTGATCGCCCGGCGGCGGGCAATCGCCGCTGGTCGGGCGATCACCCCGATCCGGCGACGAGCCGCGTGCCCTGGCGCGTCTACAACGTCGGCAACCACACGCCGGTCGAGGTGACCGAGGTCGTGCGCCTCATCGAGGCCGCGCTCGGCAAGACGGCGATCCGCGAGCTGGTGCCGATGCAGCCCGGAGACGTGCCGGAAACCTGCGCCGACGTCGAGGACCTGCGCAAAGCCGTAGGCTTTGCGCCAGCCACGCCCATCGACGAGGGCGTGAAGCGCTTCGTCGATTGGTTCCGAGCCTATCGGAAGCCGTAGCGCAGCAGAGCCGACACAAGGGCCGCATGAAAGCGCTCTCCATCAATTCATCGGCCGACGGCGGTCTCCTGCTGGCGCGGATGCTGCTGCTCGGCGTCATAGTCGCAATGCTGGTCTCCACGTCGGTCGCGATCGCGTTCGAGCTCGCGAGCTACATCGCGTTCGCGATGCTGCCGGAGCCGCGCCGACGGCTGGGCGTGGCGCTGCATCAACCAATTGTGCTTGCCCTCGTTCCGTTCGCGCTCGCCATCGTCGTGGCCGCGTTCTATGGACAGACCTCCTGGAACAGTGCGCTCAGCGCCGTCGTCGGATGGCGCCGCTTGCTCCTGCTGCCGCTCGCGTTGGCAATATTCGACGACGAGCCAGCCAAGCGGTTGGTGTTCAAGACCATCATCGTGGTCTGCCTCATCGGCACCGTGATTTCGATCCTGGGGATCGCTGCCTTGCCGACTCATGGGTGGCTCGCCCGCGGCGTCGTCTATCGCAACTACGCCACTCAAGGGATCACCTTCTCGCTTGCCATCATCATCTGCGTCGCCGCGCTGCTGCGTCCGGCGGCATTCGCGGGCGACTGGCTGCTCGGCAATCGACGCATCATGGCCGCCGCAATCGTCGCGCTTACGATCGATGTCGTGTTCGTGCTCGAGAGCCGCAGCGGCTACGGGTCGGTGATCGTCATGACCGCTGCGCTGGTGGCCTTTCTGGCCCCCGGATCCTGGCGCGTGAAAGCGCTCGCCGGCCTTGGCGTGCTGATCTGCGTCGGGCTGATGCTGGCCTCGAGCCCGCATGTGCGAAGCAGGGTCGAGCAGGGGGTGCGTGAGATCGAGACCGTGGACGTCGTCGCGCAGGGGACCTCGATGGGACAGCGCGATGTGATGTGGCGCAATACCTTCCGCATGATCCGCGATCATGCAATTCTCGGTGTCGGCACCGGCGGGTTTCAGGACGGGTATCGTCCCTACGTCAAGGATGTCGTCGGATGGCAAGCCTTCGAGACCGGCGATCCGCACAATCAATTCCTCAAGGTCTGGGGGGAACAGGGATTGATCGGACTGGCGGCCCTGCTTTTCTTCATCGTTCGGGCCTTCATGGTCCCGGCGCCCGCACCGTATCGGCAACTCGCCGCGGCCGCGCTGGTTGGGTGGTGTGCGACGAGCCTCGCCAATTCGCATTTCTCGACGTTTGCGGAGGGCCGGCTCCTGTTCTTCTGGCTGGGCACCATGCTGGCGAATGGACAAGATCTCAAGCAAGCTGCCGCGGTCGGGCTGGCGCGCGCGGGCAGCGCGAGCGCTCCGTGAGCCTGCGCCTCCTTCGCCTCGGCGCTGCCTTGCTGCCCGGACTGCTGTCTGCGTCGTGCTCCTCAGTCGGGGCATTCGTCGGGGACAATCTGCCGACCTGGGCCGGCGGCTTGCCGCAGGGCACGCCGCCTCGTGCGGGAGCGCCGGGATATGACGAGTATCTGAAGTCGGTTGGACATCAGCAGGGCGCGTCCGATACGAGCGTGCAGCGGGCGGATACTTCCCAGCCCCAGCCGGCGCCGCCGTCTCGCGCTCAGAGCGAGTCGACCGACGAGCCAGTTCGTTAAGCCCGTTACCGGGATGATGCGACCGCCATGAAACATCGCTCGACTGATCTGGATCATTATGCCGTGAGGGCCGCCTGATGGCCGCGCCTCGGATCGTTCCGCTCATTCTCGCGGGTGGAGCAGGCACGCGCCTGTGGCCGGTGTCGCGTGACGCCATGCCCAAGCAGTTCCTGCCATTGGTCGGCGAGAAATCGACCTATCAACAAGCGCTCATGCGGGTTTCCGCGCCCGACTTGTTCGCGCCGCCCATTGTCATGACGAGCGATGCATTCCGTTTCTTCGCCCGCCGTCAGGCCGAGGACCTGGGCGTCGACGCCACCATCGTGCTCGAGCCGATGCGCCGCGATTCGGGCCCGGCCATCGCGTCCGGCGCAGCCCTCGCGCTCCAGCGCGACCCTCACGCGGTCGTGCTCGCCCTCGCGGCCGATCATGTCATCCTGGATACCGAGCTGTTTCACGCCGCCTGTCGAGCGGGGCGTGATGGCGCCGCCGCGGGTGACATCGTGACGTTCGGCATCAGGCCGACCGCGCCGAAGACCAGCTATGGCTATGTCCGGCGTGGGGAGCCGCTCGGCGTCGAGGGCGTGAGCCGGGTGGCTGCTTTCGTCGAGAAGCCTGATGCGGCCACCGCGGCGACGTATGTCGCGCAGGACTATCTGTGGAATTCGGGAAACTTCCTGTTTCGGGCCGATGCGCTGCTGGCGGAGCTCGCGCGCTTCGAGCCCGCCATGGCGCAAGCGGTCGAGGACGCCGTCGCCGGCGCGCAGACCGATCCGGATCTCGGTTTCGTGCGTCTTGATGCCAATGCCTTTGCCCGGGCGGCGCAGAAATCGATCGACTATGCCGTGATGGAGAAGACCGCGCGAGCCGCGGTGGTCGAAGGACGGTTCCGCTGGTCGGATATCGGCAGCTGGGACGCTGTGCTCGAGGTCGCTTCGCGCGACGAGGGCGGCAATGCGGCGACCGGGCCCGTGCTCGCGGTCGACTCGAAGGGTTGCATCATCCACGCCGAAGGGCGCCTGACTGCGGTGCTCGGGGTCGCGAATCTGATCGTCGTGACGACACCGGACGCGGTACTGGTCGTTCCACGCACGCGTGCCGAGGCGGTCAAGGAGCTTGTCGCCCAGTTGCAGCGGCAGGGCAGGTCGGAGGCGAAAGAGCATCGCCGCGTCCATCGTCCTTGGGGCTATTACGAATCGGTGGACGCGGGCGACCGCTTCCAGGTGAAGCGAATCGTGGTCGTCCCGGGCGGCAAGTTGTCGCTGCAGAAACATCATCATCGCGCCGAGCACTGGGTGGTGGTGCGCGGCACCGCCGAGGTCACGTGCGGCGACGAGGTCAAGGTCGTCCACGAGAACGAGTCGATCTATATCCCGATCGGCACGGTGCATCGCCTCGCCAATCCTGGCCGCATCGGATTGGAACTGATCGAGGTGCAGACCGGCAGCTATCTCGGCGAGGACGATATCATCCGGATCGATGACGTGTATCGCCGAACCTGAAAGCTGCAAGATCCTCAAAGCGGCGTTGTCGAGCTTCGCAAAGTGAGCCAGCATTCGGCGCTCACAAGCACGAAATCGTGCCGGACCGGTCACGATATTTTCCGACTTGCACGTAAACGCTTCATGTCTTTCCGCTCCATTCCTATATGTTGAATTGCGGGTGGTTGATCGTATGCGCTACACATGGACCATGTTGTCACCGTCAATCCGCAGGTTCATCGCCGCAATAGCTCCGCCGATCTTTGTTCAAGCTATCAAGCGCCGCGACCATTTACCCGCCACAGAGAGTCGTGAGATTTCGGTGAATGTGCACGGCGCAACCTTGATGTTGCCGCGTGCGCACAATTTGCCGCATTACGTCGCACGGTATCCATTTTACGATTCCGCGCTGCCGGCCCTTGCGGCATTCCTGAGACATCATAAAACCTCTCCGCTCGCTGTGATCGACGTAGGTGCAAATCTGGGGGATACCGCGGCAATTATAGCGGCAAGCATCGGGAATGAGGCAGCCGAATTTATTTGCGTGGAGGCTGACGAGCAATATCTCCCGTTGCTTCGCCTGAATACGGCTCAACTGAATGTCCAGATAGTTCATGCGATTGCAGGCCACATTTCGGGAAGCGCCCACGCTGCGGCATTGCCAAGCGGAATTGGATCCTCAGTAATTGTTTCGGATGATAACTCGACAGCGCGAATGGTTGCTGTCGACGACCTTACGGACAGTCCTGTTGACCTATTAAAGATAGATACAGATGGGTTTGAGCTGGAAGTTTTGCGAGGTTCTGCGCGTACGTTACGCCAGGATAACATAACGATTTTTCTTGAATATTCCCCGCCCCACATTCGGCGATACGGGGGAACCGAGCCGTCCGATGTCCTCGGGAGCTTGCGCCAGGCTGGTTTTGAGGAGGTGATGGTGTATGACAATGTCGGCATCCCCATCGGAATCTTCCCGTGCGTGGGCGATGTGTTGACCGCAATGTCCAGCTACTCAGAACGTCGCGCTGATTTTTATCTTGATCTCTTGCTCAATCGGGACGGGCAGCAGCTCAGGAAGTTTTTAGCGCTCGAGATTGACCGGACGAGGAGCAGCGCGCTCCATTTCTGATGAGGATTGGCTAAGGCAGCAGCTCCTGCCGGCGATCCATCCGCGCCAATCGCTGTTCCCACGCCAGCGCGTCGCGAGCGATGGTCGCGAGGTCGTCGAGCTGAGGCCGCCAGCTTAGCGCCGTGCGGATGAGGTCCGATCGCGCGACGATCTGCGCGGGATCGCCAGGCCGGCGCGGTGCGATCTCGACCGGGAAATCGACGCCTGCCACGCGTTTGACGGTGTCGATGACCTCGAGCACCGAGAAGCCGCGACCGTAGCCGCAGTTGTAGGTCGCGGAGGCGCCACCCGCCCGGAGGTAGCCGAGCGCAACGGAGTGGGCGTTCACAAGATCGGCGACATGGATGTAGTCTCGGATGCAGGTTCCGTCGGCGGTCGGATAGTCGACGCCGAACACCTTCATGGCCGGGCGCTTTCCGAGCGCGGTCTCGACCGCGACCTTGATCAAGTGCGTGGCTCCGGCCGTCGACTGGCCGGCGCGCAGCGCCGGATCGGCGCCGGCGACGTTGAAGTAACGCAGAATCACATGGCCGAGGCCATGCGCGGCGCCGGCATCGCGCAGCATCGTCTCAGTCATCAGCTTCGACCAGCCGTAAGGAGACATCGGCTTGAGCGGATCGTCCTCGCCGACCGGAACGCGATCGGGGTTGCCATAGACCGCGGCGGTCGACGAGAAGATGAAGTGCTTCACGCCGCCTTTGACTGCGCATTCGATCAGCGAGCGCGAGTTGGCCGTATTGTTGCGGTAATAACCGAGCGGATCGGCCACCGACTCGGGCACGACGATGGATGCCGCAAAATGGATGATGGCGTCGACGGCGTGCGCTGCGATCAGTTGCGAGACCAGCGCCTGATCTCCGGTGTCGCCGACGACGAGCGTCGCTTCTGATGGCACCGCCCAGTCGAACCCAGTCGCCAGGTTGTCGAGCACGACGACCCGTTCGCCGGCATCAAGGAGCGCGTGCACCATGTGGCTGCCGATATAGCCGGCTCCGCCGGTCACCAGAATGGTCATGGTTGGCACATCTCACTAGATCGGGTCAGATCGGGTTTATCTTGTCGCGGTTCGGCCGGGATCGGCCGTCGCGGGCGAATGAGGCCCTCGACACCAGACCTTTGCCGGATCGGGGAACCGGGCGCAAGTCGGCGAAAATACGCGATGACTCGACTTTGCCGGTTCCGTGAACGAGGGCGGGGCGCGGAAAAATCCCTGTAGATTCGCTGGTCAACAGGGGCTTTGACTATTGAAGCTGCCCGCCGTCTTCCGGTACCTCATGATAGGGACGAAGGTTTGGGCGCAAGTCCTTCAGTCGCGCGTCAGCCGGCGCCCAATGATATGAGGCTCCTATGGCGAAGCTATCTGACCTCAAGGTCAAGCTGTTCACCGACGGCGCCGACAAGGCGCAGATCCTGGACATGGCCAAGCAGCCTTGGATCCGCGGTTTCACCACCAATCCGTCGCTGCTCAAGAAAGCAGGGGTGGCCGACTATGAGGGGTATGCGCGCGATCTCGTCGCTGCGGTTCCCGACCGTCACATCTCGTTTGAGGTCTTTTCCGATGATGTTCCGGAGATGGTTGCGCAAGCGCGCGTGATCGCTGCGTGGGGGCGGAACGTCTTCGTCAAGCTGCCGGTCAGCAATACCCGTGGGGAGCCGCTATTCGAGGCGGTCCGCTCGCTTTCGCGCGATGGCGTGAACATCAACATGACGGCGATTTTCACCGGCGACCAGGTCGCGCGGGCGGTTGATGCGCTCGCGGGAGGCGCGCCTGCCTGCGTCTCGGTCTTCGCCGGACGGCTCGCCGATTTCGGGATCGACTACCGGCCCATCGTGCGCGATGCCGTAGCGCGCGCACGTGCCACCGCCAATGTCGAGATCATCTGGGCTTCCACCCGTGAAGTGTTCAACGTCGTGGAAGCCGACGAGATGGGCTGCCACATCATCACTGCACCGGCGGATATCCTGAAAAAACTCACCGCGCTCGGGACGAAATCGGCGGCGGAGCTTTCGCTCGATGCCGTCAAGGCGTTTCGCGCCGACGCGCTTTCGGCCGGCCTCTCGCTCAAGCTTCTGCCGCGCGCCGACGCTGCCGAGTGACGGCCGATTGCGCTGCGGATGAGCGCCCCCACCGTCGCCCGCGAGCCGCGGCGGCGGCTCATGGCGTTGGTGTAAGCCCCTGATCCAAAAGGGGTGTGGGCAGAGTTGCTTTGCGGTCGCCAGCCGCTGCAGGCCGTGCTAGTGAGTAGGGCGGGTCACGAGTTGGGGGTTCAAGCGTTCATGGTGAAGGCCGTCAAAGCCGATGCGGCCCCGTTGCGCCTCGGCGTCGTCGGGGTCGGGGTGATGGGCTACAATCATGCCCGCGTTCTCGCCGAGTTGCCGGGGGTGCATCTCGTCGGCGTCGCCGATCCGGACGACAGGCAGGCCGACTTCGTTCGCCGCACGCTGGCCTGCGCCGCAGTGCCTGACATCTCCGAGCTCCTTGCCCTCGGCGTCGATGCAGTCTCGATCGCGGCCCCGACCCATCTCCACCGCAGCATCGCGCTCACGGCCATCTCACGCGGCGTCCACGTGCTCGTCGAGAAGCCGATCGCGTCCTCGGTCGAGGAGGGCCGCGAGATCATCGCCGCCGCGCGCCGCTCCGGCGTCACCCTGATGGTCGGGCATGTCGAGCGCTTCAATCCGGCGGTCCAGGCCATCAAGGAGGCGATCCGCGAAGAGGACATCCTGTCGATCGCCATCACGCGGGTCGGGCCCTTCCCACCGCGTATGTCGAACGTCGGCGTGGTGATCGATCTCGCCGTGCACGACATCGACCTGATCAGCTGGTTCACCGAATCCGACATCGTCGAAGTCCAGCCGCAACTCTCGAGCGCCAAGGCGGAACGCGAGGACATCGCGCTGCTCCAGTTCCGCACCGCTTCCGGCGTGCTCGCCCACATCAACACCAACTGGCTCACGCCGTTCAAGGCGCGCACCGTTCACGTTGCCACCAAACGCAAATATGTCATCGGCGATCTGCTCACCCGGCAAGTCACCGAGTGCTTCGGTTTCCAGCCCGACGGAAGTTATTCCATGCGCCATCTCTCGGTCGGCCACGCCGAACCGTTGCGTGCCGAGCTTGCCTCCTTCGTGACCGCGGTCCGCAGCGGCCAGCGACCCCCAGTGAGCGGCGAAGAAGGAGTGGCAAGCCTGGAGATCGCGATCCGCTGCCTCGGCAGCCGGTCAGCCGACGTGGTCGCGCCCCGCAAGGGTCCGCGCCGCGTGGTCGGCTGATGCCTGCCGCTTGGGATCGGCCATGACGGTTCGCAGCCAACCTCAACTCAGGCCCGCCGCGATTCCCTTCATCGATATCGCCGGCCAGCGGCAGCGGCTCGGTGCGCGTATCGACGCTGCAATCGCCCGCGTCACCGCGCATTGCCAGTTCATTCTCGGTCCTGAGGTGCGCGCGCTGGAGAAGGAACTGGCCCGGTTTTGCGGCGCTCGCCACGTCGTCACCTGCGCGAGCGGGACCGACGCATTGGCGCTGGTGCTCATGGCGAAGGGCATCGGGCCAGGTGATGCCGTGATCTGTCCGGCGTTCACATTCTGCGCGACCGCCGAAGTCGCGGTCCTTGTCGGCGCGACTCCGGTGTTCGCCGATGTCGAGGAAGCGACTTTCAACCTGGATCCCGCGAGCTTCGAACGCGCGATCGCCAAGGCCAAGCAGCTCGGGCTCAAGCCCAAGGCGGTCATCCCGGTCGACCTGTTTGGCTTGCCGGCGGATCACGACGCGCTCGCGGCGATTGCGGCCAGGGAAGGCCTCTTTATTCTTGATGATGCCGCGCAAGCTTTTGGCGCGACCTACAAGGGCCGACTGCTCGGGACCTGTGGGCATGCCACTGCGACCAGTTTTTTTCCCGCCAAGCCGCTCGGATGCTACGGCGACGGCGGCGCCGTGTTCACCGACGACGAGGAATTGGCCGGGGTGGTCGCGAGTCTGCGCGTGCACGGTCACGGCGCGGACAGGTACGACAATGTGCGGATCGGAATGACGGGGCGACTTGATACGATCCAGGCGGCGGTGCTGCTCGAGAAGCTGAAGATATTTCCCGATGAGATCGCCGCTCGCAACGAGGCGGCCACGCGCTACAACAATGCGCTGGGCAACGTGGCGACGGTGCCGCGTGTTCCCGACGGCTTCACATCAGTCTGGGCCCAATACACCATTCGTCTCGAGCCCGGCCGACGCGACGATCTTGCGGCGGCGCTCAAGGCGGAGGGCATCCCGACTGCGATCTACTATCCCAAGCCGCTGCACCGGCAAGAGGCGTATGGGCGTTTCCCCTGCGCAGACGGCGGCCTGCCGGTCTCGGACCGCCTCGCCGCGGAGGTGATCAGCCTTCCGATGCACGCCTATCTGGACGAGGCGACGCAGGACCGGATCATCGACGCGGTGCAGCGGGCGCTCGCGCGGTAGGGCTCTCACGAGCATCGGTTCGCCGCAGACAGACGGCCGGTGCCAGAAGCGCATCCCGACTCATCGCGGGCGGGATGCGATTTGAGAGCCTCGGCGGCTTTCAGAAGATGCTGTCCACCGGCAGCCCGAGCGCCATCGCGCCTGCATATTGGGCCTGGGGCCCAGCCTGCAGCGGGTGATAGCGCGCAGCCTGGATATCCCTGAACCGGCGCTCGAGCCCGGCCGAGCGGTAGAATCCCGCCCCTCCCGCGAGCTCCATGGCATGCTCGACCGCCGCGATCGCATGCCGGCCGACCAGCTGGCGTCCGATCATCACCTGATTGACCGTTTCGGCCGACGGCGCGTTGAGGCGCGCCGCTGCCAGCATCGATTCATGCGCCAGGCGCGCGGCCGCGAGTTCCGTCTCCATGCGCCCCGCCAGATGGATCGCGTGATGGCCGGGCGTCTTGCGCTTGGCAAGGCCGATCGCAATATCCCGTGCGCTCTCCGCCACGCCGAGATACACCGCGTAGACCAATGGGAAAGCGATCGTGGAGATGAGGTGAAAGAGCGGATGCCACTCGCCGGCCTTGCGCCGGGCCGCAATCCCGGCCTCGGGAACGACGTGGCCCTCGATCAGCACGTCGTGCGAGCCGGTGCCCCGCATGCCAAGCGTACGCCACGTATCGAGCACCTTCACGTGAGGCGAGCTCATCGGGATGCCGAAATGCAGGACGGTCGGTCCCTCGTCGGTGTCGAGGACTGCAGCCGTCATCAGGATGTCGCCGGTTGGTGCGCCGGAAGTGAAGATCTTGCGGGCGGTGATGCGGTAGCCGTCGGCCGTCTTCTCGGCCTTGCCGGAGCCGCCGATCCAATCCGAGCCTCCGCTCGACAGGAGCATAATGCGCTCGCCGGCGATCCGCTTCAGCAGCGGCTCGACCGCGGCGGCCTTCTGATGCTTCCAGCGCCACGCCGGAACTGCGACCTGATGGGTATGCATCGAGAACGCAAGGCCGGTCGAGCCGGAATGGTAGGCGAGCGTGCGCAGCATCGCGGCGAGCTCGTCGATATCCGCGCCCCCGCCGCCCAGCTCGCGCGGAACGCCGGCCTCCACCAGCCCGTGTTCCTTCAGCAGCGCGATATCCTCCGCCACGTAGCTGTCCTCGTTCTGTGTCGCTTCGGCACGGCTGGCCAAGGTCGGGCCCAGGTCGCGGGCGACCGCGGCCGCGCTGCGCGCCTGCGGAATGGCGGTCTTGATTGCGGATGAGATGCTCATTGCCGTCTCCTTCGTTTATGCGACCGATCGGTCGGGAATTGCGGCTATCGTCGCACCGGTTCGCGGCGCCCTCTAGTCCAGGAAATGGATCGGGGAGGGTGGGGCGTGCGGTCGGACAGGGCTGGCCAAGCTGTCGCATGACGACGGGGGCGAAATTCGATACAATATGTGTACTGCCCGTCCATTGCGGCGGTTCGCGTCCGGCTCGTCTGCTTGCACGGAGGCTCCCATGTCCCAGCGCCAGGCCCCGGGCAGTTACGGGCAGTTCTGTCCTGTTGCGATGGCCGCAGAAATCGTCTGCTCGCGCTGGACCGCGCTGATCCTCCGCGAGCTCCTGTCCGGTTCGCGGCGCTTCAATGACCTGCGCCGTGGTCTGCCGCTCATGTCGCCCACGCTCCTGTCGAAGCGCCTCAAGGAACTCGAGGCAGCGGGCGTCGTCGCGGCGGGGCGCACCCCTCAGCCGGGTGCTGTCGAGTACAAGCTGACCGAGGCGGGCGAAGATCTGCGCTCCGTCGTCATGTCGCTCGGCATCTGGGGCCAGCGCTGGATCGAATCGTCGCTCTCGCTGAAAAATCTGGATCCGTCGCTGCTCATGTGGGACATGCGTCGCAATCTCGATCCAACTCCGCTGCCGCCACGTCGATGCACGATCTATTTTCTCTATCCCGACGTGAAGTCGGCCCAGAGCCGCTGGTGGCTCGTGATCGACGGCGGCACGGTCGACTTGTGCTCGACCAATCCGGGATTCGACGTCGATCTGTGCGTGCGAAGCTCGCTCAAGAGCCTGACGGCGGTCTGGATGGGCCTCTCCACCGTGCAAAAAGAGGTCGATGCAGGTCACATGGAGCTGATAGGGGACAGGACCCTCGCGCGGTCCATGCAGCAGTGGCTTGGCCTCAGCCCCTTCGCAAAGGAGAAGAGCCGCGTGTCGGCCTGAGAGGCGGCGCCCAGGCAACGCCGGCGAAATTCGGGGCGTCGGACCAATCTCGATGATCGAACGTATCCTTACGGTCGGCGGCCTCACTCTGGTGTCGCGGCTTACCGGTTTCCTGCGCGACATCATGCTGGCGGCGATCCTCGGCGCTGGCCCGGTGGCTGACGCCTTCTTCGTCGCGCTGCGGCTGCCCAATCACTTCCGCGCCATCTTCGCCGAAGGCGCCTTCAATGCGGCCTTTGTTCCGGCCTACGCGCGCATTCGCACCTCGGGTGGGGCGCACCCGGCAGCGGTGTTTGCCGATCGGATCTTTACTCTGCTGTTTGCCGTGGAGGCCGCGCTGCTCGCCGTCGCCCTCATCTTCACGCCGGCGGTCATCGGCCTGCTTGCACCCGGCTTCTCGCACGATCCGGCCCGCTTTACGCTCGCGGTCGAGCTCACCCGCATCACATTTCCCTATCTGCTGCTCGTCTCACTGGTGACGCTCTATGGCGGCATCCTCAATGCCTTGCACCGCTTCGCCGCCGCCGCGGCTGCCCCGATCCTGCTTAATCTCTGCATGATGCTGACGCTGGGCCTTGCGGCCTTCTTCCCGACTGCCGGTCATGCGGCCGCCTGGGGGGTGCTTCTCGCCGGCTGTCTCGAGGCGCTCCTGGTGGGCGCCGATGCCCGCCGCAACAAGGTGCTGCCGAGCTTCAAGACGTTCGCGCTCGACGACGACGTCAAGCGCTTCTTCAAGGCGCTCGGGCCCGCGATACTGGGATCGGGCGGCACCCAGATCGCCCTGTTCGCCGATACGATCATCGCCAGTTTCCTGGCGGCCGGCGCGCTCTCGGCGCTCTATTACGCCGACCGGCTCAATCAGCTCCCGATCGGCGTGATCGGCATCGCGGCCGGCACCGTCCTGCTGCCCGAGATGGCGAGCCGGCTGGCGGCGGGAGACGAGGCCGGCGCGCGCTCGGCGCAGAACCGCGCGATCGAGTTCACCCTCGTGCTCTCGGTGCCATGCGTCGCCGCGTTCCTGGTGGTCCCCGATCTGATCATGCGCGCCCTGTTCGCCCGTGGCGCCTTCACGGCGGCGGATGCCGCGGCGGCAGGGGCGACGCTCGCCGCCTACACGATCGGACTGGTGCCCTTCGTCCTGCTCCGGAGCGTATCGGCGACCTTCCTGGCACGCGGCGACACGGCGACACCGGTCAAGGCCCTGTTCGTGTCGGTGGTCGTCAACGTGGCACTCAAGATCCTGCTCATGCGCGACTATGCGCAGGTCGGGCTCGCCTTCGCGACCTCGGTCGGCGTGTGGATCAATTTCGGCCTGATCGTGTGGTACGCTTGGCGCGCGGGGCTGATCGTGATCGATGATCGCCTCAAACGCTCGGCGGGGCGGATCGCACTCGCCGGATTGGCGCTCGCCGGGGCCCTGCTCGTCAGCGAACGCCTGCTCGATCGTGTGCTCGCCGGATTGCCGCGGTTCCGCGCCGAGATCAGCCTCGCGGTCCTCGTGCTGATCGGGGCGCTCGTCTATGGCGGGGCGCTGGCGCTCTTGTTCGGGCGCGAATGGCTCGCCGCCATCCGTCGCCGGTCCAGACAGGCACGTGCAGCGCCGATCACGCCGCCCGACGTCGACGCTCCTCCGGCGTAAGCGACAGCTTCCGGCGCGCGCCCTCGCGCAACAGGTCGATCTCGACCGGACGGCCGATCTTCTCGGCCGTGAGCAGACGAACGAGATCGTCCGCTCCGGTCACCGCTTGGCCGTCCAACGCGAGCAGCACGTCACTCGCGAGGATACCGGCGCGGCCGGCCGGGCTCGAGGGCTCGACCGCGGACACGACGACCGCGCTCTCCTGAGCGACACCCGCCTCCCGCCGCAGCCGCCGCGGCAGGCGGCTCTGCGCCGCTGAAATCCCGATATAGCCGCGCCGCACCCGCCCGTGCCGGATGAGTTCGCCGAGCACGAACTTCGCCGTGTTGGCGGCAATCGCAAAGCAGATGCCCTGCGCGCCGGAGATGATGGCGGTGTTGATGCCGACCACCTCGCCATGCGAGGACACCAGCGGCCCGCCCGAGTTCCCAGGATTGAGCGCGGCGTCGGTCTGGATCAGATCGTCGATGAGTCGGCCGGTGCGTGCGCGCAGAGACCGGCCGAGCGCTGAAACGACGCCGGCCGTCACCGTCGATTCGAAGCCCAGCGGGTTACCGATCGCGATCACGAGCTGCCCGCGCTTGAGCCGCCGGGAGTCGCCGAGTGGCGCAAAGGGAAGGGTGACGTCCTCATTGAGGCGCACCAGCGCCAAGTCGGTATCGGGATCGTCGCCCACCACATGCGCCGTGAGGCTTTGCCCGTCGGCGGTCGCCACCCGGACGCGAGAGGCGCCTCCGACGACATGGCTGTTCGTGAGCACGAGCCCGTCCGGTGCAACGATCACGCCAGAGCCGGATCCGGCATGGCGTGGCTCTTGATGGGCATTATCGGACGGGCGCACGTCGAGGCGAACCACCGCCGGGCTCACCGCCTCGACCACGTCGATCACCGCGCGCGAATAGGCGTCGAGCAGCGCGGCGTCCTCGGCGGCCGCGGGTGGGGTGCTGGCAGAGTCAGTTTTCCTGTTGTCAGCCAAAGGTATAGTAGCCATGGGGAGCTCTTGGGGGTATGTCCCGCCGCCGGCCCGGCCCTGCCGCGAGTGGACACGTGTAAGCTCAGCAGATATGGGGGTTGGACGACGGCGTGAAAAGGCCGGTGCCCGCCGTTCACAATGCTGCGACGTACGGGTAGAGGGTGCTTCGCGCCCCATATAAGCCCGGATTGCTGCACGCTTTGGCCAGACCCAAAGAGAGATCATGCCGAGACTTCCCGTCACGCATCTCATGGTCGTCGCTCTGGCGGCCCTGCTGGCAGGCTGCGGGCAGGGCCAGCAGGCGGCCGCGCCGCCCGCCGCTCCCGCCGTCACCGTCGCGCTTCCGGTGCAGCGGACCATCGTCGACAACGACGAATATGTCGGTCGCTTCGTCGCCGTAGATTCGGTCGAGGTCCGCGCCCGCGTGTCCGGCTACCTCGATCATGTGCATTTCACCGATGGGCAGATGGTGAAACAGGGCGATCTGCTCTTCACCATCGACAAGCGGCCGTTCCAGACCGCGCTCGATCAGGCCCAGGCCAACCTGGCCCAATCGCGCGCCAATCTCGCTTTTGCAGAGGCCGATCTCGCGCGCGGCGCCCAGCTGGTGCGCGACAAGACCATTACCGAGCAGACCTTCGACCAGCGCACCCAGGCCAAGCGGGTCGCCGAAGCCTCGGTCGCGGCGCAGGAGGCGGCTGTGCAGCAGGCGCGGCTCGACCTGAGCTTCACCGAGCTTCGCGCACCGGTCGACGGCCGTATCGGCGACCGGCGGGTATCGCCGGGCAATCTGGTGACCGGGGGGACTGGCGGCAACACGACGCTGCTCGCCACGATCGTCTCCCTCGATCCGATCCGCTTCGAGTTCACCTTCGATGAGGCTTCCTACATCCGCTACCAGCGCCTCGCCCATACCGGCAAGGACGTGGCCGGTCGCGACGGCAGCGTGCTCGTCTCGCTGCGCCTGATCGACGAGGCGGACTACCAGCACCAGGGCGGAATGGATTTCGTCGACAACGTGATCGACCGCACCTCCGGCACCATTCGCGGCCGCGCCGTGTTCGCCAATCACGACGGCGTGTTCACGCCCGGCATGTTCGGACGGGTACGCGTGCCCGGCTCGCCGCCCTATCTCGCGCTGCTGGTGCCGGACGCCGTGATCGGCACCGAGCAGGCGCGCAAATACGTGCTCGTCGTCGATGGCGACAACGTGGTCCGTCAGAAGTACGTCACTCTCGGCCAGACGTCGGGCGATCTGCGGGTGATCAAGGACGGCATCGGCCCGGAGGACCGGGTCGTGGTGAACGGTCTCATGCGCGCGCGGCCCGGTCAGAAGGTGCAACCGCAGGAACAGGGGGCGGCGCCATCCGCCTCCGTCACCGGGCCGCAGGTCAAGAACTAAAGGCCGCCGATGCGGATTTCCCACTTCTTTATCGACCGGCCGATCTTCGCCGCCGTCGTATCGATCGTGTTCGTGATCCTCGGCGTCGTCTCCTTCGTCCGCCTTCCCGTCGCGCAATACCCCGAGATCGCCCCGCCGGTCATCAACGTGTCGGGACAGTATCCCGGCGCGAGCGCCGACGTCGTCGCCTCCACCGTGGCGACGCCGATCGAGCAGCAGATCAACGGCGTCGAGAACATGATCTACATGTCCTCGAACTCGACGGCCGACGGCCGCTTCTCGATCTCGGTCAGCTTCGAGCTCGGGACCAATCTCGACATCGCGCAGGTGCAGGTGCAGAACCGCGTCGCGATCGCCCAGCCGCGACTGCCGGCGGACGTGCGCAACATCGGCGTGACCGTGACCAAGAGCTCGCCCGACCTGATGATGGTCGTGCACCTCTATTCGCCCGACAAATCGCGCGACACGCTGTTCATCTCGAATTATGCGACGCTCGAGATCACCGACGCGCTGGCGCGCGTCGACGGCGTCGGCTCGATCACGGTGTTCGGAAGCCGGGACTATTCGATGCGCATCTGGCTCGACCCCGACCGGCTGCAGTCGCTCGGGATGACCGCCAGCGACGTCGTCAGCGCGCTTCAGGGACAGAACATCCAGGTCGCCGGCGGCGTGCTCGACCAGCCACCTTCGCCGAAGCAGGGCGCGTTCCAGATCGCGGTGCAGACGCTCGGCCGCCTCGCCAATCGGGACGAGTTCTCGAACATCGTGGTGAAGCAGACCAGTAACGCGGTGGTGCGCCTCAAGGATGTGGCGCGCGTCGAGCTTGCGGCCGTCGACTATTCGTCGAATTCCTATCTCGATCGCGACCCGGCGGTGGCGATCGCGATTTTCCAGCGTCCGGGCTCGAACGCGTTGGCGACTGCGAACAACATCGTCGCCACGATGGACCAGCTCTCGAAGCGTTTCCCGCCCGGCATCAAGCAGGCCATCGTCTACAATCCGACCACCTTCATCCAGCAATCGGTCACGGCCGTCGAGGAGACGATCGGAGAGGCGATCATTCTGGTCGTGCTGGTCATCATCATGTTCCTGCAGACCTGGCGCGCGGCGCTGATCCCGATCGTCGCAATCCCGGTCTCGTTGGTCGGCACGTTCTTCTTCATGAGCGCATTCGGCTTCACGCTCAACAATCTCTCGCTGTTCGGGCTCGTGCTCGCGATCGGCATCGTGGTCGACGACGCGATCGTCGTGGTCGAGAACGTCGAGCGCAACATCGCGGCGGGCCTGAGCCCGCGCGACGCGGCGATCAAGAGCATGGACGAGGTCGGCGCGGCGCTGATCGCGATTGCGCTGGTGCTCTGCGCCGTGTTCGTGCCATCGATGTTCATCACCGGCATTTCCGGCCAGTTCTACCGGCAGTTCGCGCTCACCATCGCGGGCGCGACCGTGATCTCGCTGATCGTCTCGCTTACCC
>DASTZX010000346.1:0-10172 GCA_035764045.1 Xanthobacteraceae bacterium | reverse complement strand
AGCCGGCGCAGCGCGGCACCGGGCGCGGGGCCGGCGCTTCGAGCGTAGCGCCGGCGTGGCGTGCGAGCCGGCGGAGCAGGCCGATGAGATTCTCGCGTCCGCCCTCGCGGAAGAAGCGCAGCAGAAGCGCGAGCTCCGCCGACGGCAGCGTCGACACGTCGGCGAGGCGCGGATCGTCGCGGTCCTCGCCCGGCAGCAGCGCGAGCGCGATCTGCCGCTCACGCGCCAGCGCGCCCAGCCGCTCGGCGCCGTAGCGCCACCAGTCGAGCCCGCCGAGCAGCCGCACCACGATCACCTTGGCGTGCTGTCCGACCCGCTCGATCCACAGGTCGACCGACATCGGGTGCTTGAGATCGCGCAGCTGCGCCAGCCGCACGCTCGGCAGCCGCGCGCGCTCGGCGGCCCAGGCGGCTGCAAGGCCGGAAAGATCGCTGTCCGCGAACGACAGCACCGCAATGTCGCCCGCCGGCTGGCCGAGATCGACCGGCTCGACGATGTCGTCGAGGGAGGCGGCGCTGGTCGCGAGCAGATGCATGCGCTAGAGAACCGTCGCGTTCGTCATCAGTTCCGATCTTTCATGCCGCATGATCTTGTTCATGCGGTGAGCGCCCGGGTGATCGCGGCGCGGTCGATGTCCTTCAGTCCGATCACCACGAGCTGGCCGGCGCGCGCCTCGTTTGCGGCCCAGGGCCGGTCGTAGTGATGGACGACGCGCGGACCGACCGCCTGCACCAGGAGCCGCATCGGCTTGGCGGTCACCGCCGCGAATCCCTTGATGCGCAGCACGCCTTGCGCTTCGGCGACCGCCGCGATGCGCTGCGCGAGCGCAGCGGGGTCGGCGATCTCGGCCAGCGGCACCACGAAACTCGCAAACTCGTCGTGATCGTGATCTTCCTCGTCGTCGTGGTGCGTACGGCGGTTCTCGATGTCGTCCTCGGTCGCGAGGCCGAGCCCGAGCAACGCCGCCGGATCGACCTTGCCGTCCGCCACGGTGACGACCTTGACGGCGCGCGGCAGCGCGCGGCTGACGGCGCCGATCGCCTTGTCGATTCCGGCCGGGTCGAGGAGATCGCGCTTGTTGAGCACGACCAGGTCGGCGCAGGCGATCTGGTCCTCGAAGACTTCCTCGATCGGGTCGTCGTGATCGAGCGCCAGGTCGGCGCTGCGCTGGCGCGCGAGCGCATCGAGATCGGCGGCGACGCGGCCCTCCGCCAGCGCGGCGCCATCGACCACCGCGACCACGCCGTCGACCGTGACGCGGCTCTTGATGCTCGGCCAGTGGAACGCCTGCACCAGCGGCTTCGGCAGCGCCAGCCCCGAGGTCTCGATCACGATGTGCTCGACCGCCGGCCGGCGCGCCAGGATCTGATCGAGCGCCGGCACGAACTCGTCCGCCACCGTGCAGCACAGGCAGCCGTTGGCGAGCTCGACGATGTTCTCCTCCGGGCAGGCCGCGTCTCCGCAGCCTTTGAGGATCTCGCCGTCGATGCCGATGTCGCCGAACTCGTTGACCAGCACGGCGAGGCGGCGGCCCCCCGCATTGGCGAGCACGTGGCGGATGAGCGTGGTCTTGCCGGACCCCAGAAATCCCGTGACGATGGTGCAAGGGACGCGAGTTGGCACGCGCGACGCGGTCATGTCTGGTCTTCCTCCGTGAAATCGAGCGGCGGGACGCGGGCGATCAGGCCGCGCTTCAGGGGCTCGGGCCGACCACGCCACGGCATGATGCCGTCGGGCGCGGCGGCGAGCAGGCGCGCGCCCTCGATCAGCGCGCTTGCGCCCGACAGGTCGAGGCCGCCGAAGATGTAGGTCCAGGATTTGTTGCCGCCATTGGCGCGCACTGCGGCGCTCGGGCCGCGCGTGCAGTTGGCGAGGCAGCGCACCCGGCGCACCGCGACGCCGGAGTCCTGCGCGGCGCGCGCAGTTGCCTCCGCCAGCAGCGCGCCCGGGCGCGGCTCGGTCTCCGGCTCGTTGGCGCGCCGGCAGGTGATGCAGACATAGACGGTTGCGAGATCGGATTCGCTCGACACCGGTCGCGATGCTCCAAGGCGCATCAATGCGCCGCGCGGGGTGCCGACAACCGACCGATTCCACCCGAGGCACCCCGCCCGGGACGGCAATCGCATCGACGGCAGGTCTCCTGGCTCGCGGGTCGGTGCCCGTCACCGCCTTCCCGGGTTGGTCCCAGTGGCACTGTGGCTCGGGCTCGCCGCTGACAGTTGCGGGGGCAGCTGCGGACTTGGGTGTGTTTGTTGTCGCATGACCTCGGTCCGAAAAGTCTGGGCCCCGGTGATCACGTCGGGGGCAGGCTTTTCGGGATCATGCGGGACACCCGCACCGCATTCCCTGTTCGCTCTCGAAACGAGAGACCGTCGATCGCGCCACTAAAGGAGCCGGCCGCCCCTTTGTCAATGCGAGCGGCCCCGGGCGCCACCACGCGATTGCTGCAAAGTGGCCGCGAATCAGTCATTTATCGCCCCGGGGACCCGCGAGGGGTGGGGAGGGGCACTATGGGCGAGGTGATCCGGGGGCCGTGGCGGCGTCCACAAAGCCCCGATCTCACGCGCGTGCTCAGTGACGAGATCGCCAGGATGACGCGTGCGCTCGAGGATCTGCGCGAGCTGCATCAACGACGCGAGCAGGCCGCGGTCGCCGAACTGGCGGCGGTGAGCGAGGGCGGCAAGGAGTAGGGCATAGCGCGCCGGAGTCCGGGCGCGCCTTACTTTCGCCTGCGCGCGGCGTGTTAGGGTTCGCCGGCAGATCGAGTGATCTCACGTGGCGAACCCATCACCCATCACCCTGGTCCTCGGCGGCGCGCGTTCGGGCAAGAGCCGCTATGCCGAGTCCCTCGTCACCGCTTTTCCGACGCCTTGGCTCTATGTGGCGACTGCCGTGGCGGGCGACGCGGAGATGGCGGCGCGCATCGCCGAGCATTGCGCGCGCCGCGGCGACGGCTGGCGCGTGATGGAGGCGCCGCGCGATGTCGCGGGCGCAATCGTGAGCGCGCCCGCGGGCAACGCCGTGCTGGTCGACTGCCTCACCCTGTGGCTCTCCAACCTGATGCTCGCGGACGCGGACATTCCGAGCGAAGCGGGCCGCCTCGACCGCGCGCTCGCCGAAGCGCGCGGCCCGGTCGTGCTGGTTTCCAACGAGGTCGGCTTCGGCATCGTGCCCGACAACGCGCTAGCGCGCCGCTTTCGCGACGCGCAGGGGCGGCTCAACCAGCAGGTCGCGGCGCGCGCCAGCCGCGTGGTGCTGATGGTCGCGGGCCTGCCGCTTGTCGTAAAAGGAACCCCATGACCAAGCCCGTCGACGAGACCGCCGCCGCCCGCCATCGCGCCAAGATGGAGAAGCGCAAGGCCGTGCAGGACGCGGAGGTCGCCGGCAAGACGGTCGAGAAGGGGCTGCTCATGGTGCACACCGGCCCCGGCAAGGGAAAGTCCACGGCCGCCTTCGGGCTGGCGCTGCGCATGCTCGGGCGCGGTCACCGCATCGGCGTAGTGCAGTTCATCAAGGGCGCGTGGCACTCGGCCGAGCGCGACGCGCTTTTGGCGTTCGGCGATCAGATCGAATGGCACACCATGGGCGAAGGGTTCACCTGGGAAACCCAGGATCTCGCCCGCGACGTGGCGGCGGCGGAGCGCGCGTGGGGCAAGGCGCGCGAGCTCATGGGCGACGAGAGCATTTCGCTGGTGATCCTCGACGAGCTCAACATCGCGCTGCGCTACGACTACCTCGATCTGTCCGCCGTCGTGGCGGCGCTCGCGGCGCGCCGGCCCGGTCTGCACGTCGTCGTCACCGGCCGCAACGCCAAGCCGGAGCTGATCGCGGCCGCCGACCTCGTCACCGAGATGACGCTGGTCAAGCACCACTTTGCGGCCGGCGTGAAGGCGCAGGCCGGCATCGAGTTCTGATGTCATGGTGCGCGCCGTCACCCTGAGGTGCGAGCGAAGCGAGCCTCGAAGGGTGACGCCGTGCGGCCGTCCTTCGAGGCCCGCGCTCCGCGCGGGCACCTCAGGATGACGGCCTTGATGTTCCAGGGCACCGGCTCCGACGTCGGCAAATCGCTGATCGTTGCCGGGCTCGCGCGCGCCTTCGCCAATCGCGGGCTCGCCGTGCGTCCGTTCAAGCCGCAGAACATGTCGAACAATGCCGCGGTGACACCCGACGGCGGCGAGATCGGCCGGGCGCAGGCGCTGCAGGCGCGCGCCGCCCGGGCGCCGCCGAGCGTGCACATGAATCCGGTGCTGCTCAAGCCGCAGAGCGAGGTCGGCGCGCAGGTCGTCGTCCACGGCAAGGTGCTGGCGAGCGCCAAGGCCGCCGAATTCCAGCGGCTCAAGCCCGCGCTGATGGGCTTCGTGCTGGAGAGCTTCGCGCGCCTGACGGCCGAGGCCGACCTCGTGCTGGTGGAAGGCGCGGGCAGCGCCTCGGAAGTGAACCTGCGGACGAACGACATCGCCAACATGGGTTTTGCGCGGGCTGCCGGCGCGCCGGTGGTGCTCATCGGCGACATCGACCGCGGCGGCGTGATCGCGAGCCTCGTCGGCACGAAGGCGGTGATCGATCCGGACGATGCAGCGCTGATCTGCGGCTTCATCGTCAACAAGTTTCGCGGCGACCCGGCGCTGTTCGCCGACGGCATGGCGCGGATCGCCCAGGCGACCGGCTGGGAGCCGCTCGGCCTGGTGCGGCATTTCCCCGATGCGCGGCTGCTGCCGGCCGAGGACGCGCTCGCCCTGGATCACGCGCGGCCCGCAAAGCCCGGCAGCCGGGCGCGCGTCGCCGTGCTGGTGCTGCCGCATATCGCCAATTTCGACGATCTCGATCCGCTCGAGGCCGAGCCCGCGATCGAGCTCGTGCGCGTCAAGCCGGGCGAGGCGCTGCCGGGCGACGCCGCGCTCGTCGTCCTGCCGGGCTCGAAGGCGACCATCGCCGACATGCGGGCGCTGCGCGCCGCCGGCTTCGACGTCGACATTGCGGCGCATGTGCGCCGCGGCGGGCGCGTGCTCGGTCTGTGCGGAGGATTCCAGATGCTCGGCCGCGGCATCGCCGATCCGGCCGGCCACGAGGGGCCGGCCGGCCGCATCGATGGCCTTGGTCTCCTCGATGTCGCGACCGTGCTGACCGACGACAAGCGCCTGACGCAGACGCACGGCGCGACGGGGGACGGCGTTCCGTTCGCGGGCTACGAGATGCACATGGGGACGACCGACGGACCCGACCGGGCGCGGCCGTTCGCGCACCTCGCCGACGGCGCGCCCGATGGCGCGGTGTCCGCCGACGGCCGCGTCATGGGCACCTATATCCACGGCCTCTTTGCCGACGATCGCCAGCGCGCCGCCTGGCTCGCGCGGCTCGGCGCGGGCGCATCACAGGTGTCGTACGAGGCGCAGGTCGAGGAGACGCTCGATCGGCTGGCGGCGCATCTCAGCGAATGTGTCGATCTCGATCGGGTGCTGGCCTTGGCGAAGTGAAGATTGTTGCAGCTCATCGGCTCTATCGTTCCCTCTCCCCTTGTGGGGGAGGGACAGGGAGGGGTAGCGCTTGCGCATGCATTTGTGGCCACCCCCCTCCCCCAGCCCTCCCCCACAAGGGGGGAGGGAGCAGGAATGCATTCTGGACCGCGTCACAGCGCGAGAACGATCGCCGCGATCACCGCCACCAGCCCGATCAAGATCCCGTCGGCGCTTCGATAAAGCGCCAGCGCGGCCCGGATGTCGGCGGCGGTCGCCGCCCGCCGGCCGTCGCCCATCAGCGCATCCTCGACCATGACGCCACCATAGACGCGCGGCCCGGCGAGCGCGAGGCCGAGCGCTCCCGCCATCGCGGCCTCCGGATAACCCGCATTGGGCGAGCGGTGGCGGCGGGCGTCGCGCCGCACCGCGCGCCAGGCCGTGGCCGCAGCGGCGCGATCGGTGAGCGCGGCGGCCGCGATGATCAGCACCGCCGTGAGCCGCGATGCCGGCAGGTTGACCAGGTCATCCGTTCTCGCTGCCAGCCACCCGAAATCTTTGTGACGCGGCGTGCGATGGCCGATCATGCTGTCGGCGGTGTTGATCGCCTTGTAGGCGGCGGCGCCGGGCAGACCGGCGATCGACATCCAGAAGGCCGGCGCCACGACCCCATCGGAAAAATTTTCCGCCAGGCTCTCGATTGCGGCGCGCGCGACGCCGGCTTCATCGAGCGCCGCGGTGTCGCGGCCGACGATCTCGCCTACCGCCGCGCGGCCCGCTGCGAGGCCCTCGCGCTCGAGCGCGAGGGCGACCCGCGCGACGTGGTCGTAGAGGCTGCGTTGCGCCAGCAGCGTGCTGGCGAGGAGCGCCACAGCCGCGAATCCGAACGGCAGCATGAGCAGATGGTGCTGCACCAGCCACGCCAAAACGCCGGTCAGGGCGACCAGGATGGTCATGGCCAAGACCCCCATCGCACGGCGCAGCTTCGGGTCCGCACCGTCGCGATTTCCCTTTTGGTCAAGCCCGGCGATCAGCGCCCCCATCCAGGTGACCGGATGGCCGATTGCGCGCACGAGCCGATCGGGATAACCGACAGCGAGCTCGATCAGCAGGGCGACAAGGGTCAGCGCGACCGCCATGGTCCCTCGGGAGTGTTCAGCGCCGCTCAAGCACGGCGGCGATATCGGCGCCGCGCGCAAGCTGTTTCCCGGCGCGCCTGAACCTTTGGTCGACCTGTCGACCGGGATCAATCCCTTTTCGTATCCGCTCCCGCGGCTCGATGCGGAGGTCTTCGCCCGCCTCCCCGAGCCGGCCGACGTGGACCGTCTCGCCGCAATCGCGGCCGTTGCCTATGCGGCGCCTTCGGCCGATCATGTGGTCGCGGCGCCGGGGCTGCAGCTCGTGCTGCCGATGGTCGCGGCGCTGGCGCCGCGCGGCCGGGCCGCGGTGCTCTCGCCCACCTTTGACGAGCACGCCCGCGTGGCGGCGCTCGCCGGACACACGGTGCGGGAGGTCACGGAGTTCCCCGAGCTCGCCGAGGCCGAGCTTGCGATCGTGGTGAACCCGAACAATCCGGACGGCCGTCTGATCGCCCGTGACACGCTCCTCGCGCTTGCCGATGCGCTCGCGCCCGGCCTGCTCGTCGTCGACGAGGCCTTCATGGATGTAGCGCCCGAGCCGGCCGCGAGCCTCGCGGCCCATGTCGGCCGACGCAATGTCGTGGTGCTGCGCTCGTTCGGAAAATTCTTCGGACTCGCCGGCGTGCGGCTCGGCTTCGTTCTCGCGGCGCCGGAGATCGCGGCGCGGCTCGCGGCAACGCTCGGCCCCTGGGCGGTCTCGGGCCCGGCGCTCGCGGCCGGCGCCGCGGCGCTCGCCGACACGGCCTGGATTGCGGCAATGCGCGCCCGGCTTGCCGATACGGCGCGGCGGCTCGACGCGCTGTTGATCGCGGCCGGGCTCGAGGTTGCGGGTGGCACCACGCTCTTTCGCCTGGTGCGCACGCCAGCGGCCGGCGCGGTGTTCGACCGCCTCGGCCGTGCCGGCATTGTGGTGCGCCGCTTCGCCGGCCATCCGTCATGGCTGCGCTTCGGACTGCCCGGCTCGGAGACGGACTGGCGGCGGCTGGCGACTGCGCTGTCGATCGACGCAGCGCCGGGCGTGGTCGGCGAAGAAAGATAGAACGCGGGGCCGCCGGTTTCGGCGAGATCGTAAACGCCCGTTAACCCGCGACATGGTACGAGCGCGCCCATCCCGAGGCGACGCGAACCATGGCGACCAAAGCAAAGAAGAAGGCCACAATCAGCCGGTTCGGATACGGCGCGCTCGCGCTGTACGTCGGCGGGGTCGTCGCCATGATGGGGCTCGGCATCTACGGCGTCAATCTCACCAGCCTGTTCATGCGCTTCAACGAATCCGAGCGCACACGCGCGGCGATTCGCTCCGGAAAGATGGTCGTGGTCATGCCGGACCGCGAGGAATGCCGGTCCTACCGCTTCGACAACAAGACCGCGGACGTGACCGCCGAGACCAGGGGGGACTGCGACAAGGTGCTTCCCGATCGCCAGGGCTCCGAGTCTTTGAACACCTTCCAGCGCGGCTTCCAGCGTCGCTAGTACCCCGATTCCGAAGTTCGCAAACGGACTCGCCGAGAAGTCGTGCGAACTTCTGGTTCGCGGCACCAGTGTTGTGCCCGCCCGGACGGTGCGACGCGCGGCCCGCAACAGCCCAACGCAATTCGGTCTCGGGGCTTGATTTCGCGCCGCTGGGCGAGGATCAATCGCACGGGGGCTGTACGGCGGGAGCGCGCGGGTGGCTGGAAAAGGTTACGACTACGTCATCGTCGGCGCCGGCTCGGCCGGCTGCGTGCTCGCCAATCGCCTCACCGAGGACGGCCAGGCGCGCGTCCTCTTGATCGAGGCGGGTGGGCGCGATCTCGATCCCCTCATCCATGTTCCGCTCGGCATGGGCAAGATGCACGACCTCGGTCTCCACGACTGGGGATTCCACACCGAGCCCGAACCCAATCTGAACGAACGGCGCATCGAGGCGATGCGCGGCAAGGTCGTGGGCGGGTCGTCCTCGATCAATGTCATGGCGTACACGCGCGGCCATCGCGGCGACTATGACCGTTGGGCGCAGAAGGGCGCGCGCGGCTGGTCGTTCGCCGAGGTGCTGCCCTATTTCAAGCGCAGCGAGACCTGGGAGGACGGAGAGAGCAAATATCGCGGCGGCTCCGGTCCGCTCGGCACCGAGTGGTCAAAGACGCGCGATCCGCTGTTCCAGGCGTGGATCGACGCCGGCAAGGCGGCCGGCATCCCGCACACGCCCGACTACAACGGCGAAAGCGCGGAAGGATTCGGCCAGGGCCAGTACACCATCCGCGACGGATGGCGCTCCTCCACCGCCACGGCCTATCTCAAGCCGGCGCGCAAGCGGGCCAACCTGTTCGTCGAGCTGCGGGCGCAGGCGACGCGGCTGCTCATGCGGGGGACGCGCGCGATCGGGGTCGAGTTCCTCAAGCACGGCCGCCTCGAGCAAGCGACCGCCGAGCGCGAGGTGATCGTCGCGGCAGGCACCTTCTCGACGCCGCACCTGCTGATGCTGTCCGGCATCGGGCCGGCCCGGCATCTGCGCAAGATCGGCATCGACGTGCGGGCCGACCTGCCGGTGGGCAAGAACCTGCAGGACCATCTCGCCTCGCAGCTCTGGTTCACGCGGCCGGATGCGGGCCCGTTCCGCGACGCCATGCGCTTCGACCGCATGGCGATCGCCATGGTGCGCGGCTATCTGTTCGGGAGCGGCCCCGGCATCGTGGTGCCGGGCGGACTGCACGCTTTCATCAAGACGCGGCCCGAGATTGCGGTGCCGGACATCGAGTTCATGTTCCGCGGCCTGCCGGCCGCCGCGCATCTGTGGTTTCCCGGCATCCGCAAACCTTATCTCGACGGCTTCGGCATCCGGCCGGCGCTCTTGCATCCCGACAGCCGCGGCGAGGTGCAACTCGCCTCCACGGACCCGCTCGCGCCCATGCGCATCAAGTACAACTTCTTGAGTGCGCCGGGCGATCTGCCGCTGCTGCGCGAAGGTGTGCGGCGCGCGCGCGACGTGGCCTATCGGGCGCCGATGGACGCGTTTCGCGGCGAGGAGCTCTCGCCGGGCCTCGCGGTCAAGACCGACGCCGAGATCGATGCGTGGATCCGCAAGGTCTCGATCACGGCGCATCACCCGGCCGGGACCTGCCCGATGGGCATCGGCCCCGAAGCGGTGGTCGATCCCGAGCTGCGCGTGCGCGGCTTCGAGGCGCTGCGGGTGGTGGATGCCTCCGCGATGCCCGATCTCATCGGCGCTCACATCAACGCCTGCGTCATCATGATGGCGGAGAAGGCCTCGGACATGATCCGCGGGCAGCCGCCGCTCGCGCCGATCCTGGATGCGTGAATCACCTCTCCCCGCTTGCGGAGAGAGGTCGACGCGCGTAGCGCGTCGGGTGAGGGGGCGTCGCCGCTCGTCGTTAGGTCAGCGCGCATGCAAAGTGCCCCTCACCCCGACCCTCTCCCCGCTCTCGCGGGGAGAGGGAGTGCGGACTCACTACCCGCGGCTACTCCAGCCTCACATTCGCGACGCGGCCGACCTCGGCCCAGGTCTTGGTCTGCTCGTCGATGATGCGCGCGAAGTCCGCCGCGCTGCTGCCGACAGTCGGCGTCGCCATCTTCTTGAACT
>DASTZX010000345.1:0-2049 GCA_035764045.1 Xanthobacteraceae bacterium | reverse complement strand
GACACGACGGCATGGGACACGATGGCATGGGACACGAGGCGCCTGACGTGGCCGGCCACGATGCCGACGATATGGGCCGCGCTGCCGGCGACCGCATGCGCGGACCGCACGACGTCAATGACGTCGACGCCCCCGGCCACGAGGCCAAGGACGTGAACGACGTCGACCTGCCGAAGGGCGCCGCGGCTCCGAAGAAAGGCAGCTGACGAAGTCCGGTCGGCAAGATCTGAGGCAACGCCGCACGGTCGGCCGCGGCCGTCCGGCGTTCGCCTGCTGCGCGTCATCGCGGGGCGCCACAGGCGCCGAAACAATCTCTCTTCTCTTCCCCTCCCATCGCGCCCCAGCTGAATCGGCGGAAATAAACCATTTCGCAAGCATGCGGCGCGAGGATTGCGGCGATACCGGGGCTCCCCAGCCATGCCAGGCGGAGCCGCAAGGGGGCGCAGGATGACCAGGCACGAATACGCGGTACTGCTCGGGGCTGCGATGCTGATCGGCGTGCTGTTCGCCGGCTCGCTCGTGCTGTTCGCGCGGCGGAAGTCGGCGAGCGCGCTCCTCCAGCTGCTCGGCTCGGGCTGCCTGGCGCTCGCCGTCGTCACCCATGTCTCGGAGACGTTCCACCTGTTTCCGGCGCTGCATTGGGGCAGCCACTATATCGGCCTCGGCACCGCCGCCCTGGGCCTGATCCTGTTCCCGCTGGGCTATCTGGGCCAGGCGGTGAAGCAGTCCTCTTAGAGCCGATCCTGAAAGTTGTTGAATCGGCGGAATCGTTTGTGATTCCCTCTCTGGCAGCCGTATTTTGCCGAGGGGTGCCGAATGTGGAAGCCCGAACATCGCCGTGCCGCCGATCGTCGCGGCCTGCGGTATCCGAGCGATCTGAGCGATGCCGAGTGGTCGCTGGTCGAACCGCTGATCCCGCCGGCCAAGCGCGGCGGGCGGCGGCGCGAAGTGAACGTGCGCGAGGTTTTGAACGCGATCTTCTACGTGCTCTCGACCGGTTGCCAATGGCAGGCGTTGCCGAAGGACTTGCCGCCGAAGAGCACGGCGCATTCCTATTTCATGCTGTGGGAGTGGGATGGAACGCTGGAACGCCTCCATCATGCGCTCTACGTGGCAACCCGCGAGCAGGACGGCCGAGACGCGAGCCCGACCGCGGCGATCATCGACAGCCAGAGCGCGAAAGCCGCTCAAAAGGGGGCTCTACGCTCGACCCGCAAGGCTTTGATGCGGGCAAGAAGGTCACGGGCCGCAAGCGGCATATTCTCGTCGACACGCTCGGCCTTCTCCTGAATGTCGTCGTGCATCCCGCCAACGTTCAGGATCGCGACGGCGCGCGCTTGGTCCTCGATCAGCGCACTCGACGTCTCTTTCCCTTCATCGAGCGCATCTTCGCCGATGCCGGTTATCAAGGCTCGCGCGTGGCAGAAGCCGCCGCCAGCACGGGGAGTTGGATGGTCGAGATCGTCAAGCGCCACGAACCGCACAAGTTCGTGGTGCTGCCCAAGCGTTGGATCGTCGAGCGCACCCTCGCATGGATCAGCCGTAATCGCCGCTTGGCGCGCGACTTCGAGCGATACACCCGCACCGCCGCCGCCTTCGTCCGCCTCGCCATGATCCGACTCATGCTGCGGCGCTTGACCGGGCCAACTCATTCAACATGAATCCCAACTTCCGGGATCGGCTCTAAGCCGGCGCCCAGCGGGGCGCCGGCAGGCCTCTGAGAGCCGCCATGACCATCGCCTCTCCACAATTCGCTTCGAGCCGGCTCGCTTCCGCGGCGGCCCTGGCAGCCCGCGGCCGGGCGGCCTATGCCATCGCCAACGGCCTCGATCCGGCGCAGGCGCGGCGCGAGGCGGTGGCGAGCATCGGCCGCGCGGTGAGCTACGAGGCGTCGATCATCAGCTCGACGGATATGCTCGTGTTGCTCGGCTTGGCGCTCGTTCTGGCGCTGGCCCTCGCGCTCGGCGTCAGGCGCGACTCTGACGCCGAGGTGGGCCTCTCGGGCTTCATTTTTCTCGCCTCACCCTCGCCGCGGCATTTCGACTGACG
>DASTZX010000344.1:0-12119 GCA_035764045.1 Xanthobacteraceae bacterium | reverse complement strand
GCTCAGCCTTACCGGCGCTCGAAATAGGGATCGCGGGTGATCTCGAACCGGACGTTCGGATCGGGATCGGTGCCGAGATAATGGCCCTGCCGGTAGATCGGTCCCGGCGCATAGACGCCGCCGGCATTGAGCGGCGGGCCGTAGCCCCGATAGGCGTAAGCGCCATGGTAATGGCGCGCGTGGTGACGGCCAGCCGACAGCGCCGGCGAGGCGGCGAGCGCGACCAGCGCGGCGGTCGAAACAGCAAGCGTCAGCGGTTTCATGGTCGCCTCTTCGAATGGGCAGGGGATGCAATCCCTTCGGATGTAATCCCTTCGGATGCAATTCCCTCGATTTGAATCAACACCGCGGCCGGGGTGAGGTTTCCGCCTGCACGCGCGGCAAAAAAGCCGGGTTCGACGAGGGGAAATTCACTTCGCCGGCGCCTCGTAGACGATCTTGCCTCCCACCATCGTGACGAGCGGCTTGATCGCCTTGATCTCGTCCTGCGGGACCGTCAGATAGTCGCGATCAAGGACGAGGAGATCGGCATACCGTCCCGCGGTGAGGGAGCCGATATTGCCCTCCTGGAACAGGAACCAGGCGTTCGATCGCGTGTGGGCGATGAGCGCTTCCTCGCGCGAAATGGTCTGGCGGTTCACCTTCCGGCCGCCGATCATCTCGCCGGTGACGGCGAAGCTGAGGGTGTAGAACGGGTTCGAGGTCGTGACCGCCGTCGCGTCGGAGCCGAGGCCCCAGTGAATGCCGCTGTCCTGGATGCGCCGGAACGGCGGCATGTCCCACGCTTTGTCGCCGTGGACCTTGTGCATCAAGGCACCCTGGATCAGGGGACGACTGTGGACCTGCGCGCCCATGCCGAGCTTCTTCATGCGCTCGAGCTGCGCCTCGGTCACCTGGTCGACATGCGAGAAGGTCCAGCGCAGCGCCTTGATGGGATGGATCTTGTTGACCGCCTCGTGCGCATCGAGGAATGCATCGATAGCCGCTTCCATCTCCACGTGCGAATTGACGTATAGGCCCTGCGCGGCGAGCGCGGCGGCGAGACGGCGATACTGCTCCATGTCCTCCGGCCGCGTGTTGCTGGTCGTCCGCAGCAATTGCGTCGTCACCGGTCCATAGATGGTCTCCCCCCAGCCGACCTGATCGAAATAATCGCTGCCCTGGAACGGCTTCTGCTCCGGAATCTCCTTGATGACGGCGTCCACCTGGGCCGGGGTGGCGGGCTGGCGGATCGCGGTCCAAAAGACCCGAATGTTCAGTTCGCCGCGCTGGTCCAGTTGCCGGTACGGCTCGTAGTGCCTGGCGCCCATCCCGCGCCCGCCCGCGTCGAGCCAGGCTGTCACGCCCAGCGAATTGAGATAGGCGACGAGCTTGCGCGTATTGGCGAGCCATGCCTCCTGGTCGAACAACGGAATGCCCGCCGCCACGAAGGCGACGCCGCCCGGCCCGCGCACAACGCCAGTGGGCTGGCCGGCGGCATCCTTCTCGAACGTCCCATTGGGCGGGTCGGGTGTGGCGGCGTCGATCTTCAGCGCGGCCTGCGCGGCCGAGTTGAGATAGGAATGATTATAGATGGCCTGCACCACCACGGGATGATTGGGAGCGATGCGGTCGAGCTCATCGCGCGGAAACCCGCGTGGATCGTCGGTGAACTGCTCCTCCGACCAGCCCCCGAGCACCACGATCCATTGTCCGGCCGGGGTGGCCTGCACCCGGTCGGCAAGCAGCTTGAGCGCCTGCGTTCGCGATGTAATGCCGTCGAAGCGCAGTTCGTCGTGCTCGGCGGCGCGAACCCAGTGCGCATGATTGTCGATCAGGCCGGGGATGACGGTACGCCCGGCAAGGTCCATGGTCCGCGTCTGCGGGCCCTTCAGTTTTTCCACATCGGCATTGGTGCCGACGGCGGCAATACGTTGTCCGCGGATCGCCAGCGCCTGCGCGATCGAGAAGCGGTCGTCGACGGTGACGATCTTGCCGTTGACGAGGACAAGATCGGCGGTCTGGGCCGTGGCGGCAGCCGAAAAGGCGAGCAAAGCAGCGGCAGCGAACAGCCATGTCCTGGACACCACAGTATTCTCCCCACGAGGCAATGATGCCGTGCCAGGGCGGTGACCGGCTTTCGCCGACGGCCGTCCGGACCAATACCAGCCTGCTCAAATCGCGTGTGTTGCGCAAGCCTCTCGGGTGGGGTGGGGCTCGCGGCCTGCCTCTCAACGAAAATCCGTCACCGCGACCTGATGGTCGAGAATGATTTCGCGCCGCTCGCGGGCGGACTGCTGGATCGCGAGCGCGACCTCGACGGTCGCCTTGCCCCAGCGGCCGTCATGCACCGGCTTGGCCCCTGTGCGGATCGCCTCGCGCAGGTCGTCGAGCACGTTGTGGCGACCCGAATATTTGCCGCCGCCCGGCAGCGCGATCTCGCGCCGGCCCTCCTCGCCATAGACGAACACCCCGTCCGCCGAGGCGCGCAGATCGCCGCGGGCGCAGGTCGCGATCGTCAGGCCGAAATGCGGCTGATGCGGCGGCTCACCCTCGTCCGCGCTGCCGTAGCCGGCGAGCTGCGTCCGCAGGCCCGCCTCCTCCCCGCCGTGGCGCTTGCGCTCGGCGAGCGCCCGCCGCGCCGCGCCGTGCGCCGGCGTTTTTGGCGCGCCACGCTCGGAGATCCAGAAATGCAGCTCGTCGGTGTCGAAGAAATCATAGCCGCTGTAGACGAGCGTGGCCGGCACGCCATCGGCGAACTCGAGGAAAGCGGCGCAGTTCGCCTCGGTCGGCCGCTCGGGATCGAGAATGCCGGCCTGCGCGCGCACGCTTTTGACGAGGCCGCCACCGAGGAGGCGCACGGTATCGATCTGATGCGGCACCTGGTTGAACAGGATGCCGCCGCCTTTCGACGTGTCGAGCTCCTCGGGCCGGCGCGGACGGTAGAGATAGTTGGTGTAATTCCACGACGCGAGCATGCCGAGACGTCCGAGGTCGCCCGAGGCGATGAGCGCGCGCATTGCCCGGACCGCCGAATCGAACGCGTGAGTGTGGCCGACGACGAGATGCACGCCGGCGCGCTCGACCGCCGCGATGATGCGGTCGCAGTCGGCGAGCGTCAGCGCCATCGGCTTCTCCAGGATGACGTGCTTGCCGCGCTCGGCCGCCATGATGGCGTGTGCGGCGTGGAACTGGTGCGGGGTGGCGATGTAGACCGCCGCGACGGCCGGATCGTCGACCAGCGCCGCCGCGTCTGCATAGGCGCGGGCATTGAAATCGCGCGCGAAGGCGTCGCGCGGGCCGGGGTGCGGATCGGCGCCCGCGACCAGCACGACGCCGTCGTGCCGCGCGGCCGCGCGCACCATGACGGCGCCCGCCATGCCAAGCCCGATCACGCCGAGATTGAGCGCCGTCATGATGAACTCCGGGCGGCGGAACCCTCGGCGGCGCGGATCGCGGCCCACACCGTCGCGGGCGTCGCCGGCATGTCGATATGCTCAATGCCGTAGACCGCCAGCGCATCGACGATCGCGTTGACGATGGCGGCGAGCGCCGGGGTGATGCCGGCCTCGCCGCCACCCTTGACGCGCAGCGGGTTGCCCGCGGTCGGATCCTCGGCGAGCTCGACCGCGAGCGCCGGCACCATATCGGCGCGCGGAATGGCATAATCCAAAAAGCTGCCGGTGAGCACATGCCCGCCGGCGTCGTGCGCGGTGGTCTCCATCAGGACCTGGCCGGCCCCCTGCACGATGCCGCCATGCACCTGGCCGTGCAGGATCATGGGATTGATCGCGCGGCCGGCGTCATCGACGGACGCGTAGCGGGTGAGGGCGACCGCGCCGGTCGCCGGGTCCACCTCGACCTCGGCGATGGCGCAGCCGGTCGGATAGGCGGGAATGCGGCCCACGAAGGTCTCCTCGGCGACCAGCGGCTTGCGCAGGTCGGGCGCGAGCGGTTCGCGCTCGATCGCACGTGCGAGGTCGAAGATGTCGAGTCGGCGGTTCGATTGCGGCGCGTGAAAGAAGCCGTCGTCGAACGCGACATCCTTGGCATCCGCGCCGACGAGCGCCGCGAACACGGCGCGCGCCTGCGCCACGATGGCCTGCGAGCTCCGCACCAAGAGCGTGCCGGCGATCCGCATGGAGCGATCCGAATGGGTGCCGCCGCCCTTCGGCACCGCGGCGGTGTCGCCGGTCACGAGGCGCACCTGCCCGGGCTCGACACCGAGCTCATCGGCGAGCACCTGCGCGAAGCTCGTTTCGTGCCCTTGGCCGGTCGATTGGGTGCCGGCCGCCGCCTCGACCACGCCGTCCGGCCGCACCGCGACGCGCACATATTCGACCGGGATGCCGACCGGCGACTCGACGTAGTTCGCAAGCCCGATGCCGGCGAGGCGGCCGCGCTTCCTGGCCTCGCGCCGGCGCGCCGCAAATCCCTTCCAGCCGGCGAGCGCGAGGGCGCGCGCCATGTTGCCGCGAAAGTCGCCGCTGTCGTAGGTGAGCCCGGTCGCCGAACGGTAGGGCAGCTGCTTGCGGCGGATGAGATTGCGCCGGCGCAGCTCGGCGCGATCCAGCCCCAGGCGCCGCGCCGCGATGTCGAGCAGCCGCTCGATGACGTGATGCGCTTCCGGGCGGCCGGCGCCGCGGAAGGGCGCGGTCGGCACCGTGTTGGTCAACGCCGCGCGCAACCGGAGATGCACGAGCGGGACATCGTACACGGTGGGCGCCACCCGATAGGCGTTGGACAGCCACACGTAGGAGACCGGATAGGCGCCGAGCCCGCCGATGTGCTCGATGGAGAGCGCCAGAATGCGGCCGTCGCGGTCGAGCGCGAGCCGCGCGTCGGTCACCAGGTCGCGGCCCTGGAAGTCGGCGAGGAATCCCTCGGAGCGGTCGCCGGGCCATTTCACCGGCCGGCCGAGCGCGCGCGCCGCGAACGCGACCAGGATCTGCTCGGCCTGCGGATTGTTGCGCAGCCCGAAGCCGCCGCCGACGTCGGGCGTGACGGCGCGCACCTTGTCGGGCGGAAGGCCGAGGGAATCGGCGACGTTGGTCTTGAGCCGCACCGCGCCCTGGCTGCAGGCGAGCGCCGTCGTGAGGTCGCTCGCCGCGTCGTGGAGCCCGATCGCGGCCCGCGGCTCGAGCTGCGCATTGACGATGCGCTGGGCCCGGAAGGACTGCGCGACCACCAAATGGGCCGTGGCAAGCGCGGCCTTGAGCGCGGCCGGATCGCCCAGCTCCTTGTCCATGGCGAGATTGCCGGCGGCGGCCTCGTGCAGCAGCGGCGCGCCGGGCGCGACCGCGGCACGCGCGTCGACCACGGCAGGCAGCGGCTCGTAGCGCACGGCGACGCGCTCGGCCGCCTCGCGCGCGAGCGCCGCGCTCTCGGCCACCACCATGGCGACGGGCTCGCCCACATAGAGAACGCGATCGGCGGCGAGCACCGGCTGCGGCATCTCGAACGGCGGCGGGCCTCCCCAATCATGAAACGAGGGCTTCTTCACGTCGTGCGCATCGGCCGGGACCGCGAAATGGCGGATGCCGCGCCCGCCCGCGGCCGCATAATCCGCGGCGGTGTACACCGCGAGCACGCCGGCGAGCGCGCGGGCGGCGCCGGCCTCGACGGCGAGGATGCGCGCATGCGGATGCGGCGAGCGGACGAAGGCCGCGAAGGCCTCGCCGGAAAAGGAGATGTCGTCGGTGTAGCGGCCCCGGCCGGTGACCAGCCGCGCGTCCTCGAGACGCGGCAGCGGCCGGCCGACATAGGGCTCGCGCCGGGGGCTGCGCGTCTCGGGCATCAGGGTCTCCGTCGGGCGGCCAAATCTCTAGAGGAAATGCCGCACGGTGGGAATCTCGGATGGTAAGATCGCAAGCGCGCTCAGATGTCCTCCGGCAGCGGCTTGCCGCGCGTCTCCGGCAGCATCAGCGTGGCGAGGAAGCCGACCACGTAGATCAAGCTGATCCACACGGCGGCGGGGCCGATGCCGCCGAGCGCGGCGATCAGCACCGGCGCGAACAGCGGGCCCAGGAAGGCCACGAAGCGCGGCGTGTTGAACGCGAAGGCGACGCCGGTCGCGCGCACGCGGGTCGGGAAGAGCTCGGGCAGCCAGACCGGCATCCAGGAATATTGCCCGAGCGTGAACAGGCCGTTCACCCCGGCGACGATGAGCAGCAGCGTGAGGTCATGCGTCCACAGGAACAGGACGGGCGTCATCAGCAGCGACAAGGCGAAGAAGATCAGCACGACGGGCTTGCGGCCGTAGATGTCGGCGAGGAAGCCGAGCCCGATGTAGCCGATGATCGCGCCCACGTTGTAGGTCATGCCCGCATAGGCCTGCCAGGATTGCGCCGGCAGGTTCGCCCTGCTGGCGACGATGCCGATGTAGATCGGCACGAAGGTCGAGATGCCCCACCACGCCAACGTGGTGGTGAGGGACATCAGGAACGTGATCAGCAGGCGCACCCGCACCTTCGGATCGGCAACGAGCTCATGCATGGTGAAGCGGGTGAGCGCGTGGTCGGCGGCGTCGAGCGGGAGGCCGCTGCGCTTGCGCTCGGCCGCGGCCTTGCGCCGCCTGTTCGTCTCCTCCCAGACCGGCGATTCCGGGATGCCGCGCCGGATCCACAGCGTGAACAGCGCCGGAATGACGCCGATCAGGAACATGTAGCGCCAGGCGTTCGGCCCGTGCGAGCCGACGAAGTACCAGACGAACGACGCCATGAAGAAGCCGATGCCCAGCCCGCACTGCATCAGGCCGGCGCCGCGCCCGCGCGCCTTGTCGGGCCACAGCTCGGCCGTGATCGAGGTGCCAGTCGCCCATTCGGAGCCGATCGCGACGCCGACCAGGAAGCGCAGCACCGCGAACGAGATCCAGCTCCAGGCGAACGCGCTCAGACCGGTCATCAGCGAATAGGCGAGGATCGCGAGCAGCATGGTGCGCTTGCGGCCGATGTAGTCGGCGAGCACGCCGCCGATCAGGCCGCCGACCCCCCAGCCGAGCAGCGTGGTCGCGATGACGATGCCGAAATAGGAGCGGAGCTGCGGCAGCTGGCTCGGCTCGAGCATCTGATGCAGCGCGGTGTCGAGCGTGAGGATGACCGCGTAGACCTCGTAGCCGTCGAACAGCCAACCGAGATTGCTGGCGAGCAGCGTGTTCCACTGGCTGCGGTCGAGCGACCGGTACCATGGAGTCGCGGCTTGGGTGTCGGCGGACATGCGGTTTTCTCCCGAGATCGCGCGCGCTCTTGATTGTCGGCGCGGCGCGCTGGGGAGATTAGCAGAAAGATCGCGCCTGACCACGCCGCGGCGGCGCGTCATTTGGCGCTCGGCGCGGGCCGTGCGATGGTCTCCGACATTGGCCGGGCGTAGCCGTTCGAAGAATGGCGTCGCTACGCTTGCCTATGCCCGGCCATCCACGTTTTTCGTATTCTACATGAGGTAGAAGACGTGGATGTCCGCGACAAGCGCGGGCATGACCTGGGGTCAAACCGAGGCGCCTGTCCATGAACCGCACACACAACCGCATCATCGTGGCGGGCGGCGGGCCGGTCGGCGCAGTGGCGACCCTGCTGCTCGCCCGGGCCGGCATCCCGGTGACCATGATCGAGCGCGCGAGCGACGTCGTTCTCGACTACCGGGCCTCGACCTTCCATCCGCCCACCCTCGATCTCCTGGAGGAATCCGGGATCACGGCCGCGCTGGTCGAGATGGGTCTCGTCTGCCCGACGGTGCAGATCCGCGACCGCGAGAGCGGCAAGGTGGCCGAGTTCGACGTCACGCGGCTCAAGAACGAGACGCGTCATCCCTATCGGCTGCAATGCGAACAGTTCAAGCTGGTGGGTTGGGTGTACAAGGCGCTGGCGAAGATGCCGGGCGTCGACCTGCGCTTCGGCCACGAGGTGGCGGCGCTGCGGCAAAGCGACGAGGAGGTCGCGGCCGAAGCCGTGCGGCTCGAGGACGGCGAGCGCGTGACCGTGCGCGGCGACCTGCTGATCGGATGTGACGGTGGCCGAAGCACGGTGCGCAAGCTCATGGAGGTCGCGTTCCCGGGCCTCACCTACCCGGAGCACTTCCTGATCGCCGGCACCCGCTTCGACTTCCGCGCCCACATGCCGGACATCGCATCGGTCAACTACACGGCCGATCCGGTGCGCTGGTTCATGCTGCTGCAGATCCCCGACATGTGGCGGATCCTGGTGCCGGTCGCGCCCGAAGTCGAGCCGGAGGACGCGGTGTCGGACGAGAGCCTGCAGTCGAGCCTGCAGAACATCCTCCCGCGGAGCGGCGACTACGACATCGTGGTGCGGGCGATCTATCGGGTGCATCAGCGCGTGGCCGAGACCTACCGGCGCGGCCGCATCTTCCTCGCCGGCGATGCCGCGCATCTCAACAATCCGCTCGGCGGAATGGGATTGAACGGCGGGCTGCACGACGTGATCAGCCTGACCGACCGGCTCAGTGCATGGTGGCACGGCCGGGCTGCGGCCACGATCCTCGACGGCTACGAGCCGCAGCGCCAGCCGGAGGCGATCAACGCCATCCATGCGATCACGGCGCGCAACAAGAAGCTCCTGGAGGAGCGCGATCCGGCAGTGCGCGCGCGCAACCTCGCGGAGATGCGCCGGACCGCCGCCGATCCGGAGCTGAGCTATCGGTATCTGCTCGATTCCGCGATGATTTCCTCGTTGCGGCGATCGGGCATGATCAAGTAATCGTAGAGCCGTCATGGCCGGGCTCGTCCCGGCCATCCACGTCTTTCCTCCCAAGCGAGGCGTGGATGCGCGGGACAAGCCCGCGCATGACAGTCGTACAGCTTGTCGCCTTCACGGATCCCCCATGAGCACCGACCCGTCGCATCACCACGGCCCCACCATCCGCGTCGAGGACGCAGCGCTCGTGCGCGGCGCCGGCCGCTTCGTCGACGACGACGTGGAGCAGGCGCGCGCCTACGGCTGCTTCGTGCGCTCGCCGCACGCCTTCGCGCGCATCGTCAAGATCGACACTGCGGCGGCGCAGGCGGCGCCGGGCGTGATCGCGGTGCTCACGGCGGCCGACATGACGGCCGCCGGGGTCGGCAATGTCTCGGCGCATCCGCCGATGGCGGGGCGCGGCGGCGCGAAGCTCGTGGTGCCGCTGCGGCCCGCGCTGGCCGGCGACCGGGTGATGCATGTCGGCCAGGCGGTCGCGCTGGTGGTCGCAGACTCGCAGGCGGCCGCCCAGGATGCCGCGGAAAAGGTCGGCGTCGACTACGAGGAGCTCGCGCCGGTCGTCGATGCGGCGGCGGCGATCGCGCCGGGTGCGACCCAGCTGTGGCCGGAGGCGCCCGGGAATGTGGGGCTCGACTGGGTCGGGCTCGCCAAGGACCCGGACGCCAATGCGCGCGCGATCGACGACATCATCAAGTCGGCTGCGCATGTGGCGCGGCTCACCCAGTACAACCAGCGCATCTTCCCGGCCACCATGGAGACGCGCGGGGCGACCGCGAGCTACGACGCCGCGAAGGATACCTACACGCTGCGCGTCTGCTCCCAGAGCGCGCAGGTGATGCGCGACGGGCTCCTGCCGATGATGGGGCTCAAGCGCGAGCAGCTGCGCGTCATCACCGAGGACGTCGGCGGCGCGTTCGGGCTCAAGACCGGCCCCTACCCGGAATATCCGGCGCTCCTGGTCGCCGCCAGGCAGATCCGGAGGCCGGTGCACTGGATGTCGAGCCGCGCCGAGGCGTGCCTGTCCGACAACCAGGCGCGCGACATGCTCATCGAAGGCGAGCTCGCGCTCGACGACAAGGGCAAGTTCCTGGCGCTGCGGGTGCGCAACCTCGTCAATCTCGGCGCCTTCGTGGGAGCGGTCGGCGCGCATCTCGCGACCAACAATTTCGCCCGCTGCTTTCCGGGGCTCTACCGCATTCCGCGGCTCGACATCCAGGTGCGATGCGTCTTCACCAACACGATCCCGACGGCGCCCTTCCGCGGCGCCGGCCGGCCGGAAGCGAACTACATCCTCGAGCGGCTGGCCGACGAGGCGGCGCGGATCACCGGCATCGACCGCGACAAGATCCGCCGCCGCAACCTGATCCCGCCGAGCGCGATCCCGTTCAAGACCGCGGTCGGCACCACGTATGACAGCGGCGACTTTCCGGCGGTGTTCGACAAAGCGATGGGGCTCGCGGATTTCGCCGGCTTCGGCAAGCGCCGGCGCGAGGCGCAGAAGCGCGGCAAGCGGCTCGGGTTCGGCATCTCCTGCCTGCTCGAGCATTCGGGCGGCACCCCGACGGAGAGCGCGGCGCTCAATTTCACCGGCGATCATTCGCTCATGGTGGCGCTCGGGGTGCACTCCACCGGCCAGGGCCACGCCACGGTGTACCGGCGGCTCGCCGCCGAGCGGCTCGGGATTCCCGAGGAACAGGTGTTGGTGCGGGCGGGCGACACTGCGCTCGGCGTCGGCAACGGCGCCTCGGTCGGGTCGCGCTCGACCATGACGGCGGGCACCGCGCTGTACCGCGCGGTCGATACGCTGATCGAGAAGGGCAGGAAGATCGCCGCCAACGTGCTCGAAGCGGGCGAGCAGGACATCGTCTATCGCGACGGCGCCTTCACGGTGACCGGGACCGACCGCCGGGTCGGGCTGTTCGAGCTCGCGCGCGAGGCGGCCGAACGCCACAAGCGCGGCGACCTCACGGAGAGCCTCGACACGAAAGAGACCGCCGACACCCCGCAGACGTTCCCGAACGGCTGCCACATCGCGGAGGTCGAGATCGATCCGGCCACCGGCGAGACGCAGGTTCTCACCTACACGGCGGTGGACGACGCCGGCAATGTCATCGACCACACGCTGATCCAGGGCCAGATGCACGGCGGCGTCGCCCAGGGCCTCGGGCAGGCGCTGTTCGAGGCGGCGGTCTACGACCGCGACAACGGCCAACTGGTGAGCGGCTCGTTCATGGATTACGGCATGCCGCGCGCGACCGACATGCCGGCATTCCGGATCGACGACGTGGTCAGACCCGCCACCACCAATCCGCTCGGCGTCAAGGGCGCCGGGGAGGCCGGCACGGTCGGGGCGCTGGCGGCCGTCATGAACGCCATCGCGGATGCGGTCCCGGCAGCGGCGCACATGGACATGCCGGCGACCGCCGAAAAGGTATGGCGGGCCTGCCAGAAGGCCTGATTGGTATTATGGTAATAAGCCGCCGTTACGGTGGCGGAAATGCGCCCCGGGCCAAGAACCAAGAGTTCCGCTGCGCGTTGATACCATGACGCCATGCTCCGGCGCGGGGCCGGGGCGTACGGGTTTTTTCATGTCAGTATCGTCGTTGTCAGCGTTCGAGAGCCCAAAACCGTTTCGTCCCCCCGCCCCGGTTCCGCGCGCCGAGACGCCGGGCCTGATCGGGCTCCTACGCACGCTGCGCGACAACCCGCTCGAAGCGTGGACGCGGACCTACTTCGACAATCCGATCGTGATCACCCGCCTGCCGTTCGGTCAGGTGGCGGTGGTCAGCGATGCCGACGCGATCCGCCACGTCCTGCTCGACAACGCCGCGAACTACCGCAAGGACACGCTGCAGCGACGAATGGTGTCCGCCGCCTTCAACAACGGCCTCCTGATGGCCGAGGCGGAGCAATGGCGCTTCCAGCGCCGCACGCTGGCGCCGCTGTTCACCGCCCGCGCGGTGGCGGGGTTCGGCCCGATCATGGCGCGGGCCGCCGCCGCCCTGGTGCAGCGCTGGCGCGACGCAGGCGAGGACGAGACCATCGACGTCGCCGCCGAGGTGACCGGGCTCACGCTCGACGTCCTGCGCCAGACGATTTTCTCCGACGGTCTCGGCCGCGACACCGAGGATTTCCGCGAGGCGATGCGGACCTATTTCGACACCATCGGACAAATCGATCCGTTCGACGTGCTCAACCTGCCCGAGATCTTTCCGCGCATGACGCGGTGGAAAACGCGGCCGATGCTGCGGTTCTTCGAATCCGCGGTCGACGACATCATTGCGCGCCGGCGCCGCCGGCTCGCCGAGGAGCCCGGCTCCGTCCAGCGCGACATCCTCACGCTGCTCCTCGCCGCAAAGGACAGCGAGACCGGGCGCGGGCTCACCGAGGCCGAGATCAAGGCGAACATCATCACCTTCATCGCGGCAGGCC
>DASTZX010000343.1:0-3307 GCA_035764045.1 Xanthobacteraceae bacterium | reverse complement strand
CCGGCAGCAAGGTGCAGTGAGCCGCGGCCGCGGCGCACCTCACGCACGGCCGCCTCCGGCTCCGCCCCTTTGCAGCGCAAAAAAAGCCGTCTAGAAAGGGTGGGCGCAGGTTGAGCCTCGCGAACCGGAGAGGGAGCGCGGGGGGATGGAAACCCTTCTGCTACAATGCGATGAGGGCTCCGGCGCCGCGCCCGGAGCAGCCAGCTGCGCCGCCGGGACGGACGCTCCGCGGCTCGTGCAACCGGCCAATCTCGCCCGTGCCTTCCTCGCCATCGCGCACTCCCGCGCCGAGCATCCGGCGGTTGCGACCCCGGACCGCATCTTCACCTACGATTGGATTCGCCGCGCGGCGGATGCCGTGTGCCGCCATCTGTGCGCCCGGCCGGGTTTCGCGCCCGGCACGCGCGTGGCGCTGCAGCTCGCGAACTCGCCCGAATACCTCGCGGCGTTCTACGGCACCCTGATGGCGGACGGCGTCGTGGTGCCGCTGCCGGTTGCGCTCGAGCCGCGCCGCCGCCAGGCGATCCTCGATCTCTGCCGGCCCGCGCTTGTGATCAGCCGGCCCGACGACATCGGCCGGCAAGGCGAAGGCGCCGCCACCCTGATGGTGGGCGCGGCAGCGGGGGGCGCGATCGCTGCGCCGACCCGGGGCGGGAACGATCTCGCGATGCTCTTGTTCACCTCCGGCTCGACCGGCCTGCCCAAAGGCGTGATGCTCAGCCATCGCAATCTTCTCGCCAATGCGCAGGCCATCCTGCGCGATCTCCCGATCGAGGCCGAGGACCGCGCGCAAGCGGTCCTGCCGTTCTGCCACGCCTTCGGCAATTCGGTGCTGCAGACGCATGTGCTCGCCGGCGCCACGCTGCTCGTGAGCGGCGCGACGGCCTTTCCGTCGGCGATCCTCGACGCGCTCGTCGCGCTCGGCGCGACCTCGTTCTCGGCCGTCCCCGAGACCTACGGCATGCTTCTGAAATACGGCGGGCTCGGCGAGCGGCCGCTGCCGGCGCTGCGCTACATGACGGTCGCGGGCGGGGCGCTGCGGCCCGATCTCGCGGCCGCCATCGCGGCGCGCATCGCGCCCGCGGCCTTCCACGTGATGTATGGCCAGTCGGAAGCGACGGCGCGCTTGGCATCGCTTGCGCCCGCGGAGCTGTCGCATCGCCGCGGCGCGATCGGCAAGGCGATCCCGGGCGTCACGCTCGCCGTGATGGACGAAGCGGGCCGCGAGCTCCCGCCGGGCACGAGCGGCATGCTGTGCGCGCGCGGCGACAACGTGATGCTCGGCTACTGGGAGGATGCGGCCGCCACCGCCGAGGTGTTGGGGGCCGACGGTTGGCTGCGCACCGGCGATCTCGCCCATCGCGATGCCGACGGCTACTTCCATGTCCACGGCCGCGCCAACCTGCTGGTCAAGGTGCAGGGCCATCGCGTGCATCCGGCCGAGATCGAGCGCGTGGTGGAGGCGAGCTTCCCGCACGCTCAGGCGGTGGCGATCCCGATGGCGCGCGGCGGCGAGACGCGGTTCGCGCTCTTCCTCGCCCCGCGCGACGATCGCCCGATCGACGTCGCCACGGTCCGCGCCGCCTGCCAGCGCGAGCTGCCCGGCCATAAGGTCCCGCAGCACTTCGAGGTGCTGGAGCGCCTGCCGCTGACCTCGGGCCAGAAGGTCGATCGCGCGGCGCTCGGTCAGCGCCTGCAATCCCCGAGGCCGGCGGCTTGAGCACCTTGGCATCACGCGGCCGCGATCCGTCGTCTCCCGACCGAGCGCAGGTGGAAGCGGACCTCCTGTCCTTCGTGCGCGCGCGCGGGCTCGATCATGCGCGGGTCGCTGCGGACACCGACCTGGTCGATGGCGGCCTGCTGGACTCGCTGCTGCTGACCGATCTCATCCTGCACCTCGAGGAGCGCTATGGCATCGTCCTCGAGGGCGGCGAGGTGAGCCCGGCCAATTTCCGCTCGGTCGCGGCGATCGCCGACCTCGTGCTCGGCCGGGCGTCCCCGTTGCGGCCGCAGCCGGCGTGAAGGACCGGCCGCCATGAAATGGCTGCTGCACGACCGGCCGATCCCCCACGAGCGCATCCCGCTCTACAATCGCTTCTATCTGCACGCGTCCAAGGCGAGCCACGTCGACCCGGTCCTGGTGTGGGGGACGGAGATCGAAGCCGAGCCGCTGCAGGCGTTTCTGCGCGCGCGCAACCGCGGCGGCCGCGTCATCCTCACCACCGCGCACGCGCTGATCCGCGCGACCGGATTGGCGCTCGCCCAGTTCCCCGACATGAACGTGCGCGTGGTCGGCCGTCGCGTGTTCGCATTCCGCGACGTCGGCGTGCGCATGGGCTTCGTGCATCGCGGCAGCGGCGAGATCGACCTGCTGCTGGTGTCCGGTGCCGACCGCAAGAGCCTGGAAGAGATCGGCGGGGAGGTCTGGCAGCGCCTGCTGCAGGCCGGGAGGGGAAAGGGTCCGCGCGATCGCGATCTCAAGCGCCTGCGCCGCGTTCCCGCCTTCTGGTTTCGCCAGGTGCTGCGGATCTTCGGCTTCCTCGACCGCAACTGGCGCCTGCCGAGCGTCGGGCGGCTGGACGAATTGCGCGGCGGCGCCGCGATGGTGAACGACCTCTCGTTCCCCGGCGCGCCGCCGATGCGCAGCTACAAGCCGACGCGCTTTCCGAGCGCGAGCGACACGCTCAACCTCACCCTCGGACCGGTCGAATCCAAGGTGGTCGCACGCGGCGATCAGTTCGTGTCGGTCGGCGTGATGCCGCTGTTCGTGCGCGCCGATCACCGGCTGGTCGACGCCTACCAGCTCGGCCGGTTCGCGGCGGCGATGCGCGACCTGCTCAATCATCCCGAGCGGCTCGATGTGGCGCCGGCGGAGACGCGCTGATGGCGGCGACCGATCAGGATCCGCTCGCCGCGTTCCGCCTCGACGACCGGCTGATCGTCGTTACCGGGGCGAGCCAGGGCATCGGGCGGTGTCTGGCCGAGAGTTTTGCCCGCCTCGGCGCGGTCGTCGTGCTGGCGAGCCGGCGTGCCGACAAGCTCGAGGAGGCATGCAAGGCGATCGTGGCGCGCGGCGGCCGCGCCGAGGCGGTGCCGACCGACGTAAGCCGGATCGACGAGATCGACCGGCTTGCCGCAGCCGTCCGCGGGCTTGCGCAGGACAACACGCGCCGGATCGTGCTGGTGAACAATGCCGGGCTCGGCTTCACCAAGCCGGCGCTCGAGATCGACGCGCGGGATTGGGGGAGCGTGTTCGAGGATCAGGTGCGCGGCACCTTCTTCTGCTCGCAGCGGATCGGCGCGCTGA
>DASTZX010000342.1:0-9218 GCA_035764045.1 Xanthobacteraceae bacterium | reverse complement strand
TTCGCCGAACCGGCCGCAGAGGGGCCGGTCATGGCGATGCGGGACACGATCGATCGCCATTTTGCCGCCCACACGGTCGAGGATATCGTGGCCGGTCTCGAATCGGATCGCGCCGCGCCGGCGCAGGCGATGGCCGGCGCGATCCGCGGCAAGGCGCCCCGGAGTCTCAAGATCGCGCTCGCGCAGGTGCAGGGCGGCCGGGTGTGGTCCTTCGACGACTGCATGCGGGCCGAGTTCCGCATCGTGTCGCGGGTGGTGCAGGGCGAGGATTTTTACGAGGGCGTACGGGCGGTGATCATCGACAAGGACAATGCGCCGCGCTGGCGGCCCGATCAGCTCTCGCAGGTGACGCCGGCCGAGGTGGAGCGCCATTTCGCCCCGCTCGCGCGCGAGCTCGCCCTGCCGTGAGCGCGCCATGACCGATCCGATCCGCCACGGCGCATCCGACGAGCTGGCGCCGGTTCTCGCCGAGGAGGAACGGCGGCCGAGGAGCAGCTGGACCGAGCGGCTGGTCATTTTCCTGCGCATCATGGCCGGCGTTTCGATGCTCAAGGGGCTCTATCACTGGGGCGCCGTGTGCGGCTTCATCGATGCGGTCGATGGCGGCTTTCTCGGCCATACCACGCAATGGCAGACGGCGACCGTGTTCTTCGCCGTGATCGATCTGGTCGCCGCGGTCGGGCTGTGGCTCGCCGCGCCCTGGGGCGCGGTGGTGTGGCTCACCTCGACGGTGTCGATGGCGGTCATCGACGTCTTCTTCCAGCAGGTCTATGGGTCGCAGCCGCTCATCGTGGCGCTGGAGACGCTGGCGATTGCGGCCTATCTTCTTCTCGCCATCCAGGCGGCGCGCGAGCATCCGCAGTGACTCAGTCTTCCCTCCCGGGGAGGGTGAAACGAGGAAACAGGCATGGCGCGCATCGGATTCATCGGGCTCGGCAACATGGGATTGCCGATGGCGCAGAACCTCATCAAGGCCGGCCATGCGGTCGCGGGCTTCGATGTCGTCAAGGCGGCGGTCGGGCGGTTGAGCGCGGCCGGCGGCGCTGCCGCGGCGAGCGTCGCGGAGGCCTGTGCGGGCGCGGATACGGTGATCACGATGCTGCCCGCCGGCGGTCACGTGCGCGAGGTCTACACCTCGGCGCAGGGGGTGATCGCGAGCGCCGCGCCCGGCACGCTCCTGATCGATTGCTCGACCATCGACGTCGCGACTGCGCGCGCGGTCGCGACCGCGGCGCAGGCGAGGGGGCTCACCGTGTTGGATGCGCCGGTGTCGGGCGGCGTCGGGGGTGCGCAGGCGGCAACGCTCACCTTCATGGTCGGCGGCAGCGAGGCCGGTTTCGCGCGCGCCAAGCCGCTCCTCGAGGGCATGGGCCGCACGATCGTGCACGCCGGCGGCTCGGGCAACGGCCAGGCCGCGAAGATCTGCAACAACATGATCCTCGGCGTGTCGATGATCGCGGTCGCGGAGGCCTTCCTGCTCGCCGAGAAGCTCGGCCTCGAGGCGCAAAAGCTGTTCGACATCGCGTCGAAATCGTCGGGCCAATGCTGGGCGATGACGAGCTACTGCCCGGTGCCCGGCCCGGTGCCGGGCTCGCCGGCGAACCGCGACTACCAGGCGGGGTTCACCGCCGCCATGATGCTCAAGGACCTGCGGCTCTCGCAGCAGGCCGCCACTGCGGCGGGCGCCGCAACCCCGATGGGGGCCCAGGCCGCCGCGCTTTATGAGCGCTACTGCGCGCAGGGTGGGGTTGTGGCGGGCCAGGATTTCTCCGGAATCGTGCGGCTGCTGCGCGCCGAGGGGTAAACACGACCCGCGAGAAGTTGCGTCAAATCTGGGCGCATCGGCGCGCCGTTCCGGGACAGGGCTGCCCTGAGTTCCCAAGATGTGCGAACGAAACAGGCTCGCCGCCTCACCAAGCGGTAAAGAAGAACCCAGCAATTGTATCGTCAATCCAAGATTTACCTTGGCGGATAAATCAATTCTTTATGCTGTTATTTAAGCTGATCTTAGACCGGCCCCTGTAATTTCGTGTATGGGACGGGGAAAACAGGGCCTCGTCGACACTAACAAAGCATTCACAAAGGGCGTCACCATGAAGACTCTTGTAAAGCCGGTCGAGCCGGTCGAGCGCGGCGAGCGTATCGACCAGATTCGCCCGCTCTATCTTGAAGCCTTGACGCTGGTCGAGAGGCTGCACCGCCGCTTGCTCGATGTGATCAAGGACGAGTTCGACCGCCGGGGCCGTTCCGACATCAACTCGGTCCAGGCGCTTCTGCTCTATAATATCGGCGACAAGGAGCTGACCGCGGGCGAGCTCCGCACGCGCGGCTACTATCTCGGCTCCAACGTCTCCTACAACCTCAAGAAGCTGGTCGAGATGGGTTTCCTCGACCATCAGCGCTCGCGCGTCGATCGTCGCTCGGTCCGTATCAAGCTGACCGAGAAGGGCGTCGAGGTGCGCGACATCGTCGAGCAGCTCTACCAGAAGCACGTGCGGACGGTGGAGCAGGTCGGCGGCATCACCGGCGACGAGTTCTCGTCGCTGAACAAGGCGCTGCATCGCCTCGAGCGCTTCTGGACCGACCAGATCCTCTATCGGCTCTGATCGCCCCGGTTGACGGAAGATGGACAAAACCCCGGCCGCGAGGCCGGGGCTTTTTTTATTCGGGCGAATAGCGAATAGCGAATGGTGGGCGAACGCCGCGCCATGGGCGCCCCTATTCGCCATTCGCTACTCCCTATTCGCCCGAGCTCTCAACATCTTGCGGTTCCTGTTGAGGGGGAGCGCCAGAACTTGGCGCTCTCCGGCCGATATGCTATCGCGGCGAGACTGTTCGGAGGGCCCGAATGTCCGTCAATGCCAAGGCTGCGACCGCCGCCGCCGTCGACCTGTTCAATACTCCGCTTGCCGACAGCGATCCGGAGATCGCCGAGGCGATCCGGCTCGAGCTCGGCCGCCAGCGCGACGAGATCGAGCTCATCGCGTCGGAAAACATCGTCAGCCGCGCGGTCCTCGAGGCGCAGGGCTCGGTGCTGACCAACAAGTACGCCGAAGGGTTGCCGGGCCGGCGCTACTATGGCGGCTGCCAGTTCGTGGACATCGCCGAGACCCTGGCGATCCAGCGCGTCACCAAGCTGTTCGGATGCAAGTTCGCCAACGTCCAGCCGCACTCGGGCGCCTCGGCCAACGTGGCGGCGTTCATGGCGCTGATGGCGCCGGGCGACACCTTCATGGGCCTCAACCTCGCCGCCGGCGGGCATTTGAGCCATGGCTCGCCCGTCAACGTGTCGGGCAAGTGGTTCAAGGTCGTGCCCTACGGCGTCACCCGCGACACCCATACGATCGACCTCGCGGACGTGCGCAGGCTGGCGCATGAGCACCGTCCCAAGGTGATCATCTGCGGCGGCTCGGCCTATCCGCGCATCATCGATTTCAAGGCGTTCCGCGGGATCGCCGACGAGGTCGGCGCCTATCTGATGGTCGACATGGCGCATTTCGCCGGCCTGGTCGCCGGCGGCGCGCATCCGAGCCCGTTCCCGCACGCCCATGTGGTGACCACGACCACCCACAAGACGCTGCGCGGGCCGCGCGGCGGCGTCATCCTCAGCGACGACGAGGAGCTCGCCAAGAAGATCAACTCGGCGGTCTTTCCCGGCACCCAGGGCGGACCGCTGATGCACGTGATCGCCGCGAAGGCCGTCGCCTTCGGCGAGGCGCTGCGGCCCTCGTTCAAGCTCTACGCGAAGGCGGTGGTGGAGAACGCCAAGGCGCTCTCCGAGACGCTCAAGTCGCGCGGCTTCGACATCGTCTCGGGCGGGACCGACACGCACCTCATGCTGGTCGATCTGCGGCCCAAGCGCCTCACCGGCAAGGTCGCGGAGGCCGCGCTCGGCCGCGCCCACATCACCTGCAACAAGAACGGCATTCCGTACGATCCAGAGAAGCCGACGGTCACGTCCGGGATCCGGCTCGGCACGCCGGCCGGCACCACGCGCGGGTTCGGGGTCGCTGAATTCCGCCAGGTCGGCGAGATGATCGCAGAAGTGCTCGATACGCTGTCACGCAAGGGCAGCGACGCCGACGAGGCGAGCGAAACCGCCGTCCGCGAGAAGGTCAAGCGACTGGTCGCGCGTTTCCCGATCTACGGCGGCTGAAAAGAGGAAGATCGTCATGCCCGGCCTTGTGCCGGGCATCCCCGTCTGGGCCGCAAAGCAAGACGGGGATGGCCGGGACACAGGCGAGCGGAGCGACGCCGTTCTTCGAACGGCTATGCCCGGCCATGACGGAGGAGAGCAGGGGGAAGCCGGGCATGCGTTGTCCGAGCTGCAGCAGTCTCGACACGCAGGTGAAGGACTCGCGCCCGACCGAGGATTCCTCGGCCATCCGCCGGCGGCGCCTGTGCCTGTCGTGCGGCTTCCGCTTCACAACGTTCGAGCGCGTGCAGCTGCGCGAGCTCGCCGTCATGAAGCGCAACGGCCGGCGCGTGCCGTTCGACCGCGACAAGCTGGCGCGCTCGGTGGAGATCGCGCTGCGCAAGCGCAACGTCGATCCCGACCGGGTCGAGCAGACGATCTCGAAGATCGTGCGCGAGCTGGAAAGCCTGGGCGAGAACGAGGTCACCACTGAGACGATCGGCGAGACGGTCATGGCGCACCTGCGGGAGCTCGACGACGTGGCGTATGTGCGCTTCGCCTCGGTCTACCGCAATTTCCGCGAAGCGAAGGATTTCGAGGCGGCGCTCGCCGAGCTCACCGGCGAGGAGGAGAGCGGGAAGACGCCGATTCCCGCATCGTCGCGCAAGTGAGCGACGCGTCTGCCGATTCAGTCTTCATGTCGCTGGCATTGGGGCTCGGCCGGCGCGGGCTCGGCAATGCCTGGCCCAATCCCGCGGTCGGCGCGGTCGTGGTGCGGGAGGAGGGCGGGGCGCCGCTGGTGGTCGGGCGCGGATGGACGCAGCCGGGCGGCCGGCCGCATGCGGAGACCGAGGCGTTGCGGCGTGCCGGTGCGGCGGCGCGCGGGGCGACGCTTTATGTCACGCTCGAGCCGTGCTCGCATCACGGCCGCACGCCGCCTTGCGCCGATGCGATCATCGCGGCGGGCATCGCGCGCGTCGTCTCCGCGATCGACGATCCCAACCCGAAGGTCGCGGGGGCCGGACACGCGCGCCTGCGCGCCGCCGGGATCACGGTCGAGGTCGGCCTCGGCGCCGCAGAGGCGCTGCGGGCTCATGCCGGCCATATCCGCCGCGTGCGCGATCATCGTCCGCATGTGACGCTCAAGCTCGCCGTATCGGCCGACGGGAAGGCCGGGCTCGCCGGACGCCGGCCGGCCGTCATCACCGGCGAGACCGCCCGCGCGCGTGTGCATCGCATGCGGGCGATGAACGATGCGATCCTGATCGGCATCGGCACGGCGCTCGCGGACGATCCGCAGCTCACCTGCCGACTGCCCGGGATGCTGCGGTTCTCGCCGGCGCGGGTGGTGCTCGATGCGCGTCTTCGCCTGCCGACGGGCAGCGCCTTGGCGCGGAGCGCGCGCAAGACGCCGCTCCTGGTCGTCACGGCAACCGACGCGTCGCCCGAGCCCGCCGGCGCGCTGGCGGAGCACGGCGTCGAGATCGTGCGGGTGCCGGCCGAAGCGGATCGGCTCGATCTCGCCGCGGTGCTTCGATTGCTCGCCGAGCGCGGCATCACCCGCCTGATGGTGGAGGGCGGGCCGACCGTCGCGGCCGCCTTCGTGGCGGCCGATCTCGTCGACGAGGCGGCGATCTTTCGCTCGGCCGCGAGCATCGGGCCCGACGGCATCGATGCCCTCGAGGGCCTTTCCCTCGACGCGCTGACGCAGCGGCTCCTGCCGCACGGGAGCGAGCCGGTCGGCGAAGACAGGATCGAATTCTTTGCGCGGGCGTGATAGAGCCTGAGCGCAATTTTTTGGCGGTCATGCCGTGCGCAAGTGGTGGGTTTCGCTTCGCTCAACCCACCCTGCGGACTTGCTTGCGCGGGAATGACGCAGAAGAGGCGCGTGCAAGGAACGACATGTTCACCGGGATCGTCACCGACATCGGCGAAGTGCTGAGCGTCTCCGCACGGGCGGACGATCTGCACCGGGTCAAGATCGCCTGCCGCTATCCGCGCGGCGGCATTGCCGACGGCGCCTCGATCGCCTGCTCGGGCGTCTGCCTCACGGTGGTCGAAGCCGCCGAGCAGGGCGGCCAGACCTGGTTTGCGGCGGATGCGGGCGCGGAGACGCTGCGCGTCACCACGGCCGGTACCTGGCGGCAAGGCAGCAGGATCAATCTCGAGCGGGCGCTCAAGATCGGCGACGAGCTCGGCGGACACCTCGTCTCCGGCCACGTGGACGGCCTCGCCGAGCTCCTCGCGCGCGACGATTTGACCGACATGGCGAAGCTCGTATTCCGGGCGCCGGCCGCGCTGGCGCGCTTCATCGCGCAAAAGGGATCCGTCGCCCTCGACGGGGTGTCGCTGACCGTCAACGAGGTCGCGGGTGACACCTTTTCCGTGCTCATCATTCCGCACACCTTGCGGGTCACCACGCTCGGCGACCTGCGGCCCGGCCTGCGGGTCAACCTTGAGGTCGACCAGATGGCGCGCTATGCGGCGCGGCTCATGGAAGGACGATGACGGGAACGACGATGCGGATCGGAGCTTGACGATGGCCGGACCGCGCAGGGCCGAGAGCAAGGACGAGGGCACGCTCAAGGGCGCGCGCATCCTCGTGGTCGAAGGACGTTATTACGAAGACATCGCCGACGCGCTGCTCGCGGGTGCGCGGCGCGCGCTCGATGTGGCGCATGTCGACTACGACCTCGTCACGGTTCCGGGCGCGCTCGAGATCCCGCAGGCGACCGCGCTCGCGCTCGATGCCGCCGCCCGGCGCAAGGCCGCCTATGACGGCGCGGTCGCGCTCGGCTGCGTGATCCGCGGCGAGACCAGCCACTACGACATCGTGGCCGGTGAATCGGCGCGCGCCCTGATGGGGCTGGGGATCGACCGCGGCGTGCCGGTCGGCAACGGCATCCTCACCGTCGACAAAGAGGACCAGGCGCGCGTGCGCGCCGATCCCGAGGGCCAGGACAAGGGCGGCACCGCGGTGCGCGCCGCGCTCGCCCTGGTGCGGCTCAAGCGCTCGCAGGCAAGGCCGCGAGGGCGGCGATGACCGACGGCAAGGACAGGCCCAAAGCCAACCGGCGGGGGGCCGCGCGGCTTGCGGCGGTGCAGGCGCTCTATCAGATGGACATCGCCGGCAAGGGATTGAACGACATCCTGGCCGAGTTCGAGAGCCACTGGCTCGGGCGCGAGGTCGAAGGCGAGCAATATCTGCCGGCCGAGGCGGCGTTCTTCCGCGACATCGTCCGCGGCTTCACCTCCGAGCAGCGCCGGCTCGATCCGATGATCGACCAGACCCTCTCCGACGGGTGGCCGCTCAAGCGGATCGAGGCGATCGTGCGCGCGGTGCTGCGCGCCGGAGCCTTCGAGCTCGACAAGCGGCCGGACATCCCGGCCCGCGTCGTCGTGTCCGAGTATGTCGGGGTCGCCAACGCCTTCGTCGACCGCGAGGAGACCGGCATGGTGAATGCTGTGCTCGACGCCCTGGCGCGCCGCTTTCGCACCGGAGAGTTCGCCCAGGCGGTCCGCTGACGCTGTTCATGAGCCGGGGGAAACGCGTATCCTCCCCGGCGATGGCCATGCGCAAATCCAGCCGACGATGGCGCCACGGCTCTGCCGAGGATCGCCTGATCGCCAAGCATTTCCGCCCGCTCGCCACCCATCCGGGTGCGCTCGGCCTTCGCGACGATGCGGCCGTGGTCGCAGTTCCGGCGGGACAGGAGCTGGTGCTCAAGACCGACGGCGTGATCGAGGGCGTGCACTTCTTCGCTGACGATCCGCCCGAGACGGTGGCGAAGAAGGCGCTGCGCATCAATCTCTCCGATCTCGCCGCCAAGGGCGCAAAGCCGCTCGGCTTCCTCATGTCGATCGCGCTGCGCCGGGATGGCGCGGACAACTGGCTCAAGCCATTCACCGCCGGGCTGCGGGCCGACGCAAAAAAGTTCGGCTGCCCGCTGCTCGGCGGCGACACCGACCGCACGCCGGGGCTGATCTCGGTCTCGATCGCGGCGTTCGGCACGCTGCCGCGCGGCACGATGGTGCGGCGCGACGGCGCGCGGGCGGGCGATCATGTGGTCGTCACCGGCACGATCGGCGACGCCGCGTTGGGAGTGATCCTGCGGCGCGATCCGGATGCGGCCAAGCGGTGGGGCCTTGACGAAAGGATGCGCACGCACCTGCTGCGGCGCTACCTGGTCCCGGAGCCGCGCAATGCTCTGGCGCTGGCGCTGCGGGGCTGCGCCAATGGCGGCATGGACGTGTCGGATGGGCTGTTCGGCGACCTCGCCAAGATGTGCCGCGCCGCCGAGGTGGACGCGCAGGTCGAGGTCGCGCGTGTGCCGCTGTCGCGCGCGGCGCGCCGGGCCCTCGCGGCGGAGCCGCTGTTGCTCGAGACCATTCTGACCGGGGGCGACGATTTCGAGATCCTGGGCGCCGTTCCGGCAGGAAAGCTGGAGCGCTTGCGCAAGGCGGCGCGAGCCGCAGGGGTCCCGCTCAGCGAGGTCGGCCGTTTCGTGCGCGGACCCGGAGAGGCCCACTTCACCGACGGGCAGGGCAGGGCGCTCGAATTCGCCCGGCCGTCCTACAGTCATTTCTGACGCAAATTTCCCTCGTCATTGCCCGCGCAGTCATGTCCCCGGACTGAACAGCAAGCGGGCAATCCAGTATTCACCTGCGTTGCCGAGGAGTACTGGATGCGCCGCTTGCGTGACGCTTGCGCGGGGCATGACGGCGGTGTGCGCTTTCGCGGGGCATGACGGAGGTGAGCGTGGCGGATACGATAGGCCGCAGGGAGAACGTTATGGACGACCGTACCAAGGCGGGCGGGCTCGCGGCGCTGCCGCGGGCAGAGGCCACGTTGAAGAACGGGCTGGAGAACAAGACCGGGCTCATCCGCCGCTTTCCGACCATCGCCCATCTGCGCCGGCATGCGCCGCATCACGGTCCACGCTTCGCCTTCGAGTACATGGACGGCGGCGCGGGCGGCGAGGATGCCGGCATCAAGCGCAACTGGGCCGCGCTCGACGCGGTCGAGCTCGTGCCGCGCTACGGGATCACGACCGAGCTGCCGCCGATCGACATCGAGCTGTTC
>DASTZX010000341.1:0-4392 GCA_035764045.1 Xanthobacteraceae bacterium | reverse complement strand
CCGCGGAATGCGCCGGCGGCGGCACGCGTCACCGCCGAAACGGCGGTGCAGCGCAGCGCGGTTTACCAATCATTTACGAATCGAGGACACGGGGCGCCCGAGCCTCGAGGCTCACGGCTTGCGGGCGAACAGCGATTCCGGATAGCCGAGGAACCGCCGCACCGGGCGCAACGCGATGTGGCTGACGATGCGGGCAATGCCGAGCGAGGAGTCGTCGACCAGCCCGTTCGTCAGGGTCTGGTAGGTGTCGAGGTCCGGGCAGGCGAAGCGGACGAGATAGTCGAAGGTGCCGCTGACCTCCCAGCACTCGACCACCTCCTCGATCGCGACGAGGCGGCGCTCGAAGTAACCGTGATGGCCGTGCTTCTCCAGCACAATCTCGGCGAAGACGGTGAGCGGCCGCGACAGGAGCTCGACCGCGATGATGGCCTGATAGCCGATGATGAGGCCGGACGATTCCAGGCGGCGCACACGCTCGAGACAGGCGCGCGGGGAGAGGCCGACCTTCTCCGCCACCCGCTGAATGGTCGAGCGGCCGTCGCGCTGCAGGACGGCCAGGATCTTGATGTCGACGCGGTCCAGGGCGGGCGGACGCTTCGCGGCCATGGCGATTCTTAGCCCGCGCGCTGGCCGACCTCAACTCGGGGCGCGCGGACGCGGCGGGCGGGATCAGCGGGATGCGCGGCCGCGCGGGCCCTCCGGCAGCCGCGCCTCGTGCGTCGTCGCCCAGACCGCGAAGGCCAGCATGCCGGGCAGCGCGATGCCGAGCACCATCGGCCAGGCGGATGCGCCGAGCGCGCGCACCACGACGGCGCCGAGCACCGCCGCGGCCGCCTGCTGGATGGCGCCGATCAGCGAGGAGGCCGCGCCGGCGCGCTCGGGAAAGGGCTGCAGGGCGCCGGCGAGCGCCTGCGGCATGGCGAGCCCGAGCCCCGCGAGATAGAGCATCATCGGCAGGACGATGCCGGCGACCCAGGAGGGCGCGAGCGCCGTCGCGGCAATCATGCCGAGCCCGCCGGCCGCCATCACGGCCGTGCCCCAGCCCATGGTGCGGTCGAGGCCGAGCCGGGTGACGAGCTTGGCGGCGAGCGAGGTGCCGGCGATGTAGCCGACACTGGCGGCCGCAAAGGCAAGCCCGAAGCCGAAGGGGGAGAGCCCGTGCACGCTCTGGAGCACGAATGACGAGGCCGAGATGAAGGCAAACAGGCCGCCGAAGCCGCCGGCGATGATCGCCACATAAGCGAGCGCGCCGCGGTGGCGCAGCACGATCGCGAAGCTCTTCGCGACGCCGCCGCCCGGCTGGTGCAGCGCGGGCCGCAGCGTCTCAGGCAAGAGCCAGTGCACCGCAGCGGTGGCCACCGCGCCGCCCGCGAAGATGAAGAGAAAGCAGGCGCGCCAGCCGAACGCCGCCTGCAGGCCGCTGCCGATCAGCGGCGCGACCACGGGCGCGAGCCCCATGATCATGGCCATGAGCGAGAGCTCGCGGCCGGCGCGCGGCCCCTCGTAGAGGTCGCGCACCACCGCCCGCGCCAGCACGATCGCGCCGGCGGACCCGAACGCCTGCAGGGTGCGGCCGCCGATCAGCGCCGTGATCGAGGGCGCGGCCGCGCAGGCGAGCGTCGCACCGCAGAAGATGATGAGCGCGGCGAGCATGACGGGCTTGCGGCCGAACCGATCGGAGAGTGGCCCGTAGACGAGCTGGCCGGCCGCAAAGCCCACAAGATAGAACGAGATCGTGAGCTGCACCGCGGCGGGCGACGCGTCGAGCGCCACGCCGATGGCCGGCAGCGACGGCAGATAGAGATCGACCGAGAGCGGCCCGACGGCGGTGAGCAGCGCGAGCAGCGCAGTGAGAGCGGGCGTGTCGGGGCGGAGCATGATGGTTGTCGAGGCAATTTCCTTCACCCTCCCCTGGAGGGTGACGCGCGCGTCAAAGACGTGGATGCCCGCGACAAGCGCGGGCATGACGACGTTCTAGCGCATCAGCGCGCCGCCCGCATCCGGTTCAGGGAGTCCCATAGCGATGCAGCTCGGCACCATGCGCGTCGAGCCAGGCCTTGGCGCGGCGGGTGTCGGGGCAGACCGACAGCACGGTGCGCCAGAAGCGCGGCGAATGGTTCATCTCGACGAGATGCGCCACCTCGTGCGCCGCGAGATAGTCGAGCACGAAGGGCGGCGCGAGGATCAGCCGCCAGGAGAAGGACAGCACGCCGGTCGACGAGCACGAGCCCCAGCGGCTCGCCTGATCGCGGATGGAGACGCGGCGCACCCGCACGCCGAGCTTGCCGGCATAGCGGCGACACGCCGCCTCGATGTCGCGTTTGGCCTCGCGCTTGAGGTGGTCGATGATGCGGCGGCCGACATGCGGCGCCTCGCCGGCGACACACAGCAGGCGCGTGCCGTCGGCGGAGAGCTCGCCCCAGACTGTGCCGCGGGCGCCGCGCCGGTGCTCGATGCGATGAGCGAGACCGCGGACCGGCACGCTGGTGCCGTGGACGAAGGGGGCGGCGGCGGGCAGGCGGCCGAGCCGCGCCGCGATCCAGCCGCCATGCTTCTGGGCGAAGGCGCGCGCCTCCTTGAGGCTGCCGCGCGGCGGAATGGTGAGCACCACTTCGCGGGTCGCCGCCTGAACGCGCAGCGTATAGCGGCGCGCCTGCGGGTGGCGGCGCACCCGCACCGAAAAGGTCGCCTGCTCGACCGCGACCTCGATGGTCTGCGGCTCGGGCGGCCGGCGATAGAGAAAGGCGCGCAGCGGCATCGGATGCGTCCAGGCGGCCGGCAGCGCGCCGGCCGCTGGTCGGGAATCCTAATCTGATTCGTGGCCGCCGGAAGGCGTCAGAGCGTATCCGGCTATGCGTCGCTCGGGGACGGGCGCGGCTCGCGCAACGGCTTGTGGACGGCGCCGTTCACGGCCCGACCGGCCGGCGCGCCGCCGCCGTTCACGGCGTGGCGCGGGTGGACGACGCGCGTGCCGCCGTTGTTGGAGAGGACGAAATCGGCGATGCGCGGAGCGATCTCGGCACGGAAGCGCGAACCGTTGAACACGCCGTAATGGCCCACATTGGGCTGCAGCCAATGCACCTTGCGGCTCGCCGGAATGTTGGGGCACAGCCGATGCGCGGCTTCGGTCTGACCGACGCCGGAGATGTCGTCGTGCTCGCCCTCGACGGTCATCAGCGCCACGCGCCGGATACGCGAGGGATCGATCGGGCGGCCACGATGGGTCATCTCGCCTTTCGGCAGGGCGTGGCGGACGAACACCGTGTCGACGGTCTGCAGATAGAACTCGGCCGCGAGATCCATGACGGCGAGGTACTCGTCGTAGAATTCGCGATGCTTCTGCGCCGAGTCGCCGTCGCCGTGGACGAGATGGAGGAAAAGGTTGCGATGCGCCTCGATGTGGCGATCGAGATTCATGCTGACGAAGCCGTGCAGCTGCAGGAAGCCCGGATAGACGTCGCGCATGAAGCCGGGATGGGGGAACGGCACCTTGGTGATCACGTGGCGGCGGAACCAGTCGGTGCGGCGCTCCTCGGCGAGCTTGTTGACGCCGGTCGGATTGACGCGGGTGTCGATCGGGCCGCCCATCAGCACCATCGAATGCGGCACGTTGGGATCGTCGGCCGCCTCCATCAGCGCGGCCGCCGCGAGCACCGGGACCGAGGGCTGGCACACCGCGATCACGTGGGTGTCGCCGCCGAGGAAATGCAGGATCGAGACGATGTAGTCGATGTAATCGTCGAGATCGAACCCGCCCTCGCTGAGCGGGACCATGCGCGCATCCGCCCAGTCGGTGATGTAGACGTCGTGGTTGGGGAGAAAAGCCTCGACCGTGCCGCGCAGCAGTGTCGCGTAGTGGCCCGACATCGGCGCGACGATCAGGAGTCGCGGCTGCGGCCGGTGCGGCATGTGCTGGATCGCGCGCTCGAAGTGGAGCAGCCGGCAGAACGGGCGCTCCCATACCGTCGCGATGTGGACCGGCACCTGCGATCCCGCGACCGTGGTCGATCGGATCTCCCACTCCGGGCGGTTGTAGCGGCGGGTCGAGCGCTCGAACAGCTCGGCGGCGGCCGCCATCGACTTGCCGAAGGTGGTGCTGGAGAGCGGATTGATCGGGTTCTTGTAGTAGAGGCGGGTCGCGTCGGCCATGGCGCGGGCGGGATTGAGCGCGGCATGGCTCATTTCCCAGAACCAGTACATCGGGCCTGCCAAGCCCAAACCACCGTCGCCCGGAAGTCCCGGCGCGCCGCCGAATTCACCAATGGCCATGGGCCCCAGCCTTCCCCCGCCGCCTTTTGCAGTGCAGCGGAGTGTCGTGTGTGTTCCTCATATCGTCAATAGATATAGGAACTCTTTCACCGGTTTGCCTGTTCCCAAGTTGCGGTGCATCAA
>DASTZX010000340.1:0-9460 GCA_035764045.1 Xanthobacteraceae bacterium | reverse complement strand
GCGAACAGCCCGATGAGCAGCACGATCGAGCGCCGCTTGTTCGACTGGATGTGCGAATAGAGTCCGTAGGCGGCCATGAGATCTCAGGTCCGGCTTCCCTCCCGCGCGGTCGGGAGGCGCTACTGTCACGTTGGCGACGTTTGCAACGCCGGCAGCTAGTGTCCCGATTCCGAAGTTCGCACATCCTTGCGGCGATCTCTGATGCGAACTTCGGACTCTCAGGGACCCTAGCCACTCTATGATCCTCGTGCCGCTTTTGAACCCGAAGTTCGCAATCACACTTGCCGCAGATCATGTGCGAACTTCGGGTTCGCGGCACTAGCTTTGACGCGAACTTGCGGCGCCGCGCTAGAACTTCACCTGCGGCGCGGTCTCGACCGTCTTGCGGTCCTCGCCGAGGTCGAAGAACGGCCGCTGGCTGAACCCGAGCATGCCGGCGAACAGGGCGGCCGGGAACTGCTGGATGCCGGCGTTGTACTCGCTCACGGAATTGTTGAAGAAGCGGCGCGCCGCGGCGATCTTGTTCTCGATGTCGGTGAGCTCCGCCTGCAGCTCGCGGAAGTTCGCATCCGCCTTGAGGTTGGGATAGCTCTCCGACAGCGCGAACAATTGGCGCAGCGCGCCCGACAGCATGTTCTCGGCAGCGCCCTGGGCGGCCGGGCCTTGCCCCGCCGCCGCCACCGCGGAATTGCGCGCCTGGATCACGGCTTCGAGCGTGCCGCGCTCGTGCGCCGCATAGCCCTTCACGGTCTCGACCAGGTTGGGGACGAGGTCATGCCGCTGTCGGAGCTGCACGTCCACGTCGGCGAACGACTGGCTGACGCGCTGCCGCATCGCGACCAGGCCGTTGTAGATGGTGATGCCCCAGAGCACGAACACGACAACGACCGCGAGAACAATCCAGCCGGTGGTGGACATCGAGCACTCCTGAGGTCCAGGACGAGCGGTGCGGGCTCGCGCCGCGGCGCCATGTTATGGCGAATTCCGATTCCCCGGAACCCGAGATGGGGCGGGCGGGCCGCCGATGCCATGCGGCGATTTGATCTGGCGCGCCCTCGCCGCAAGTGTTGGAAATCGCTTAGAGACGACCCTGTTGCTGAGAATTTTGGCGCAGGCTTCGGCCCGGCGGCCGCTCAACCGCCGTCGGATCGATCGACCGCATCGCCCCAGCGCCAGCGGGTGCGGGCCTTGTAGCGCGCGCGCTCGCGCCGCGGGGTGACCTCGGTGATGATGCCGTCACCGGTGCAGAGCTTGGCGGCGATGCCAGCCTTGCCGATCCGCGGACGGGCGAGCACCCGGGCATCGATCCGCTTCGGCGCCGTACGCCCGAGCGCCACATAGGAGAATTTTTCATCCTCGTATGACAGCTCCGCGCCTTTGAGCTGCCGGTGCGCGCGCGAACGGGGAAGCCGCTGCACGAAGTGGCACCAGTCCGGCGCGACGATCGGGCAGGCGGCGTCGTGCGGGCAGGGCGCGATCGCATGCGCGCCGCGCGCGAGCAGTTGCGCCCGCAGGCGGCGAATGCGCTCGAAACCCGCCGGCGTGCCGGGCTCGATCACCAGGAGCACGCCGGCGGTTGCGGTCCACAGCGCCTCGGCCGCGCCGTCCAGCCGGTCGGGCGAGAGCTCGCCGATCGCGTAGCTTGCGATCACCAGGTCGGCGGGCTCGGCGTCGCGCAGGCGGGCGATGAGATCGCCGGCCCGGTAGGCGGCGCTGCGCAGCGCCGCAACGTCGCTCGCTGCGAGCAGCGCCTCGCCGAGGGTGCGCAGATGCGGATTGTCGTCGATCAGCCGGATGTCGCCGAGCCCGTCGAGGTGCTGCGCGGCCGCGAAGGTCGCGCTGGCGGGTCCGGCGCCGGCGTCGATCAGGGTGCGGGGCGAGAAGTCGGGACTTGCGACGTGCAGCGCGGCCAGCGCCGCGCTCACGGCCGCGTAGGTCGCCGGCAGGCGGGTGAACGCATAGGCGAGCGCGTCATCGGCGCTTCGGATCGCCGCGGCCGAGCCGGCGCCGGCCCGGAAGTATCGCGACAGCATCTCCGAACGCGCGCCAATGCCACGGCGGGACCGGCCTTGGGCGAGTTGCTCGAGCTCGGATTGCAGACCTGGCGGGAGTTCTGACAGCATGTCGCACCGTCATGCCCGCGCGGGTAGGGGCATCTGGCTGCGAGCCACCATGGAAGACGTGAATGGCCGGCACAAGGCCGGCTATGACGACGGAATTACGCCACCTGCTGGTCGCGGATCTTCACGGCGCCTTCGAGGTCGACCGAGACCAGCTGCGACACGCCCCGCTCCGCCATGGTGACGCCGAACAGGCGGTTCATCCGCGCCATGGTGATCGGATTGTGGGTGATGATGATGAAGCGCGTATCGGTCGAGCGCGTCATCTCGTCGAGCAGGTCGCAGAAGCGATCGACGTTGTGATCGTCGAGCGGCGCGTCCACCTCGTCCAGCACGCAGATCGGCGCCGGATTGGTGAGGAAGACCGCGAAGATGAGCGCGAGCGCCGTGAGCGCCTGCTCGCCGCCCGAAAGCAGCGACAGCGTCGCCGGCTTCTTGCCCGGCGGCTTCGCCAGTATGTCGAGCCCCGCCTCGAGCGGATCCTCGTGCTCGATGAGCTGCAGCTCGGCCGTGCCGCCGCCGAACAGCTCGGTGAACAGCCGCTTGAAATGGGTGGAGACCACCTCGAACGAGGCGAGCAGGCGCTCGCGCGCCTCCTTGTTGAGGCTCTGGATGCCCTGGCGCAGGCGCTTGATCGCCTCGCTCAGGTCGTCGCGCTCGGTCGTGAGCGAGCCGTGCTGGGTCTCGACCTCGCGCAATTCCTCCTCCGCGCGCAGGTTCACCGCGCCGATGCGCTCGCGATCGCGGCGCAGCTTCTCGAGCTGGGCCTCGATCTCGGTGACGTCGGGGAGGGTGGTGCCTGGCTCGATGCCGGCGAGGCCTGCGGCCTCGTCCGGCTCGACCTCGAGCATCTCGCGGATCTCATGCTCGACGTCGGCGAGCCGGCGCTTGGCGCCCTCGTGCCGCTCCTCCGCCCGCGCGGCGTCCTCGCGCGCCGTGCCCATCGCTTCGAGCGCGGCACGCGCCGCCTTGTCGGCGCCGGCGAGCGCGTTCTCGCCGCTCGCGAGCGCGTCGGCCGCCGCACGGCGGCTCGCTTCCGCCGCCTCGATCTGCGAGATCAGCGAGCGGCGCTGCTCGGTGAAGGCCTGCGGCGCGTCGGCGAGGCTTGCACGCTCCTCCCGCGTCTCGGCGAGCCGGGCCTGCAGCGTCTCGATCTGCGCGGCGGCGCCCTGCCGGCGCTCGCTCCAGGCCGTCGTCTCCGAGCGGATGGCGGCGAGCCGCCGCTGGGCGAGCTCCATCTCGCGCGCGAGCGCCTGCGCCTCGGCGCGCACCTCGGCGAGCTTGGCGCGCTCGTCGGTCAGGCGCGCGCGCACCTGGGCGAGCTCGGCTTCGATCGAATCGGAGGCGGGCAGGGCGGCGAGCGCGGCCCGCGCCTCGTCGTGCGCGGTCTGCGCCTCGCCGCGGGCGGCGGCGAGCCGGGTTTTCGCCTCGGACAGGGCGGAATTGCGCGCGGTGATGCGGGCGAGCTCGCGCTCGGCCTGCGCGTGGCCGTCGCGCGCCGCGTTGGCGTCGCGCTGCAGATCGCGCCAGCGCGCGCGGGCGGCGCTCTCGGCCTCGGCGGTCGAGGCGACCTCGGCCTCGGCCTGCGTCACCGCCGCCTTGCGGGTCTCGACCTCGCCGCGCGCGGCCTTGAGCTCGGTCTCGATGTCGGCGAGCCGGTTGCGCTCGGCGAGGCGGCGCGCCGCACCGGTCGGCGCGTGCGCGGCGACCGAGAATCCGTCCCAGCGCCACAGGTCGCCCTCGCGCGACACCAGCCGCTGGCCGGGCTTGAGCAGCTTGGCGAGGCGCGCGCCATCGGCGCGAGACAAGACGATGCCGATCTGCGACAGCCGCCGCGCCAGCTCGGGTGGCGCCTGGACATGCTCCGCCAGCGGCTCGATGCCCGCCGGCAATGCGGGGTCGTCCGCTTCCTTCGTGGCGCCGGCCCAATGGATCGGCGCGCTCGCTTCGATCGGCGCGTCGAGATCGTCGCCGAGCGCCGCCCCGAGCGCCGTCTCGAAACCCTTCGCGACGCCGAGCTGGTCGATCACCGGCGGCCATAGATTCTTGGCGTCCACATGCAGCACCTTGGCCAGCGTCTTCGCCTCGGTGTCGAGCCGGTTGGCGCGCCGCTCCGCCTCGACCAGCGGCTGACGCGCCACGTCGAGCGCCTGACGCGCGCCCGAATGGGCCGCTTCCGTGCGCAGCGTCGCCGCCTCGGCGTCGGCCACCGCCTGCTGGGCCGCCGTCACCGCGGCCGCCAGCCCGCCGAGATCGACGGCGCTCGCGGCCTGCGCCGCGATCCGCTCGAACTCGGCGGTGACGTCCGCGAGCTCGCGCTCGATGCGGGCGCGGCGGTCCGCATGGGTGCGCACCGCGTTGTCGAGCTCGTTGCGCCGCGCCGTGAGATCGGCGAGCGTGGTGGTGATCTGGTCGAAAGTCTGCTCGCTGGCGGCGACCCGCGTGTCGGCCGCCGAGACCCGCTCGTCGACCCCGGAGCGCCGCTCCGCCGTGGCGGCCGCTTCGCGCTCGAGCCCTTCCTGCTCGGCGCGCAGGCGGCCGATCACCGCCTCGGCGTCGGCGACGAGCTTCTGCTCGCGCGCGATGTCCTCGTTGAGCTGCACCATGCGCCGGTCGAGCTCGGCCATGCGCTCCTTGGCGCGCGCCTCCTCGCGGTCGAGGGTTTCCCGCGCGATCACCAGCCGCTGCAGGGCGGCGGCCTCCTTGGCCTCCGCGTCGCGCAGCGGCGGCAGCGCGGCGGCGGCAATCGCCTGCAACTTTGCGGCTTCGGCCTGCGCGCCGGTGCGCTCGGCGACCACACGGATGCTCACGTCCTTGGCGTGGGCGGCATCGCTGACTTCGGTCTTGGCATTGACGAAGCGCAGGTGATGCAGCGTCGCTTCCGCCTTGCGGATCTGCTGCGCGAGCGCGCGGTAGCGCACCGCCTGGCGCGACTGGCGCTTCAACGCGTCGATCTGGCCGGCGAGCTGGCCGATCACGTCCTCCAGGCGGGCGAGGTTCTGCTCGGCCGCGCGCAGGCGCAGCTCGGCCTCGTGCCGCCTTGCATGCAAGCCGGAGATGCCGGCCGCCTCTTCGAGCACCCGGCGGCGCTGCTCGGGCTTGGCCTGGATGATCTCGCCGATCCGGCCCTGATGGACCAGCGCGGGCGAGCGCGCGCCCGTGGAGGCGTCGGCGAACAGGATCTGCACGTCGCGCGCCCGCACCTCGCGGCCGTTGACGCGGTAGAGCGACCCCTTCTCGCGCTCGATCCGGCGCGACACCTCGAGGCTCTCGTCCCCATTGAACTGGGCCGGCGCGCTGCGATCGGTATTGTCGATCGCCATCGCCACCTCGGCCGTATTGCGCGCGGGCCGCCCGGTGTTGCCGGAGAAGATGACGTCATCCATGTCGGCGGCGCGCATCGACTTGTGCGAGGTCTCGCCCATCACCCAGCGCAGCGCTTCGACCAGGTTCGACTTGCCGCAGCCGTTCGGACCGACCACGCCGGTGAGCCCCGGCTCGATCAGGAAATCGGTCGGCTCGACGAATGACTTGAAGCCGAGAAGGCGCAGCTTGGTGAGTTTCATGAACGCATAAGCCTCTGGGCGGGCGCGCGAATCACCCGCACGAAGGTGGGGGTCTCAAGGGCAATTTGTCCAGAGCCCGAGCCAGGGATGTTGGCCTGGCCGGAGGTCAGGGGATGCCGCCGCATCGCCGCACCATGAATCGCGACGGCGGTTCCAGCAACCCTCGGCAGAGCGTTTCCCCGGCTTTCGCCGCCATGCAGGGCTGCAGGACAGCGCGCGAGACGCGCCGCCCGGACCGCAGGACTTCGTTCTAAGTCTTTGTCAGGCCTTGAGAAGCGGGTCGATGATCTTCTGCATCTCTTCGAACGAGAGCGCGCCCTTTTCCATCTGACCATTGATGAAGAAGGTGGGCGTCGAGTCGACCTTGAACTTGTCGACGGCGCGCTTTCGCACCCATTCGATCCCGTCGAGCACCTTCTGATTCGCCAGGCAGGCCTTGAAGCTGTCCTCGGTGAACCCCGCCTGTTTCACGGTGGCGAGCAGGGGCTGCAACGGCTTATCCACCGCCCAGGTCTGCTGGGTGCGGAACAGGAGATCGACCACCGGGAAGAATTTGTCCTTGCCGGCGCAGCGCGCCAGCATGAAGGCGCCGGCCGCCACCGGATCGAACGGGAATTCGCGCAGGATGAACCGGACTTTGCCGGTATCAATGTACTTTTCCTTGATCTGCGGGAAGGTGGTGAGGGCGAAATGCGCGCAGTGCGGACAGGTCATCGAGGCATATTCGATGATGGTGACCGGCGCTTTGTCGGAGCCCAGCGCCTCCTCGCCCAGCGGACCCGGCTGCATGAGCTCGGCCTGGGCAACCGTCTGCGCCTGCGCGCCCCCTTTGAACAGTTCGAGGCCGCCCGCAAGCGCGGCGGCGAGCACGAGGCTCGATGCGGCAAGAAGGAACTGGCGACGCGTGCTGCTCACGAAAAATCCCCTGGCTGGTCGGCTGGTTGGTAGCTGTTCGGCTCGAATGTGGCAATGTCGCGCCGCGCGCGCCAGGGCGGGAGTCACGTTCGCTTGAACGCACAAGCGTCGCACCTGCGGCCCGGATTCCTGCGTGATCCCGCCATCTGAGCGCAAACCTGATGGATTGGGCTTCGCCCTAGCGCCGCTTGACCGCCGCCCCGAGCCGCCCGAGGGCGGCGCGCAGGTTCTCGTCCGCGATGCCGGTCATCTTCTCGGCGATGCGGCGCACCTCCGCGGCATCGGGGGCAGGGGGCGGACGCGGCTTGTCGCGCCGCGCGAGCGGCGCCTGGCGCAGCGCGATGCGGTCGATGGCGCGCCAGCCCAAAAACTGGTTCACCCGCTCGATGATCACCTGCGCCTGATGCTGGATCTCGATCGCCGCCGGGCCCTGGCAGCGCAGCACCAGGGTGGCGGGTTCGGGCTCCTGGCCGTCCTGTTGGCGCGGCCAGGTGATCTTGATCGGCTCGGCATGGGCCGCCACCTCGGCGCCCACGATGTCGTCCCAATGCGTGACGATCTCGGTCGACGCAAAGCCGTGCCGCTTGAAGGCGGCGACGAGGCAGGGACCGATCAGGTCGGCGAGGGGCCGAGCGGGCTTGGGCTTGTTCACGGCACGCGGCTCTGTCACATCGGTGAGCGATGACGCTAGCAGGGGACACGCGAGGACAAAAGCGCGAGGTGGCGGGCACGCCCGGCAAATCGCCATCCACGGTCGCGCTGCTCGCCTGGTACGACCGCCATCGCCGCCGGCTGCCGTGGCGCGCGGCCGCCGGCGAGCGCGCGGATCCCTACCGTGTGTGGCTGTCGGAGATCATGCTGCAGCAGACCACCGTGAAGGCAGTCGCACCTTATTATGCGCGCTTCCTCGCCCGTTTTCCCACTGTCGCGGAGCTCGCGCAGGCGCCTTTGGATGATGTGCTGCGCGCCTGGGCCGGGCTCGGTTATTACGCCCGCGCCCGCAACCTGCATGCCTGTGCGCAAGTCGTGGCGGAGCGTCACGGCGGCCGGTTTCCCGGCACCGAGGCGGCGCTCGCCGAACTGCCCGGCGTCGGCCCCTACACGGCGGCCGCGATCGCGGCGATCGCCTTCGATGCGCGCGCAACCCCGGTCGACGGCAACATCGAGCGCGTGGTCGCGCGCCTGTTCGCGGTCGAAGACGAGCTGCCGGCCGCCAAGCCGATCATCCGCCGGCTCGCGGCCGCGCTGACGCCCGACCGCCGCGCCGGCGATTTCGCCCAGGCGATGATGGATCTCGGCGCCACCCTGTGCACGCCGAAGAAGCCGGCCTGCGCGCTCTGTCCCTGGCGCGAGGCATGCGCGGCGCATGCGGGCGGCGCGCCCGAGACCTTTCCGCGCAAGGCCGCAAAACGGGCCGGCAAGCTGCGGCGCGGCGCCGCCTTCGTGGTGGTGCGCGCGGACGATCACCTCCTGGTGCGCACGCGCCCCGCCTCGGGCCTGCTCGGCGGCATGACCGAGGTGCCGGGCAGCGCCTGGACGCACGACTTCGAGGCGGAGGGTGCGCACAAGGCGGCGCCGCGCTTGCCCGGCGCGCGCTGGCGCCGCGTGCCGGGCGTCGTCACCCACGTGTTCACCCATTTCCCGCTCGAGCTCACCGTTCACGCCGCGCGCGTCGGCGCCGCCGTGAAAGCCCCGCGCGGCATGCGCTGGGTGGCGCTCGCCACGCTCGCCGATGAGGCACTGCCCAACGTCATGCGCAAGGTGATCTCGCATGCGTTAGGATGAGCGTCGCCCGGATTGAGGGCAGCGAAATCCGGGGCCGTTCCCCTACAATCCTTCCCGTAAAATTCCTCTACAATCCTTCCCGTAAAACAGGAGCCGCAACACCCATGACCATCCAGCGTATCGAGGCCGGGCCGCGCATGAGCAAGGTCGTCATCCATGGCGACACCGTCTATCTCGCGGGTCTCACCGCCAACAAGACAGTCGGGCAGAGCCTCGCCGAGCAGAGCGCCGAGATCCTCTCGCTCATCGACGGCTTTCTCGCCAAGGCGGGCACCGACAAGACCAAGCTGCTGACCGCAACGATCTGGCTCTCCGACATCCGCACCGTCGACGAGTTCAACAAGGTGTGGGACGCCTGGGTGGTTGCTGGGCAGACGCCGGCGCGCGCCTGCATCGAGGCGCTGCTGCAAGGGCCGGAGAAGAAGATCGAGATCCAGGTCACGGCGGCGCGGTGACGCGGTTTCCGTAGCACGGCCCCGCATTTCGCAGAGCCTGTCCTTGGCGCGCTGAAGGCGAGACCGGCGGGCTCAATGCCGGCTACAGAGGAGCATCCATCATGTCAGCTACGCCGCCCGACACCTGGATCGCGAGCCAGCGCTATCCCGATCCGTCGGTGCAGATCCTCGACCCGAGCTTCGCCAAATATCGGCTGCCGCTCGCCGGGGTCGAGCGGCTCGCCACCGGCATGCGCTGGAGCGAGGGCCCGGTCTATTTCGGCGACGGCCGTTTCGTCCTGTGGAGCGACATCCCCAACAACCGCATCATGCGCTGGGACGAGGCGAGCGGGGCGGTATCCGTGTTTCGCCAGCCCTCCAACAACGCCAATGGCAACACCCGCGATCGCCAGGGCCGGCTCGTCACCTGCGAGCACGACGCGCGGCGCGTCACCCGGACCGAATATGACGGCGCCATCACGGTGATCTGCGATCGCTTCCAGGGCAAGCGTCTCAACTCGCCGAACGACGTGGTGGTCAAGTCGGACGGCTCGGTCTGGTTCACCGACCCGCCGTTCGGGATCCTCGGCTACTACGAGGGCCATCTCGACACGGTCGAGCTGCCGCTCAATGTCTATCG
>DASTZX010000339.1:0-8409 GCA_035764045.1 Xanthobacteraceae bacterium | reverse complement strand
CCGGCGGCGACGTGCAGCGCGTCGGCCCCGGCCTGCGCGGCCCAGACCGCGACCGCGATGCCCTCGCGCTCCGGCATGCCGTCGGGAAAGTAGTCGTCGACCGAGATGCGGAAGATCACCGGGATGTTCACCGCCGCCTTGACGGCGCGCAGGACCTCGAGGCCGAAGCGGGCGCGGTTCTCGAGCGAGCCGCCATACTCATCGGTGCGCCGGTTCTCGAACGGGGTGAGGAATTGCGAGATCAGGTAGCCGTGCGCCGCGTGGATCTCGACACAATCGAATCCGGTCTGCTCGGCCCGCGCGGCGGCGGCAGCGAATCCGGCGGTGGTCGCGCGGATGTCGTTGCGCGTCATCGCCTTCGGCACGATCGTCTCGTTGGTGACCTCGAACACCGGATGCGGGATCGCCGACGGCGCGAGCGGCGTCTCGCCGCAAATGTCGACCCGGGTGTGGCCACCGCCGTGCCCGAGCTGGATCGATGCCCTGGCGCCGCCGGCGTGGATCTCGTGCACCAGGCGCGTCAGCCCGGGCAGAAACCGGTCGTCATAGATGCCGAGCTCGCGCCGGCGATGGCGGCCCGCGCGCGTCGGCGAGGCCATCTCGACCGTGATCAGCCCGACGCCGCCGCGCACCCGCGCCATGTAGTAGGCGATCGTATCGTCGGTGACGTGCCCTTCCTCGTCGGCGAGCCGCGTCGTCATCGGCGGCATGACGATGCGGTTGCGAATCTCGACGCCGCCGATGCGGCCAGGGGAGAGGAGGGGGTTAGTCGTCATTGAGAGCCACACGCACTGCGTCTGCGCTCCCTCCCCCGCTTGCGGGGGAGGGCGGGGAGGGGGAAGCCACTCGCGCATGCGCAAGCGGCGAGATGGTGCCCTTCATCCCCATCACATCGCCTTCACCTCGCCGCCGTCCATGTCGATGGTCGCGCCGTGCAGCCAGCGGCCGCGGGCCGACACCATGAAGGCGATCAGGCCGCCGATGTCCTCGGGCGTACCGAAGCGTGTCACGCCGATGTCGTTGCGATGCCATTCGCGCACGGCAGCTTCGTCCTGGCCCGTCCGCTCCATGTCGGCGCGGATGCGGCGCCACAGCCGCTCGGTCTCGACATAGCTCGGGTGGATGGTGTTGACCTGCACGCCGTCGGTCTTGCCGCGGTCGGCGAGCGCCTTGGAGAAGGCGGCGGCTGCCGCATTGACCGAGCTGCCGATGGTGAAGGCCGCGATCGGCACGCGGCCGCTGGTGCCGCCGATGGTGACGAGCGAGCCCTTCGCATCGACGAGCAGCGGCCAGGCGGCGCGCGCAAGCCGCACATGGGCGAAGAACTTGAGCGCGTAGCCCTCCTCCCAGTCGGCGTCGGTGAGCGCGAGGAAGTCGCCGCGCTTGGTGGTGCCGGCATTGTTGACCAGGATGTCGAGGCGGCCGAACGCCGCCTTGGTGGCGGTCGCGAGCGCAGCCGACGCCTTCTTCTCGCGCAGGTCGGTGGTCTCGAAACGGGCCTTGCGGCCGAGCTTCTCGACCGCGGCGACGACGGATTTCAGCGCCGCCTCGTCGCGCCCGGTCAGCATCAGGTCGCAGCCTTCCGCCGCAAGCGTGAGCGCGATGCCGCGCCCGATGCCGCGGCTCGAGCCGGTGACGAGCGCGACCTTGCCTGTCAGCCCCAGATCCATTGCGTTTCCTCACCCTCCGTCGAACGCCATCGAATAGCCATTCGCTTCCGCTCAATCCAGCCGGATGTTGGGCGCGGATCACGTCGCCCGCAATCCGGCGAGGAGCGCGGCGGCCGCGAGCAGCAGGGTGCGACGGTCGAGAACCATGGTGCTATAACTCTATCCCCACATCGCGCGCTCCGCACAAGCCAGCCACCAAGGGTCGAGACCATGCGCATCAAGGCGAACGGCATCAATTTCAACACCATGATCGACGGCCCGGAAGGCGCGCCATGGCTGATCCTGTCCAACTCGCTCGCCACCACCACCGCGATGTGGGACGAGCAGGCGGCGGCGCTCAAGTCGAAGTACCGCGTGCTGCGCTACGACCAGCGCGGCCATGGCGCGACCGACGCGCCGGCGGGCCGCTACGCGTACGACACGCTGGTCGCGGACGCCGCCGCGCTGATGGATGCGCTCAGCGTCGACAAGGCGTGGTTCGGCGGCCTCTCGATGGGTGGGGCGACCGCGCTCGGACTGGCGCTGGCGCACCCCGCCCGCGTGAGCGGGATCATCATCTGCGACCATGGCTGCAAGTCGACGCCGGCGTCGAGCCGGCAATGGGAGGAGCGCATCGCGGTGGCGCAGAAGCAGGGCATGGAGGCGCTGGTCGAGACGACCATCGCGCGCTGGTTCCCGCCCGAGGTCCTGGCGAAGAAGCCGCCCTACATCGACAAGGTGCGAGGGATGATCCGGGCGACGCCGGTGAACGGCTTCATCGGCTGCGCGGCGGCGCTCGCCGACCACGATTACAACTCCAAGGTCGAGACGGTGAAATGCCCGGTGCTGTTCATGGTGGGCGAGAAGGACGGCACGACGCCGGGGGTGATGAAGGACATGCACGCGCGGCTCATGGGCTCGCGCTACGTCGAGCTCTCCGGCGCCGGGCATATTTCCAACATGGATCGGCCGGCGGAATTCACGAAGGCGATCGCGGAGTTCTTGGCGTAACCGGATTCGTCATTCCGGGGCGCCGGCGAAGCCGGCGAACCCGGAATCCATGACGACGCACGCGGGGCTGGATTCCGGGCTCCCTCGCTTCGCGAGGGCCGCGGAATGACCGCTTGCTTACGAAAACTTCTCCCGAGCCAATTTCGCCCCGGCCCCCAGCGCTGCGAGCTTGGCGAGCGCAATGTCGCGGCGCATCGGGCCCATGCCGCAGTTGGTGCAGGGGACGATCCGCTCTTTGGCGACATAGCGCGCGGCCTCGCCGATCACCGCAGCGACCTCCTCGGGACTTTCGACCTTGTCGGTCGCCACGTCGATCGCGCCGACGAGCACGTCCTTGCCGTCGAGCAGCCTGAGCAGGGACATCGGGACCTTCGCGTTGCGGCACTCGAGCGAGACCTGGCCGATGCGGCTCTTCGCCAACGCCGGAAAGGTCTCCTCGTACTGGCGCCACTCGCCGCCGAGGCTCGCCTTCCAGTCGATGTTCGCCTTGATGCCGTAGCCGTAGCAGATATGCACCGCGGTGGTGCAGGTGAGCCCCGCGACCGCGCGATGCAGCGCCTCGACGCCCCAGTCGGCGACCTCGCGCATGTACACGTTGAAGGCCGGCTCGTCGAACTGGATCACGTCCGCGCCGTCGGCCTGCAGCGCCCGCGCCTCGGCATTGAGCAGGTCGGCGAAAGCGAAGGCCATCTTCACCCGGTCCCCGTAGTGGGCGTCGGCGACGGTATCGACGATCGTCATCGGGCCGGGCAGGGTGATCTTGAGCTTGCGCGCGGTATGGGCGCGCGCGTGCCGGGTCTCGACGGCATGCACCCGTCCCTTGAGGCGGAGCGGGCCCGTGACGGTCGGCACCATCGCCTTGTAGCGATCGTTGCGGATTCCCATCTCGACCTTGCGGGCGAAATCGATCCCGTCGACGAATTCGAGGAAGCCGTGCACGAAGTGCTGGCGCGACTGCTCGCCGTCGCTGACGATGTCGATGCCGGCATCCTCCTGCTCCTTGACGGCGAGCAGGGTGGCGTCGAGCTTGGCGGCCGCGAGCGCATCGCCGGCGAGCGCCCACGGCGCCCACAGCTTGTTGGGCTCGGCGAGCCAGGCGGGCTTGGGCAGGCTTCCGGCAACGGTGGTGGGAAAGAGCATTGGGGTTTCCTCTCGCGCGCCATTATTCCGCACGCCAGCCGTAAATCCAATCGTAGTGCCTGAGCAGCCGCTCGTCGCCCATCATTCGCATCGCCAGGTCGCGCAGCGTCGAGGCGGGCGGGCCGAGATGATAGGCGCGATCGCTGCGGCGCGCCGCCCGCTGCAGGCGCCGCGTGCGCGGGATGCGCGCCGCCTCGTAGCGGCGCAGGCCGGCTGTCGGATCGTCAGGGGTCGCGGCGAGCGCCGCGGCGAGCACGGCGGCATCCTCGATCGCCATGGCGGCGCCTTGCGCCAGGAACGGCAGCATCGGATGGGCGGCGTCGCCGAGGAGTGTCATGCGGCCATTGCCCCAGGGGGCGAGCGGCGGCCGGTCGTAAAGCGGCCATTTGAGCCAGTGCGTCGGCCGGTCAAGGAGCTCGCGCGCGGGTTTTGCCCACCGATCGGCCGGGAAGCGGGCCATCACCTCCTCGGGGCCGGCGGCGGTGCTCCAGCCGGTGCTCGGGCGGGTATCGGCGGCGATCGCCACGATGTTGATCATGGCCCCGCCCTTGACCGGATAGTGAACCAGGTGGCTGCCGGGACCGAGCCACAGATTGACCTCATGCGCCCGCGCGTCCGGCGCCACCGCAGCGGCCGGCACCAGCGCGCGCCAGGCGGTGCGGCGGGCGAAACGCGCCGAGTCGGTTCCACCGGCGAGCGCGCGCACGCGCGACCACAGCCCGTCGGCCCCGATGAGCGCGGCGGCAGCAGTGTCCGCGCGGCGCGTCCCGCGCAGCACCTGCACGGTGACGCCGTCCGGCTTCGCCGCAACCGCCTCGACGGCGGCGCCGAGGGTAAGCGCGATGCCGTCGCGCTCGCGCACCGCGGCGAGAAGCGCGGCCTGCAGGTCGCCGCGGTGGATGATCCAATAGGGTGCGCCGTAGCGCGTTTCCGCCGTGGCGCCGAGTGGCAGGCGCGCGATCGCCGCGTTGCGGGCGGTGCGGATGACGACCGCCTCGGGCGCGACGACGGAGGGCAGGAGCCGGTCGCGCAGGCCGAGCCCGGTCAGGACGCGGGTCGCATTGGGCGAGAGCTGGATGCCGGCGCCGGTCTCGGCGAGCGCCTCCGCCTTGTCGAACAGCGCGACGCGAAAGCCGCGTGCAGCGAGCGCGAGGGCGGCGGTCAGCCCGCCGAGGCCGGCGCCCGCGACGACGATCGTGCGCGCGGACACGCGCTCAACTCGTAGCGGCTCAGGCGTCGGCCGGCTCGAAGGCGCATTCGGCCGGACGGGCCGCCCGCGGACCGAGCTTCGGGTCGTGCCGGTAGAGGGTCGAGCAATACGGACAGATGATCTCGTCGTCCCCGCCCATGTCGAGATAAACGTGCGGGTGGTCGAGCGGCGGCCTTGCGCCGACGCACATGAACTCGCGCGCGCCGATCTCGATCACCGAAACGCCGGGATCATTGTGGAAATGGGGAACGACCGCTTCGGCCATGGGATCGGGTCCGTGACATGGAACTCGGTGGGATGGGCGGACCATAGCGGGGCGGGAGAGCGATTCCTAGAGTCCGCACCCGGCCACCGGCAATTTTGACGCAATCCGGTCCCATTTCCTGCACGATGATCGCCCGATTCGGCTTGCGACGCGCCTCGGCCAGTGGCGCCTCCGCGCAGAAGCGCATCGTGTGGCCGTTGGCCGCCGCGCTCGTGCTCGCGGCCGCCACCATCGCGCTCGGGCCGCGCGCCTTCGAGGCCGGCTGGCTGCTCGTCGCCCAGGACGATCCGGTGCGGCTCGCCGATCACGCGGTCGGGCAGCGCCTGACCGCGCCGGTCGCCGCCCAGGAAATCGAGGCGGCGCTCGCGGCAGGGGACATCGACCTCGCCGACAGCTTCGCGGCGCTCGCCGACGAGCGCGGCATCGCGCTTGCGCCGGAACTCACCGACCGCATCAAGGCCGCCCATGCCACGGCGGCGAGCGCGATCCGCCATACAGCAAGCTTCGCGCGCGGCCTGGTGACCGGCGTGCCGGACGACATGGCGGGCCTCGCCGGCACGGCGGCCGGCGACCTGTTCGTGTTCGGCGACCTGCGCGATGCGACGCGCGAGGGCGTGCACCTCGTGCGAGGCGAAAACGCCGACGAGCTGGTGCTCGGCCTCGCCTGCGTCGGGATCGCGATCACCGCCGTGACCTACGCGTCGCTCGGCGCCGGCACGCCGGCCCGGGTCGGGCTCAGCCTGGTGAAGGCGGCGCGCAAGACCGAGCGGCTCGGCGCGAGCCTCGCCTTATGGGGTACGCGCTCGATGCGCGAGGCAGTCGACATGGGCGCCCTGCGCCGCGCGCTCGCCCGTGCCTCGCTCACCGAGCCGACCGTCGCGCTGCGCGCCGCCCGCGAGGCGGTCAAGCTCGACAAGGCCGAAGGCCTCATCAACGCCGCGCGCGACGTCGGCCGCCTGCAGGCCAAGGCCGGCACCCGCGCGGCGCTCGATGGGCTCAAGCTGGCGCAAGGGCCGCGCGACATGGCGCGCCTCGCCCGGCTCGCGGCCGCCAAGGGCCCGAAAACGCGCGCCATCATCAAGCTCGCCGGCCGCGCCGCCATCGCGCTCACGGTCGCGGCGTTCGATCTCGCGAGCTGGCTGCTCTGGGCGCTGATGACGCTGTTCGGCTTCTGCTCGGCGGTCAAGAGCACGGCCGAGCGGATGACGCTGCGCTACCTGCACTGGAAGAAGGCGCGGCGCTGGCGGAAGCTGGCGATGGCGGCGGGTTAGTTGGGCGAGAGCGTCGCCGTATGCTGATGCGAGCTCCCTCTCCCCGCATCAGCGGGGAGAGGGTTGGAGTGAGGGGCGCTATGACTATCTGGAAATTTATGACCTGCGGCGACGCCCCCTCACCCGACGTCCTTCGCTCACGCTCGGACGTCGACCTCTCGCCGCAGGCGGGGAGAGGTGAACAAAGCCGCTACTCCGCCGCCACGTGCGCGGCGCGCTGCACGTCCATGTTGACGAGCTGCAGCGGCGTCGCGGTGTCCTCGAGCATGCCCCAGCTGCGCACCCAGTCGTAGGTGCGCTGCAGCTCCTCATCCGGGATCGGCGCCGGGTCGCACACTGCGAGCCGCGACTCGCGCAGATCGTCGATCGTGAGGGTGCCGATCTCCGGGTCGCGGGCCTTGTGATAATCGATGAACCAGGCGAGGTACTTGCGCTTGTCGGCGTTGATCCGGCGCACCGCCTCGCGCACCGCGCGGTTGAAGGCCGCATAGGTCTCGGCGTCCACCTTGTCGGAGGCCACCTCGGTGCCGTGATAGAACGCCGAGCAGATCACCCGGCAGCCCTTCTTTTCTGCGAGCGAGATGTAGGGCTCGGTCAGCGTCGTCGCCTCGACCTCGCCTCGCATCATCAGGTCGAAGCGGTTGCGCGAGCCGTTCGGCGCACGCACCACGTTGATGAGATCGCGCGGCACGAAGCCGCCGAGGAGATGCAGCGCGACGTAATGCGTGCCGGCATAGAACGGAACGCCGACGGTGCGGCCGGCGAGCTGCTGTGCGGTGTAGACCGGCGAGTCCGGCCGCACCACGATCGCCGCATAGGTGATGATGGCGCGGCGGCCGATCTGGCGGCTGCCGATCCCGGTGTCCTGGACGCGGCAGTAGTTGCCCCATTCACAGGCGTTGTACATGTCGGCCTTGCCCTGCTCGAGCAGCTTGCCGTGGCTGGCGAACGGATCGACGCCCTTCGGGGTCGGGAGCAGGGCGCCGGCCGCCTTCACGCCGGCCTCGTCGCGGTCGGCCCATTCGATCTTCAGCCCCTCGCGGGCGAACAGACCCTCGCGGTCGGCGACGAGCTCGGGGAGACCTTGGAAGGGAGAGGTCGATTCGAGGACCAGCGTCTTCATCTGAAATCTCCGCATCATCAGGCGAGAAAATCAATATAAACGCATGATACTGCTATTTTTTCGCAGTCGGCAAGCGGCTCGCCGAGTCCCTGTGGGTGGCGGCGCGCGGGTCTCGCGTGCGCCGGAGCGCTCGACCGGCTGTTGCGAGCGTGTATGAAGATCGCGGCACAAAGGGTTGGGTTTTGACGACAAAGATGTCTCGCGATTGGCGCAGCGGCAGGGTGCACTCCGACGACGTCGAGATCGCCTATCTCGATGCCGGCGAAGGCGCGCCCATCGTGCTGGTGCACGGCTTCGCCTCGAACAAGGAAACCAACTGGGTTGCGCCGGGCTGGATCGACACGCTGACGCGCGCCGGCCGGCGCGCGATCGCGCTCGACAATCGCGGCCACGGCGCCTCCACCAAGCTCTACGATCCGGCGCGTTACGACAGCGCGCTCATGGCCGAGGACGTGCGCGCGCTGCTCGATCACCTGCGCCTGCCGCAGGCGGACGTGATGGGCTACTCGATGGGCGCGCGGATCTCGGCGTATCTCGCGCTCGCCCATCCGGAACGGGTGCGCAGCCTCATCCTCGGCGGCCTCGGTCTGCGGCTGGTCGAGGGCGTCGGCCTGCCGCGAACCATCGCCGAGGCGCTCGAGGCGCCCTCGCTCGGCGACGTCAGCGATCCGCAGGGCCATGCGTTCCGCGCCTTCGCGCAGCAGACCAGGTCCGATCTGCGCGCGCTCGCCGCGTGCATC
>DASTZX010000338.1:0-5065 GCA_035764045.1 Xanthobacteraceae bacterium | reverse complement strand
ATGCGGCCGCTTCGCCGGCTTACTGGTCGGTCGGAGCGGCGCGGAAGAGCTGCACGAACTTCTTCAACTCCCCCTCGCCGACGTCCGACACGGCCCAGTAGGCGACGCCGCCGTCGGTCCAGCCGATGACGTGATAACCCTCGGTCGTGTGCACGCCCGAGGCGGGCGCCGGCCCCTGAAACTGCGTCACGCTGATGAGGTGCTTCTGGTAGCGATACACGAGCGAGGGCACGGGGGTCTTCGCGATCACGTCGACCCGCCCGCCGATCAGCGGGAAGCCATCCGACGCGAGGTCGACCACCCGCGGCGACTGGATGGTGTGGCCGTTGAACCATGGCTTGACGGTGTGGCGGTCGGACGAGGCGACGTCGAACGGCTGTGCGGCCATCAGCGAGCGGATGTGGCTGTCGACCAGCTCGTCGGCGACCAGCCCGCCGGGCACGAGGAGTCGCCAGGTCGCGGCCGACGCGATCACGGCGCTGAGCAGGATCGAGGCCGCAAGCGCGCTCCAGGTCGGGCGGCGAGCGGCCCGGCCCAGGCCGACCGTGCGCTCGACGCGCGCGCGCAGCGCCGGCGGCGCGATGCCGGCCGGCCGCAGTTTCGCAAACGCGCCCTTGAGCGCCATGATGCGGTCGCGCTCGGCCGCGAGCAGCGGGTCCTCGGCCATGCGGCGCTCGAACGCAAGCGCATTGGCGGGATCGAGCTCGCCGTCGCAATAGGCGTGCACCAGCAGCAAGGGATGGTCCGGCTGCTGTGTCATGCGTCCTCCTTTCCAAGCAGCGCCATCAGGCGCCGGCGCGCGCGGGCAAGGCGCGACATCACGGTCCCGACCGGCACTCCGGTCACCTCGGCGATCGCCCGGTAGTCGAGCCCCTGCAGCTCGCGCAGCACCAGCGTCTCGCGGAATTCGTCCGGCAGCGCCGCGATCGCGGCCTCGAGCCGCGCGCTGTCCGCGCGCGCGATCAGACCGGCGTCCGGAGCGGCCGGCCCGCGGTCCCAGTCGCCCGCCGCGTCCGCCACCTCCTCGACGTTGTCGACCGCGATGATCTTCGGATCGCGGTGCTTTTTGAGCCAGGTGTAGGCGGTGTTGCGCACGATGCTCAGCACCCAGGCCCGCGCATTGACGTCGCCGAAACCGGAAATGCCGCGGAAGGCGCGCAGGCAGGCCTCCTGCACGATGTCCTCGGCATCGCTCTCATTGCGGGCGATCCAGCGTGCGAGCGCATAGGCATCGCCGAGATGCGGCAGCACCACATTGGCAAAACGGGTCCTCTCGTCGCTCACCGCGCCTCCACCCGGCGCGAAGCCGTCCGACTCGGTTGGAATGACTCAAGGACGGTCACGTTTATTCCCGGCGTTTCGACGGAAACCGGCCGGTGCAAGGGACCGCCTGCCGGCCGCAGTTGCGGACGCGGCGTTACCCTGGGTCGGCGAGCGCCGAATCCAGGAGCTTGCGGCAGGATATCAGCCGGTCCAGTGCAGCGCGCAGCCGCTCGAGGTCGTGAGCAGCCAGCGTCGATACGGGCGGCTTGGCCGGTACAGCGGTGAGGCGCACGTGGGGCAGCGCTTCCTCGTCCGCCTCCTCGGCGGCATCTCCCGCCTCGTCGCCCTCCTCCGGCTCCTCGGCCGCTCCGGCGCCCTCGGTCTCCAGCTCTTCCTTGGCGCCCATGGCGGGCCAGAGGCCGAACACCCCACGCTCGCCGGCGGCGCCTTCGCCGCGGCCGATCGGCGGCTGCGGCGCGCCCTCCTCCCAGACCGCCTGGACGAAGCGCGAGCCCTGTTCGCGCAGGATGCGCTGCACGCCGCGGATGGTGTAGCCCTGGCCGTAGAGCAGGTGGCGGATGCCGCGCAGGAGATCGACGTCGTCGGGCCGGTAGTAGCGGCGGCCGCCGCCACGCTTCATGGGACGGATTTGCGAAAACCGGCTTTCCCAGAACCGCAACACGTGCTGCGGGACGTCGAGGTCGTCGGCGACCTCGCTGATGGTGCGGAACGCATCGGGCGCTTTGTCCACGACCGCCTCGCTTGTGTTGTTGCGGCCTACTCGCCGCCGCCCTCGGGCGCGTGATTGTTGATACGCTGCTTGAGGATCGCCGACGGCTTGAACACCATCACCCGCCGCGGCGAGATCGGCACTTCCGTGCCTGTCTTCGGGTTGCGTCCGATGCGCTGCCCCTTCTTGCGCACCACGAACGAGCCGAAGGACGACAGCTTCACCGTCTCCCCCCGCTCGAGGCAATCGGTGATCTCCTTGAGCACAAGTTCCACCAGTGCGGAAGACTCAGTACGCGACAGTCCGACCTTCTGGTACACCGCCTCACAGAGATCCGCCCGTGTGACTGTCTTTCCGCTCATCGCCCAGCCCCAATCACGGCAGAGTTCTATTCTTGTTTTTCAACGATATGAACTAGATTGCCCTTGGTCAACAGGGGCTTACGGGCTTCCCCCCAGGCCAAGTGAAAATCGCGCGGCCGCGAATGGCGCAAATCGCCCGTGACGGCCGGGCGGAGCGCGGCAGGAGCTGAAGGGGAAAACATGCGCCTGGCGGCCTCCCCGCACGCCTTGTCGGCGATGCGCGACGCCTTTCCGGCCGGCGCTACCAGCGCAGCAGCGTCGCGCCCCAGGTAAAGCCGCCACCCATCGCCTCGAGCAGGACCAGATCGCCCTTCTTGATTCGCCCGTCGGCGACGGCGACGGAGAGCGCCAGGGGAATCGAGGCTGCCGACGTGTTTCCGTGCTTGTCGACCGTGACGACGACCTTCTCGGGCGCGATCCCGAGCTTGACCGCGGAGGCATCGATGATGCGCTTGTTGGCCTGATGCGGCACGAACCAGTCGATGTCGGCCGCGCTGTAGCCGGTCTCGACGAACGAATCCTGGATCACGTCGGTGATCATCGCGACCGCATGCTTGAACACCTCGCGGCCTTCCATGCGCAGATGGCCGACCGTGCCGGTCGAGCTCGGGCCGCCGTCGACATAGAGCTTGTCCTTGTAGCGGCCGTCTGCGCGCAGGCGCGAGACCAGGATGCCGCGATCCTCGCGCGTCCCCGGCAGCTGCTGCGCCTCGAGGATCGTGGCGCCCGCGCCGTCGCCGAACAGCACGCACGTCCCGCGATCGTCCCAGTCGAGGATTCGCGAGAAGGTCTCGGCGCCGATCACCAGCGCGCGTTTGAAGGTGCCGGCCTTGAGCAGGCCGTCCGCAGTCGCCAGCGCATAGATGAAGCCCGAGCACACCGCCTGCAGGTCGAAGGCCGCGCCCTGCGTGATGCCGAGCCCGGCCTGGACCGCGACCGCGCTCGCCGGGAAGGTCTGGTCCGGCGTCGCGGTGGCGAGCACGATGAGATCGATCGAGGGCGCCTCGACATGGGCGGCGGCGAGCGCGGCGCGCGCCGCCTTGATGGCGAGGCCGGAGGTGGTCTCCCCCGGGGCTGCGATCCGCCGTTCGCGGATGCCGGTGCGCTGGACGATCCACTCGTCGGACGTCTCCACCTTCCGGGCGAGATCCGCATTGGTGAGGACGTGCTCCGGCAGGTAGCGGCCGACGCCGAGCACGACCGAACGCGTGACGCTCACGATGCGGCTCCTCCGAGTCGAGGGGCGGCCGAGGGGGATGGTCCGAGCATGCGGTTGATCTTCGCCAAAAGCTGATGTTTGGCCATGTCATAGCCGAGATCGACCGCGGCCGCGAACCCCTCGGCGTCGGTTCCACCGTGACTTTTGATCACCACGCCATTGAGCCCGAGGAACACCCCGCCATTGGCGCGGCGCGGATCCATCTTCTCCTTGAGAGCCGCGAAGGCCTTGCGCGCGAACAGGTATCCGATCCGCGCGGCGAGCGAGCGGCTCATCGCACCGCGCAGGTATTCGGCGAACTGCTTGGCGGTGCCTTCGGCGGTCTTGAGCGCGATGTTGCCCGCGAACCCTTCCGTCACCACGACGTCCACCGTCCCCTTTCCGATGTCGTCGCCCTCCACGAAACCGACATAGTGCAGCGTGTCGCGCGGCGTCTCGCGCAGGATGCGGCCGGCCTCGCGCACCTGGTCGAGACCTTTGACCTCCTCGACGCCGATGTTGAGGAGGCCGATGGTCGGCCGCTCGAGGTCGAACAGAACCTGCGCCATTGCGCCGCCCATGACGGCGAGGTCGACCAGGTGGCGCGCGTCAGCCCCGATCGTCGCGCCGAGATCGAGCACGATCGACTCGCCGCGCAGGGTCGGCCACAGCGCGGCGATCGCCGGCCGCTCGATGCCCGGCATGGTCCTGAGATGGAATTTGGCCATCGCCATCAGCGCACCGGTGTTGCCGGCCGACACCGCGGCGTCGGCTTCACCCTTCTTGACCGCGTCGATCGCAAGCCACATCGACGATTTCCAGCGGCCATGGCGCAGCGCCTGGCTCGGCTTTTCGTCCATCTTCACGGCGACATCGGTATGCACGACGCGCGAGGCGGCGGCGAGCGCCGGATGCTTCGCCAGCAGCGGCTCGATCTCCGCAGCGTTGCCGAACAGGATGAAGCTGCTGTCCGCATGCCGGGCGAGCGCGAGCGCCGCACCGGGCACGACCATCGACGCGCCCTGGTCCCCTCCCATGGCGTCGAGCGCAATTCGCACCTTGTTCGGCATGGATCGGCGGATCGTCTCTCGATGGAGGCTCGGTCCGGCGCGACCGAAAGGCCCAAGCAAGCGCGGACAATAGCGTGTCGGCGGATTGAGACAATGGGGGATTTCGATACCAGCGCGCCGGCGTTTTTTCCTGCAATCGCATGAGCCTAAGCCGACCCGTCGCGCCGCCGCGCCGGTCCAGCTTCAAGCCGCCGCGCGACTCGGCGTCGCGATCACCGCGCTCGGCGTTGCGCCCAAGGTTGCGCCCAAGGTCATGTCGAATCGCGGCCCTTCTTCAAGGCCGCAAGCGCCGCGAAGGGATGCTCGCCGGAGTCATCGGCGGCCGGCGGCTCGAACACCGCGCCCGGCTTGCGCGGGTAGGGATCGACGGCGAGCAGCAGAAACTCGGTTGCCGTCGCGCCGAGATCCGCCATGCCATCAACCAGGGGCTCGGGCTCGTCCG
>DASTZX010000337.1:0-32074 GCA_035764045.1 Xanthobacteraceae bacterium | reverse complement strand
TGCGCGCACGGCGCAGGGAGCGGCCTCGACGTGCAGCGCACGCGAGGCCCGCCGCGCAGGGGACCGTCAAGGGCGGGGGGCATGGCGCTGAGACATCGCGCCGAACGAAAGAGCCGGCCGTAAGGCCGGCTCTTTTGTTTCGTGGCGGGATCTGTCTAGCCGTCCGTTGCTTGCGCGCACGGGCGCGGCCGGTCCGCGTCAACGGGGGCAGGCTGGCCGGGCCGCACGCCGGCCGTAGCGCCGCCTGCCGGGAAGCGAGGGCGGCGACCGCGGTTCACGGCGGGCAGTTTCGATGACAGCCATGCTGCTTCGTCGGCGCGCAGCGCCGCTCGGTTCGGTGCGGGCTCAACGGATCAGCGATCAGGGTTAACCCGCGGTCCTGCGGCGCATTCAGTGGCGCATGGCAAAGAACGCGCCGAACCACGCCATCAGCAGGGCGGCGAGCAGGGCGGTGAGGCTCGCGGTCGCGTGCGCCACCGCGGCGCCGGGCGCGGAGAGCGGGGCAAGATCGCCGATGCCCGCGAGCGCGAGCACCACTGGCGCGACAGCGAACGAGCGCAGGGAACGGAGGGCATGCCAGATCTCCCGCGAGATCACCGCCGCGATGATGAAGCTCGCCACGAACGCCGCACCGGTGACCGCCCACCAGGCCAACGCTGCGTTCAGGCGGACGCTGCCGCTGCGCAGCGCTGCGGTGAATTCGAAGCCGCGCCGGGCCAGCATGATCTCGACGATCATGGCCACGATCATGCCGCCGGTGACGGCGGCGACAATCAAGGCAAAACGGCGAGCGGGCGTGAGCGGCGGCATGCGAGAGCGAAAAATGGGGGAACAGAACGCGGTGGCGCGATGACCGGCATGAACGCGGCCAGGCGGCTTCAATAGCAAACCAGGCGATGCGGTGCGACCCCCCTCAGGGTCTTTGTGGGAGGGTCATATCAGCCAGCGCGATCGGTCCCCGCGCCGGCTGCGCCGGCCGTTCGCAACGGCGCGTGCCGTTGTCGCGGACTGTCGGTAATGACTCTCAAGGCAAAGCGCACGATGGGGGGAACTATTCGGGCGATGCCTTGTCGCGTCCGGCGGTGTCTTGTCGCGACGGCCAATTTTGCGCGCACCGGAACCGCGCTCCTTGTTCCGCCGTTTTCCACAAACCAACCCCCTCAGACTGAAGGACTCTGGCGCCATGGGCTTGTTCTCGAAAGACATCAAGACACTCGACGATCTGTTCGTGCATACCTTGCGCGACATTTATTATGCGGAGAACCAGATCGTGAAATCGTTGCCCGACATGATCGAGAAGGCGAGTGATCCCGGGCTCAAGCGCGGGTTCAAGACCCATCTCGACGAGACGCAGAACCACATCGCGCGCCTCGAGGAGGTCTTCCGCATGCACGGCGCGGAGATCGAAGGTGTGGACTGCCCGGCAATCGACGGCATCGTCGAGGAGACGGACGACGTGGCGGGCGAAGTGGGCGACAAGGATGTGATGGACGCCGCGCTGATTGCCGCTGCCCAGGCGGTCGAGCATTACGAGATCGCGCGCTACGGCTCGCTGATCGCGTGGGCGAAGCAGCTCGGGCGCAACGATTGTGCGAGCGTGCTGCAGCGAACGCTCGACGAAGAAAAGGCGACCGACAAGAAGCTGACCCAGATGGCGGAGAGCGCCGTCAATCTTCGGGCGGCGAGCTGATACTTTTTTACTTCGGAATGGTGTGTTGGTCGCCGCCCGGCGTGCCGGGCGGCGGCAGCACTGGCGTGCGTCCGCCACCGGGAGCGGGCACGCCCATTTTCGGATCCACTTCCGCGGGTGGGCAGATCACGCCATTCGAGCGAGCAAGCTTGTCGCTGAGGTCGGGACCTGAGGCACCGCCGCTGCCCACCGTCGGCGCGTTCGCGCCGACGCCTGGCGGACAGGCGGCCTGATCGGAATTGGGGGGTGCCGACGGATTGGGGTTAGGGCTCTGTTGCGGCGGCGGGGCAGGCTGCGCCGGGGGGGAGGGCGCCTGCGCCTGTGCCGCCGTGCCGAGGAGGAGCAAAACCGGCAAGGCCGTTCGCAACATTCGATCTCTCCCAGCAAGTGTCGCCGCCGGCGGGTTTTGCGCCCGCCAGTGAAGAAAACGCCCCGCCAACATCGATGTTCCGGCGGCCCGGGCCGGCTGCTGAAATCAGCCGTACTGCGGTCCACCTGCCGCCGCACGCCGCGACCGCGTGGCCCTCGTCAAGCTGGCGGCATTGCATTATACAACGCTCACAAATAGCGCCGCCGGGTGCTCGCGCCCGGACCCCGCCAATGATGATCCAATCCGGGAGGAATAGCATGACCAAGCCCATCGTCAGCATCGATCGCCGCAGGGTGCTCAAGGGCGCCGCCGCGGCCGGCGCCCTGCAACTGTCGTCTCCATTCATCATACAGGCGCGCGGCGAGACGCCGGTGCGGATCGGCATGGTCGACCCGCTGACGGGGGTCTACGCAGCTCCGGCGACCAACGAGGTGACGGGCGCCAAGCTCGCGATCCAGCAGATGAACGCCAAGGGCGGCATCCTCGGTCGGCAGGTCGAGCTGCTGGTCGAAGATTCGGCGAATGACGTCGGCACCGGCGTGCAGAAGACGCGCAAGCTCATCGAGCGCGACCAGGTCAACTTCATCATCGGTGATGTGAATTCCGGCATCGCCCAGGCAATCGCGCAAGTCACCAACGAGAAGAAGGTCCTGCACATCGTCTCCGGCGGGCACACCGACACGATTACGGGCGTCGACTGCAAGTGGAACGTCTACCGGGTCTGCAACACGACGCGCATGGAGGCGAATTCGGTCTCCGACCTCCTGTTCAACAAGTACGGCAAGAAGTGGCACTTCATCACGCCCGATTACGCGTTCGGCCACACGCTGCAGCAGGCGTGCGCGGCCAACCTCAAGAAGCTCGGCGGCACCATGACCGGCAACGAGCTGACCCCGCTCGGGACCAGCGACTTCTCCGCCTATCTGATCAAGGCGCGCGCGGCCAATCCCGACGTGCTCATCCTGCTGGTGCAGGGCTCCGACATGGTCAACTGCCTCAAGCAGATCGTCCAATTCGGCATCGACAAGCAGATTCACGTGGCTGGCACCCAGCAGGAGCTCGAGTCGCTCGAAGCGCTGCCGCCTGAGGCGCGCATCGGGGTGTGGATGTTCGAGTGGTACTGGAAACAGCCGGGCGTGCCGGCGGTCGACAAGTTCGTGGCCGATATCCGCAAGGTCAACGGCGGCAAGGTGCCGACCGCGCGGCATTGGTTCGGCTACACCTCGGCGATGACCTTCGCGCTGGTCGCCAACCGGGAGAAGAGCCTCGACGCCGTGAAGCTCGCCAGGGCGCTTGGCGATTTCGAGCTGCCTCCCGAAGTGAAGCTGCAACCGAACAAGGTCTACTATCGTGCCGGCGACCACCAGCTCATGACGTCGGCTTTCGTCGGCTCGGCCCAGACCAAGGGCAAGGACGACCCGGAGGACCTTTTCCAGGTCGATCAAGTGGTGGCGGGCGACAAGACCGCACCGCCGGTGAGCGAAACCGGCTGCAAACTGACGATGCCGACGTAACACGTCGGCCGGCGCCCCGGGAGTGAGCTCCCGCGGGCGCCTTTTTTGCATTCTCGCACTGCCGCGTGCGCCGCGAACCCGATCGCGCCGCTGTTTCACGAGTCCCGCATGACGCAGGTCCTGCTGTTCAACATCACCAACGGCCTGATCATCGGCGCTTTTTACGTGCTGATGGCGCTGGGCCTGTCGCTCATCCTCAACCTGAGCAACGTGATCAATTTCGCCCATGGCGGATTCCTCGTCATCGGGGGCTACATCGCCTACACGATCACGCCCTATGTCGGCTTCTGGGGCGCGCTGCTGATCGCGCCGCCGATCACCGCCATCATCGGCCTGCTGGTCGAGCGCGTCCTGATCCGGCCGCTCTATGGGCGCGATCCGCTCTACAGTCTGCTCCTGACCTTCGGTCTCGCCTTCATCATCGAGGACAGCACCCGCTTCATCTGGGGCGCGCAGGGCAAGCCGGTGACCGTTCCGGCCGCCTTGGCGACGCCGCTGAGCTACGAGTTCTTCTTCGTCACCGGCTACCGACTGTTCATGGTGGTTACGGTCATCGCCGCGGTGACGCTGCTGTTCGTCCTGCTGCGCTACACCCGCCTCGGCATCCGCATCCGCGCCGGCACGCTCGATCTCGAGACGGTGGCGGCGCTCGGGATAAACGTGCGGATGCTGCGCTCGCTCAACTTCGCGGTCGGGATCTTCCTTGCCGGGCTGAGCGGTGTGCTGGCTGCGGGCCAGCTCGGGCTCGAGCCTACGATGGGCACCGGGCTGCTGATGCCGAGCTTCATCGCCATCATCGTCGGCGGCGTCGGCAGCCTCACCGGCACGCTGCTCGGAGGACTGCTGATCGGCGTCGCTTCCGGCGTCACCGCAGTCTTCCTGCCCGCCGCGAGCGAGGCGATCATGTACGTGCTGATGGCGGTGGTGCTGCTGCTCCGGCCGCGCGGCCTGCTCGGCGAGGAAGGCATGCTGACGTGAGCGCACGGACGTACAAGCTGCTCGCGCTGGTCGCGATCTGGGCAGCACTCCTGCTCGCGCCATACTGGATGCCGCCGCTCGGCGGCTACACGGCGCTCGGCACGCGGGTGCTGGTCCTCGGCCTCGCCGCGATGTCGGTGAACTTCCTGCTGGGCTTCACCGGCGTCCTTTCCTTCGGCCACGCCGCCTATTTCGGCCTCGGGGCGTATGGCGCCGGCTTCGCGCTGAAATTCCTCGCGCCAAGCACGCCGCTCTCGCTTCTATGCGGCATGCTGCTGGGCGGGATCGCGGGCGCATTGCTCGGCGCGCTCATCGTGCGCCGGCGCGGCGTTTATTTCGCCATGGTGACGATCGCGTTCGGCCAGGTGTTCTATTACATCGCGTTCCAATGGAGCTCGGTGACCGGCGGCGACGACGGACTGCGCGGCTTCTCGCGCCAGCCGCTCGATTTCGGCCTGTTCTCGATCGACATCCTGTCCGATACCAACGCGTTCTACTACTTCGTCCTGGTGTGCTTCGCGCTCATCACGGGCGTGATGGCTTTCATTCTGCGCTCGCCGTTCGGCCGCACCATGATTGCGATCCGGGAGAACGAACGGCGCGCCCGCTTCCTCGGAATTCCGGTCGAGCGTCACATCTGGATCGCCTTCACGCTGTCCTGCTTCTTCATGGGATTTGCCGGGGCGCTTTACGCGCTCCTCAACAACTTCGCCGATCCGCGCGGGCTGCACTACAGCCAGTCGGGCGATTTCGTGATGATGGCGGTGATGGGCGGCATGCGCACCTTCTGGGGCCCGTTGCTCGGCGCGGCGGTGTTCGTCGTGCTGCAGGATTACCTGTCCAGCATCACCGTCAACTGGATGTCCTTCGTCGGGGCGTTGTTCGTGGCCGTGGTGCTGTTCTTTCCGCGCGGTCTGCTCGGATTCATACGCCGGAAGAGTGAAGCATGAGCGTGCTGGAAGTCAGGAACGTCGGAAAGCGCTTCGGCAGCCTGGTCGCGCTGCGCGACGTCTCCCTCACCGTGGCGCGCGGCGAGCTGCGCGCGATCATCGGCCCGAACGGGGCCGGCAAGACCACCTTCTTCAACCTGATCAGCGGCCTGTTCCGTCCATCCAGCGGCACGATCGCGTTCGACGGCCGCGACATCACGGACGTGCCGGCGCACAAGCGCGTAGCGCTCGGGATGGCGCGCACGTTCCAGATCACCGAGATCTTTCCCGAGCTCACGGTGTTTGAGAACGTCCGCATCGGCGCCGAGATCGCGAGCGGCTATCGGCTGCGCCCGTGGATCAGCCGCACCGAGGAGAGCGATGTCGGGCGGCGCGTGCACGAGACGCTCAAGCTCGCAGGAATCGATGCGAAGGCGCACCGCCTGGTCGGCGAGCTCGCGCATGGCGACCAGCGCGCCGCGGAGATCGCCATGGCGCTGGCGCTGCGGCCGCATCTCCTGTTGCTCGATGAGCCGACCGCCGGGATGGGCGACCAGGAGACGTACGAGATCACGCAACTGATCCGCCGCCTGCATCGTGACGCCAACTTCACGATCGTGCTGATCGAGCACGACATGCGGGTCGTGTTCCATCTCGCCGACCGTATCAGCGTGCTCGACCAAGGCAGCCTGCTGGCGGAGGGCACGCCGCAGGAAATCGCCGCAAACGAGGCGGTGCAAGCCGCTTACCTGGGCAAAGCCGCATGACCGCCGCCCTCGTTGCCGAGAACCTGCACACCTATTACGGCAAGAGCCACATCTTGCATGGCGTCGGTCTCGAGGTCGCCGAAGGCCGGATCACCGCGCTTCTCGGCCGCAACGGCGCCGGCAAGACAACGACGCTTCGCAGCCTGATGGGCCTCACCCAGGCGCGGGAAGGCCGCGTCACCATCTTCGGCACCGAGACGACGCGATGGCCGACCTTCCGCATCGCCGCTTCCGGTGTCGGCTACGTTCCAGAGGGACGGCGCATCTTCGCCAACCTGACTGTCGAGGAGAACCTCAAGGTGCCGCTCGAGCGTGGCGGCCCGTGGAATCCGGAGCGCATCTACCGGCTGTTTCCGCGCCTCGCCGAGCGCAAGCTCAACCGCGGCCGTCAGCTGTCCGGGGGCGAGCAGGAGATGTTGTCGATCGCGCGCGCGCTGCTGCTCAACCCCAAGCTCCTGATGCTCGACGAGCCCTCGCAAGGGCTCGCTCCGCTGGTCGTGCGCGAGGTCTTCCGCATCGTGTCGCAGATGCGCGAAGAGGGGATATCGGTGCTGCTGGTGGAGCAGAATGCCAGGATGAGCCTGGAGATCGCCGACCACGCCTACGTGCTCGATGACGGCAACGTGGTCTATTCGGGACCGGCCGCCGAGCTCGCCGGCGACGAGGCCAGGGTCCAGGCACTGGCGGGCGCCAGCGCCGAGGAATGGAAGCACGACTGAACTGCGCGGCTCGCGTCCCGATTGCGAGGTCGTAAATCCTTGCCGCGGATTGCGATGCGAGCTGCGGGTTGGCGCCGCTAAGCGCGGCTCAATCCGCAGTATTTCGCAAGCCGGCACGCAAGGTCGAGCAGGGCCTCGTCGCCACCCGGCCAGGCGATGAGGGACAGGCCGGCCGGGCAACCCGCGACGGTGCCGATCGGCAGATTGATCTGCGGCAGGCCCGCCACGCCGGCCACGCAGGTGAGCCGCATCACCCGGGTCCGGAAGGAATCCAGCGCTTCGCCGTCGAGGTCGATCGGCGGCGCAATGCAGGGCGCCGTCGGCAGCGCCAGCAACGTGCCGGGCGGCACCAGTGCGCGAATGTGGGCACGCGCCGACTCGATGACCTTGCGCGCTGCGTCCGCCTGCGCGGCCGTGATCGTCGCGGCGGCCGCTATCCGTTCCTTTACGCCCGGCCCGAGCGCGGGTCGGGCGCGGGTGACGAAGTCGCCGAAAGACGCCCAGGTCTCGCGCGCCTGAACGATGCGGAACGCCTCCCGCCATCCATCGAATCCGTCGGGCGCAACGGCACGCGTCGCCGGCGGCGGCAGCGCGCTCGCCGCGCGAGCGAGAAAATCGCGCCCGAGCCCCGCCACGGCAGCATCCGCCTGGGCGAAAGCGTCCTCGGCGACGATCAAAGCCGTGATCGGCGTTGCCACGCACGCGTCGTCGAGCAGCACATGCCCGACGCGCCGCAGCACCCCGGGCGCATTGGCGAAGAAACCGGCCGTGTCAAAGGACGGAGCCATCGCCATGGCGCCTGCCAGATCGATTCGGTCGTGTGTGGGACGCAGGCCATAAAGGCCGCAAAAGGAGGCGGGCACACGCACCGAGCCGCCGGTGTCGCTGCCGAGGGCGAAGTCGCAGGCGTTGGCGGTGAGCGCTGCCGCCGAGCCGCTTGATGAGCCGCCGGAAATGCGCCCCGGCGCGCGCAGATTGGGTGGCGCACCATAGTGTGCGTTGATCCCGGCGACGCTGTAGAAGAATTCATCGCAGATCGTCTTGGCCGTGATGGTCGCGCCGGCGCCGAGGATCTTTGCCACGGCCGCCGCATGGGCGCGGGCCGGCGGATGGGCCGCGAGCCATTCGGGGCTGCCGCCGCCGGTCTTGGTTCCGGCGATGTCGTACATGTCCTTGACCACGGCGGTCAGGCCGGCCAGGGGGCCGCTCGCGCTGCCGGTCACCGGTGCCGCGAGGTCGTGCGGAACGAAGAAGGAGGCGGCCATGTCAGTTTCCCTGATTTTTCCCGTAGCCCGGATCGAGACCCGCGAAATCCGGGAAAGGCGGTCCCGGATCTCGCTTCGCTCCATCAGGACTGCGCTTGTCCGAGATACCAGTCGAGAATCCGTGCGCCGTCCCAGGCCGCGACGCCCGGTCGCGCGAGAATCTCCTCGAAGGCGCGCTGAACGTAACCGATGCGGTGCGGCATGCCCGAAAGGTACGGATGCATGGCGATCGACATGAATTTCGGGCGCCGCGCGGATTCGGCGTAGAGCCATTCGAACTGGTCGATCACGCGGCGATACATCTGGTCCGACGGATGGTGCTGCAGCGCCATCATGACGATGTCGTGCAGCTCGAAATTATATGGCAGCGCGACGACTGGCTTGTGCGTGGTCTTGAGCCTGACCGGCTCGTCGTCGAGCACCCAGTCGCCGATATACTCGATGCCCGCCGCCGAAAGATGATCGAGCGTGTCGAAGGTCTGGGTGAGACCCGGTCCGAACCAGCCGCGCGGAGCTCGGCCCCAGAATTTCGCGATGATCGCGACGGACCTTTCGATTACCGCCTTCTGATCGTCGAGCTTGTGCATCGGCACCTGGTCGTAGCCGTGGGCGTTGAGCTCCCAGCCGTTGTCGGCGCAGGCCTGGGCGACCTGCGGGTAGGTTTCGCAGACGCGGGCATTGAGGGTGACGGTCGGCGAGATCTTGAGCCCTTCCAGTACGCGCTTGAGCCGCCAGAACCCGACCCGCATGCCGTATTCGTGCCAGCTCCAATTGGGGTGGTCGGGGAGCATCGGCTGTCCCTGGGGCGGCGAGATCACCATGCGCGCCATCGGGCGTCCGATATCCCATTCTTCGAGCGCGAGCAGGGGCCAGACGATCAGCCGCAGGCCGTCGGGGAGCTTGAGCGGCGGGCGCGTCTCAATGGGAGCGAATGGGAGGCGTTCGCGGGGGTGCATGAGCGCTCCTTGGCGTGCCCGAGCCCTGCCTCGGTCCTGTGTCGAGTTCTTCTCGCGCGGTAGGTGGACAGAATGGCGGGCGGGCGGTCAAGAAGCTAGCCGGCGGGAGCGAGCCGCCCCGGGCTGCCTGCAGCCACTGCCTCCTGCCAGAGGTGAGCCAGTCGAGGAACCCGTGGCCTCCTGCCGCGTTCATTGGGGCATGAGATGGGATCGCACTCTCCCCCTCGGCGCACTGGTTGCTCTCTCGGGCGTGGCATTCTTCGTCGGCCTGGTTCTGCACTGAGGCCCCAGCGCGGCCTGGCGCGGCATGCTGACCGCAACCGTGGCGCAAGCCGCGGAGATATCAGGTGCGGGGCAAACGCTTCCAAGGATCGGTGAAGGAGGCGGCAAGCGAGGCCGCGATGCCGGGTGCGTTGACATCGTCCGCAAAAGGAACGAAAGACGAACGCTGGTCAGGCGAACACTGATCATCGGAGACCTCATGGCCCAGCGAAGCGGAAGCGCAGACTTGCCGTTGCACGGCGGACGCGTGCCGCAGTGGCTCGGGCAGCGCATGAGCCGCCTCGGGGCGGTGATCAGCGAAGCCATCGTCCACCATTACGGGCGCGACGAGCTCTTGCGCCGCCTGGCGCATCCCTTCTGGTTCCAGTCCTTCGGCGCGGTCATGGGCATGGACTGGCGTTCCTCCGGCATCACCACCAGCGTGATCGGTGCCTTGAAGCGCGGCCTGGGCCCGCTCGAGCGCGAGCTCGGGCTCCATGTGTGCGGCGGACGGGGAAGGCATTCGCGCAAGACGCCGCAAGAGCTGGTGACGATCGGCGAGCGGGTCGGCTTCGACGGCGCCGCGCTCGCGACCGCGAGCCGCCTGGTGGCGAAGGTCGACAGCGCGGCAGTGCAGGACGGGTTCGATCTCTACCTGCACGGGTTCATCGTCGCCGACGACGGCCGGTGGGTGGTGGTGCAGCAGGGGATGAACGGCGACCGCCGGCAGGCGCGACGCTATCACTGGCTATCCGAGGGCCTGAAGAGTTTCGTCGATGCGCCGCATGCGGCGATCGATGGGGCAAACCAGGGCAAGATCGTGAATCTGACGGACCGCCGGGCCGAGGGCTCGCGACGCAAGCAGATCGACATGCTCGCATCGCTCGGACCGGACGCAGTCGCGCGGGAGGCCGCCGCCCTGGAGGGGAGGGGCGTCGCTGCATCGCCGGATCCGGCCGAGCCGCTGCTGCCGCATCTCGTGATGCCGGGGCACCACGAGGTCCGCGCCACTGATGTGCATGCGCGGCGCCTGCATGCGAGCCTCGCGGCTGCGGCCGATCGCGGGCCCGTCGACTTTGCCGAGCTCCTGCTCACGCCGGGGGTCGGCCAGCGGACTGTGCGCGCGCTTGCGCTGGTCGCCGAGGTGGTGCACGGCACGCCCTGCCGCTTCAGCGACCCGGCCCGGTTCTCGTTTGCGCACGGCGGCAAGGACCGGCATCCCTTCCCGGTGCCGCTGAAGGTCTATGACGAGACGATCGGGGTGCTGAAATCCGCGGTGCACAAGGCACGTCTCGGACATGGCGAAGAGCTCGCGGCGCTCAAGCGGCTCGACGATCAGGCGCGCCGGATCGAGTGCGAGGCCACCGGTCCAGGGACCGGCGCGATCATCGCGCGGGAGCGGGCGCATTCCCATGCGTATGGCGGGCGTAGCGTTTTCGGCTGGGAGAAGCCCCCCAAGGCTCCCGAAGGCGGGCAGACCGGGCCCGGCGGAGTCGGGAACCCGACGGAGCCGCCACACGTTATCGGGTCAAAGTTTGGATATGGAGAAGATCGATGACCAAGTTCTTGACGGTCCTTGCGGCCGGGAGCGCGCTTGCGCTCGTTTCCATTGCGGCGCCCACCACGGCTGATGCCCGTTGCCGGGGCTGCGGCATTGCGGCCGGCGTCGTGGGCGGGATCGCGGCCGGTGCCGCGATCGCTGCCGCTACGAGCCCGCGCTATGGCTATTACGACCCGGGCTACTACGCCTACGAGCCCGGCTATGCCTATTACGGCGGCCCGTACTACGGCGCCTACGACCGCTACGATTACGGGTACAGCTACGGCTATCGTCCGTATCGGTATGGCGGCGCCACCTCGGACTACACCAACCGGGACCGCATGTTGCAGGGCACTCGCTGAGGCTCGGCCCGGTCAGAACGAAAAAACCCCGGCGGTCGCCCGCCGGGGTTTTTTCATTGGGGTGCGCGAGCGCTTCAGAGCTTCGCGATGCCGGGGAAGAAGAAGTAGCAGGCCACGGCGATCACCACGAGATAGCCCAGGAGCACGAGGGTCCAGCCGAAATTGTGCCGGATCACCTCGCCCTCGTTGCGCACGAACTTGCTGGTGGAGACGCCGACGCTCGCGGTCTGCGGCGCCACCGGCTTGCCGATCTCGGCGCCGACCGAGTTCAGCGTCGGCAGCAGCAGCAGCGGGAAGCCGAGCACCTTGCCGACCAGCGCCTGGAACGTGCCGAACATGGCGTTGGTCGACGTGTTGCTGCCCGACAGCGCGACGCCGATGAAGCCGAGGATCGGGGCAACCACGATAAAGGCGACCCCGAGCTTCGAGAAGGCGCTCGCCAGCGAGCCCGCCATGCCCGAATAGTTGAAGACATAGGCGAGTCCGAAGATGAAGACGCCGACCAGCATCGCGCCCCACATCTGGTCCCAGCTCTTCTTGAAGATATCGCCGAGCTGGCCGACCCGGAGCGTCCCGAGAGCGACGTTCACGATTACGGTGAGAAGCCATGACACCAGGATGGCTGTCCCGGCGACGAACGGCGTCCAGTTGAAGATCGCGCTGATCGTTGCACCTGGCGTGATCGAAGATTGGGACGCGACGACATAGTGGAGCACCACCACCCCAGGCAGATGCGACCAGGGCCCGGTCCAGGCAACGACAACCGCCACCAGGATGGCGACCGGCAGCCAAGCCATGACGATGTCGCTACCGGAAAGCCCATGTGCCTCCGCCCGCGGGTCGCCAGTCGCCGGTGCGCCGCCATAGGCGAGAACCTCGGCCGGCCGCCAGACCTGGAGCAGGAGCAGGATGACGACGAAGCAAACGATCGAGCCGAGGACATCCGGCAGATAGGGGCCGAGATAGATTGCCGTCGGAAGCTGGCCGGCAATGTAGCCGAGCGATCCGACGACGGCGAGCGGCCAAGCCGACCACATGCCACGGCTGCCGGACACGAGATAGAGCAGGATCCACGGTGGCAGGAGCGCCAGGATCGCAACGATCTTGCCGACCGAAGCCGAATAGACCGGTAACAGCTCCTGGAAGCTCATTCCGAGCGTGCCGGCCGTCACTGTCGCGAGCGCGATGATCGGGGCGCCGAGGGCGCCGTAGGAAACGGGCGCGTTGTTGGCGATCGCCGCGACCCGGATCGCGTCCAGGTCGGGGATGCCGGCCGCAACCAGGATCGGAGCGACGAAGGCCCAGGGATAGCCGAAGCCGACGAGGCCTTCGAGCAGCGCGCCGAACGCCCAGGCGAACAGGATCGTCTGCACCCGCACGTCGCGCGTTCCAAGCTGGATGAGCAAGCGGCGCAGCTTGTCGAATGAGCCGGTCGCGACCGCCGTGTTGAACAGCATCACGCCCCAGAATGTGATCCAATCGACGTTCCAGACGCCGGTCGCGGAGCCATAGATGTAGGCGAGGGTCCCGTCGCCCAGCGGCATCTGCCAGACCCACAGGCCGAGGACGAATGTCACGATCGAGGCGATCAGCGTGGCGAGCCAGGCCGACATGCGAAATCCGGCGAGCAGCACGAGAAGCAGCACGACCGGGATCAGTGCGACCAGCCAGGTGAAGAACAAGTTGCCGAGTGGGTCAGTGATCTGCGTAAACATGGACGGTCCCCCGAATGTCGCGTCTTCTGCTGGCGCGATTCGATATCTCCGTGCGGGCGCTTTCCCGCAATTTAGGCAGCGCAAGCCTACTCGCTGCGACCAGCAAAATCTATCGCGCACTATCGCGCAGGGGCCGTATTCCAAAGGAATTCGCGCCACGCGGGGTGCGCTGCAGCATGGACGTCTGCGGAGTCGGCTCTTGCGCTGAGGTGGTCGTGCCGGCGTGTGGGCCGACGAGCGCCGACGGGGATCATGTTGTCGGTACGGCTGCGACCTTGCAACCGCCGGGCTGGACTAGGCGCAACCGCCGGACGAGAGTATGATTTTTCCAAATGCCAGCCATAAGCGGCGGCGATCTCTGGGAGGAACATACGATGACACGTTCGAATCTGACCCGTCGTCACGTTCTCAAGAGCGCGGCGCTCGGCTCCGCTGCCCTTATCACGGCACCCTATGTGAGCGGCGTGCACGCGGCCGGAAGTCTGACGCTCGGCTGCTGGGACCACTGGGTCCCGGGCGCCAACAACGCGCTCACCAAGCTGTGCACCCAGTGGGGGGAGAAGAACAAGGTCGATGTGCACATCGACTACATCACCTCGCAGGGCGAGAAGGACAAGCTTACGGCCGCCGCTGAGGCGCAGGCCGGCACCGGCCACGATATCATGTCGCATCGCGACTGGAACATTCAGGTGCACCAGCGCGTGCTCGAGCCGGTCGACGACGTGGTGAACCAGCTCATCAAGACGCACGGCGAGATCAGCCCGGTCGCCGAATATCTCGCCCATATCAAGGGCACGTGGCGCGGTGTGCCGACGACAGTCGGCGCCCAGGTGAAACCCTGCGCGTCGCGGCTCGACCTCTACAAGGAGCATGCCGGCATCGATCTGCGCGACATGTTCCCGCCCGACGAGGCGAAGTACGACAAGGCCAAGACCGACAAGTGGGATTGGGACCTCTATCTCAGCTCGGCCGAGAAGCTGTTCAAGGCCGGCTACCCGGTCGGCCTGCCGATGGGACAGGCGAGCGACGCGGTCGACTGGGTCGGCGCGCTGTTCAACTCGTTCGGCGTCGTCATGGTCGACGACAAGGACAACATCAAGATCGACTCGCCCGAGACGCGGCAGGCGCTCGAATATCTCAAGAAGCTGATGGCCGTGAACCCGCCCGAGGTCTATGCCTGGGACGACGCCGGCAACAACCGTTGGCTGATCTCCGGCAAGGGCTCCGGCATCATGAACCCGCCGAGCGCCTGGGCCGTTGCGAAGCGCGACAACATCAAGGTCGCCGAGCAGGTGTGGCATCATCCGATGCCGAAGGGTCCGAAAGGCCGCTTCGTCGGTCAGCTGCCGCAGTTCTATGGCGTGTGGCAGTTCTCCAAGAACAAGTCCGCCGCCAAGGATCTGCTGCTCTACATCTCGCAGCGCGACGCAGTCGCACAGCTGGTCGAGGCCTCGTACGGCTACGACCTGCCGTCGTTCAAGAGCCTGTACAACCTCGACACGTGGAAGAAAGTCGAGCCGCCGCTCGGTACGGCGTACTCCTATCCGCCGCGCGGCGACGAGGTGACCTCGATTGCCGGGCGTCCGGCGCGTCCGGAGGTCGGCGCACAGATCTACAACCAGGCGATCAACACCGTGATGGTGGCGAAGTTCACGCAGGGCAACGAGAAGCTCGATGACGTGATCAAATGGGCGTCGAACGAGCTCGAAGGCACGCTGCGCGTCTGATGCGGTCGTGATGCTCACCGCGTGCCGCCGCCGGCGGCACGCGGCAGCCACACTAAGAGCAGACCATGGTGGATGCCGTACAACGAACATGGGCTCCCGGGCTCGCGGGCGAGCGCGGAGCGCAGCGTCGCGGGTTGCAGCGGTTCGTTCGTCGACGCTCGACGATCGCCTTCGTGATGTGCCTGCCGCTGATCGCGATCATCGCCGGGCTCGTCGCCTATCCGGCGTTCTATGCAATCTACCTGTCGATGCTCAACAAGTCGCAGACGCGCTTCATCGGGCTCGGCAACTTCCGCTTCCTGCTGTCGCGCGACGTGTTCTGGATGGTGGTCCAGCAGGCGATTATCTTCACGGGCTTCGCGGTCGCCTTCAAGGCGCTGATCGGACTGGTCACCGCACACCTGATCAACAATCTGCCGGCCAAGGGCCAGCGCAAGTGGCGTGGCATGCTGCTGGTGCCGTGGGTGATCCCGCTCGCGCTCTCCTCGCTCGGCTGGTGGTGGCTGTTCGACCCGACCCACTCGGCGTTCAATTGGCTCATCGAGGCGTTCGGCGGCAGCGAAATCCCGTGGCTCTCCAATCCCTACTGGGCGCGCGTCTCGGTTATCCTGGTGAACATCTGGTACGGCGCGCCGTTCTTCCTGATCATGTACCTCGCGGCGCTCAAGTCGGTGCCGGAGCAGCTCTACGAGGCGGCGGCGATCGACGGCGCCAATGCGTGGCAGAAGTTCCGTCACGTTACGCTGCCCATGATGTGGAATATCATCGCCATCACGGTGCTGTTCTCGACGATCGTCACCTTCGCCAATTTCGACATCGTGCAGATCATGACGCAGGGGGGCCCGCGCAACATGACGCACGTGTTCGCGACCTACGCATTCATGCTCGGCATCCGCTCCGGCGACATCCCGCTCGGCGCCTCGGTATCGCTGTTCATGTTCCCGATCCTGGCGATCGCGGCGGTGTTCATCCTGCGCAGCGTGCGCAAGCGCGGAAGGGAGATCGGATGACGGCTGCGTCGATCGCGGAAGGCGCGCCGCGCCACCGAGCCAAGTCGAGTCTTGCCCGCAACCGGCGCTGGGCGCTGATCACGTCCTACGTGTTCCTGGTGCTGTTCGCGATCTTCTTCCTGATCCCGCCCTATTACATGATCGTCACGTCGCTCAAGAGCGACGCCGAGGTCGCCCACATGGCGACCAATCCGTGGATCATCGCCGACGGCGTCACGTTCGACCAGTTCAAGCTGCTGTTCACCCAGACCGACTTCCTGATCTTCTTCAAGAACACCGTGATCGTGACGCTATGCGTCGTCGTCATCACCATGGTGGTGAGCGTGCTCGCGGCATTCTCGCTCGGCCGCATGAAGTTCTGGGGCTCGGGCATGCTCGCGGCCGGCATCTTCCTCACCTACCTGGTGCCCGACACGCTGCTGTTCATCCCGCTTTTTCAGATCGTGCGCGCGCTCGGCCTGCTGAACTCGTATTGGGGCATGGTGCTGGTCTATCCGACGCTCACGGTCCCGTTCTGCACCTGGATCATGATCGGCTATTTCCAGTCGATCCCCAAGGAGCTCGACGAAGCGGCGCTGATCGACGGCGCCGGGCACATGCAGATGCTGTGGCGGATCTTCATCCCGGTCGCGCTGCCGGGGATCATCGCCGCCACCATCTTCGCCTTCACGGTATCGTGGGCAGCCTTCGTCTATCCGATGGCGTTTCTTTACTCTTCGGATCAGCAGGTCCTTACGGTGGGAACGGTCACGAGCCTGATCCGTGCCGACGTCTACAAGTGGGGAATGCTGATGGCTGGCGCGCTCACCGCGGCCGCGCCACCGCTCGTGATCTATGCCTTCCTGATGGACTACTACATCGCCGGTCTGACGGCCGGCGCCACGAAGGGATGAGCCATGGCGGACGTCGCGTTGCGCAGCGTGGTGAAGCGATTCGACGACGTCGAAGCGGTGCGCGCCATTGATCTCGACATCCCGAACAACGAGTTCGTCGTGCTGGTCGGCCCCTCCGGCTGCGGCAAGAGCACGACACTGCGCATGATCGCCGGTCTCGAGGAGGTGACTTCCGGGGATATCTATATCGACGGCGAGGTGGTCAATGACCTGCCGCCGAAGGATCGCGACATCGCGATGGTGTTCCAGAACTACGCGCTCTACCCGCACATGACCGCGTTCGAGAACATGTCGTTCGGCCTGCGGCTGCGCAAGTTTTCCAAGGTCGAGATCCGCCAGCGCGTCGAGAATGCGGCGCGCATCCTCGACATCACCGATCTGCTCGATCGGCGCCCCAAGGCGCTCTCCGGCGGACAGCGTCAGCGCGTCGCCATGGGCCGCGCCATCGTGCGCAATCCCAAGGTCTTCCTGTTCGACGAGCCGCTGTCGAACCTCGACGCCAAGCTGCGTGTTCAGATGCGCACGGAGATCAAGCGCGTGCATCAGAAGGTGAAGACCACGACGGTCTACGTCACCCACGACCAGGTCGAGGCGATGACGCTGGCGGATCGTGTCGTGGTGATGAACAACGGCCGCATCGAGCAGGTCGGCGCGCCGCAGGAGCTCTACCATCATCCGAAGACGCGCTTTGTCGCCGGTTTCATCGGCTCGCCGGCGATGAACTTCATTCCCTGCCGGCTCGAGCAGAATGGCGTCGGCATGCGGGTGCGGGTGTCCGAGGCGATCGCGCTGCCGGTACCGGCCTCCGATGCGCCGCGCTATCGGGCCGCGGTTGGGCGCGAGCTTGTCCTGGGCCTGCGGCCCGAGCATCTCACGGAGCCGCGGCGCGGCGAGCCGGAGGAGGGCTGCGCCTTCCCGGTGACGCTCGACGTGGTCGAGCCCCTCGGCATGGAGACCATGGTGTTCTTCACGGTGAACGGCAAGGAATATTGCGCCCGCGTGGATCCCGCCGCCGCGCGCGGGCCGGGCGAGTCGATGCGCCTCGCCGCCAATATCGACCACATGCACCTCATCGATCCGGCGAGCGATGCGGTGCTCTAGGCGCGGCGCGGACTCGGTCGAACAATCGCAATGACCGCCGAGACAGCGGGCCTCCTGAGCGCGGACGAGCTGCCGCGCGCCGTCGCAGTTGGCGCGCACGGCGGGTGGTTGCGCCGCTTCGTCATCGCCGGCGGGCTTGGCTGGGCGATCCTCTTCATTCTCGTGGGCGTCGCCTGGCGGCTCCAGCTCTACGGCGACGGCTCGATCTTCTCCTATTCGGTTGCGGTACGGGCCGGCTGGGCGTTCCATTTCCGCGACATCGCGAGCCGCCTGTTCGTGTTCGTCTCCTCGCATCTGCCGGCGGAGACCTACGTGGCGCTGACCGGTGACGCACGCGGTGGGATTGCCCTCTATGGGCTGTTGTTCTTCGCCGCGCCTTTGGCTGGGCTGCTGGCGACCCTTGCGGCCGACCGGTCAGGCGGGCGCGTCATCTTCTGCGGCGCGTGCCTCTCGACCGCCGCACTCTGCCCGATGGTGTTCGGCTTCCCGACCGAAATGTGGATCGCGCACTCGGTGTTCTGGCCGGCGCTTGCGCTCTCCCAGTACGCCCGGCGTGGGCTTGCGGGCGGCACGGCCCTGTTTGCGACGCTGCTGGCGCTGGCGTTCACACACGAGGGCGGCCTCGTGCTCGCCGTCGTAATCGTCGCGACTGTGGCATTGCGCGGCGTGCGTGACGCGGCGTTCCTGCGCGCGGCCGGAACCCTGGTCGCGGTGCTCGTGATCTGGGTCGCCGTGCGGGTCGCCGTCCCGCCTGAGGACTACTACGCCCGCATCATTCCGGCCGCCGCGTTCAACTTCATTGACGCCACCAAGCTTTTGACGATGCCGTTCTTCGTGCTGCTCCTCGCGGCGCTGGCGAGCTACGCCGCCGCCTTCATGCTGCTGCGCAGGCAGGCGCCGAGGAAAGCCGCGGCCCTCGCCGGGGCCGTCGTGGCGCTGGGGCTCGCGGTCTATTGGCTCTGGTTCGACCGGGCATTGCACACGCAGGATCGCTACTACGTGCGCACCGCGATCCTGTTCGCGACTCCTGTGCTGGGCGGGCTTGCGGCGCTTTGCGCGTTGCGCGCCGAAGGAGCTTTGCGGCTTGCGCCGCCGGTGCTGGCACGCCTCGTAAACCTGATCGCCGAACGAACCATCGGCTTCGCGCACGGGAGCGCGGCACGCGGGTTGGCCGGGGCCTTGGCGCTGCTGATGCTGGCGCACGCGGTCGAGACGACGAAGTTTGTCGCTGCGTGGAGCCGCTACGAGTCCGCGCTGAAGGCGCTCGCCATGGGCCAGGCCTCCGATCCGGGACTTGGCAACCCCCGCTTCGTGTCGTCCGAGCGGCTCGGCGCCGACCTCAACCGGCTGTCCTGGTCGAGCACCACTCACTTCCTTTCGGTTCTGGTGGCGCCCAACTTTACGCCAGCGCGGCTCGTCGTCGATCCGACAGCGGGCTATTTCTGGCTGACCTGCGCGCAGGCGAGCGCGAGCGAAAAGGCCTCCCTTTCGATCCCGGTGGAGAGCCGCCGGCTCATCCGGTTGCACGCCTGCCTGCACCGCTAGAGCCGTTCCGGCGCAATCGGGACAGTCGTGCGCTGGGCGCCATCCGGTCCGGGCGGCGCGGCAATGCCCAGCGTCTTGATCCGATGTCCAACAGGAGTGAACCCATGCCATGCGCCGACGTGATCCGGCGGGGCGACGGGACGGTTGGTCGCGCCCGTGCGGCTTGATCTGATCGGGCACGGGGCTAGCTTAACCCGGTCCTGGCCCGGTGCCGGGCCTGAGTGAAAAAGAGGGCCGAGGGATGCGCCGAAAAGCCGTTGCGAAGCTCGGTATCGTCCGTTTTGCCCGTTGTGCGCTGGCCGTGCTGGCCTGTGCGGTCGCTGCGATCATTCCGGCAGCCGCTGCCACGGATGACTATCCGAGCCGCACGGTCAGGATCATCGTGCCGTTTCCGCCCGGCGGCACTGCGGACGTCATGCCGCGGATCGTCGCCGACTGGCTGTCGCGCAAATGGGGGCAGCCGGTCATCATCGAGAACAAGACCGGTGCGGCCGGCAATATCGGCGCCGAAGCGGCCTACAACGCTACGCCCGACGGCTACACGCTGCTGTCTGCGCCGCCGCCCCCGCTGGTGATCAACCAGAATCTCTACCCCAAGCTGCCCTTCGACCCGACGCGGTTCGTCCCGATCTCCGTGATCGGGATCGTGCCCAACGCGCTGGTGGTCAATCCGCAAAAAATCACGGCCTCGTCGGTGAAGGACTTCATCGCCTATGCGAAGGCCAATCCCGGCAAGATTTCCGCCGCGACGCAAGGCAACGGCTCGACCTCGCACCTCACCTCCGAGCTTTTCCAGCTGATGGCCAAGGTCAAGTTCGTGCAGGTGCCATATCGGGGCTCCGCGCCGGCTCTGCAGGGACTGCTCGCAGGCGACGTCGACATCATGTTCGACAACCTCGGCGTCTCGCTCGCGCTGGTCCAGAGCGGGAAGCTCAAGCTGATCGCGGTCGGCACCGAAAAGCGCATGGCGGCGCTGCCGGACATGCCGACCATTGCCGAGACGCTGCCGGGATTTGCCGCCTCCGCCTGGTTCGGCGTCGTAGCGCCGCCCAAGACGCCGGCCGCGATCGCGGCCAAGGTGAGTGCCGATATCGCCGAGGCGGTGCGCCAGCCCGACATCCGCAAGCGCCTCGCCGAGCTTTCGGCGGAGCCGGTCGGCGGCAGCCCGGCGGAGACCGCCGCCTTCATGAAGGCGGAGGTGGAGCGCTGGAAGAATGTGATCGACGCCGCTAATGTGAAGCTCGAATAGGACTGCAGGGTGCGCAAAGCGAAGCGTGCACACCGTCTCTGATCCGCGTGGGCACGGCGCGTTCCCGCGCCTTTGCCCACCCCTACGCATCGCTTGCGAGAGAATTGTTCATGACCATCCACGAGCGCAGCTGGCCTTCGGACGGGCTCACCCGGATCCCATACTGGATCTATTCCGATCGCGATCTCTATGCCGAGGAGCAGGCGCGCATCTTTCGCGGCGACACCTGGACCTTCCTGTGCCTCGAAGCCGAGGTGCCGCGGCCGAACACCTTCCGCATCGCCAATCTCGGCGACATGCCGGTCGTCGTGACACGCGACAAGGACGGCGTCATTCACGCCTTCGAAAACCGCTGCGCGCATCGCGGCTCGCTGCTCTGTCTCAAGCAGCGCGGCGAAGCGAAGGAGATCGTCTGCGTCTATCACAATTGGACGTATGACCTCTCCGGCAATCTCACCGGCATCGCCTTCCGCCGGGGCGTGGGCGGCAAAGGCGGCATGCCGGCCGACTGCAAGCCGGATCAGCACGCACCGCGCCAGCTGCGCGTCGAGACCTTTGCGGGCCTGGTCTTCGGGACGCTGGGCACCGGCGTGCCGGCGGTCGAGCAGTATCTCGGCCCGGAGATCGCCGCCAAGATCCGCCGCGTCATGAAGGGGCCGGTGAAGCTGCTCGGCGGCTACACCCAGATGCTGCCGGGCAACTGGAAGCTCTACATCGAGAACGTGAAGGACTCCTATCACGCGAGCCTGCTGCACATGTTCTTCACCACCTTCCGGCTCAATCGCTTGTCGCAGAAGGGAGGCCTCGTGGTCAGCGAAGACGGCGGCAACCACATCAGCTACTCGATGACGGCCGATGTCGCCGGCAAGGAATACGAGCAGGCGGGGCTGCGCACCGCGCATTCCGGCTACAGCCTGGAAGCGCCGGAGCTGCTGCAGAGCGTCGACGAGTTCGGCGACGGCATCGGCCTGCAGATCCTCTCGGTGTTTCCGGGCTTCGTCCTGCAGCAGATCAGGAATTGCCTGGCGGTGCGCCGCGTGGTGCCGCAGGGGCTCGATCGCACCGAGCTCGCCTGGACGTCTTTTGGCTTTGCCGACGACGACGAGAAGATGACCGAGCTGCGCCTGCGGCAATCCAACCTCATCGGCCCGTCCGGCCTGATCTCGATGGAGGATGGGGCGGCGACCGGCTTCGTGCAGCGCGGCATCCGGGGCGCGGGCGAAGAGGAGTCGGTGGTCGAGATGGGCGGCAGCGGCACTTCCTCGGAAGAAAGCCGGGTCAGCGAGGCCGCGGTGCGCGGCTTCTGGAAAGCCTATCGGCGTCACATGGCCATTTAAATCGGCGATGTAATCGCCGATGTCATTACGGTCACCGCGGGGCTTGCCGCGATCTTTGTTTGTTGTGCTGCGTCATTGCGAGGAGCGCGAAGCGCCACAGCGCAATCCACGCCGCGCGTTCTGAGCAAGTCGAGAGATGCTGGTTCGCTTCGCGGGCAATGACAGGGGAATGACGATGAATCTCGAACGTCAGCTCGCGGTCCAGGATCTCAATGCGCGTTATGTCGACGCGATCGACGAGGGCCGCTTCGAGCAGTGGCCCGATTTCTTCGCGGACGATGGTCATTATCGCATCACCACGGCGGAAAACGTCGAGCAGGGACTGCCGCTGTCGATAATCTATGCGACCTCGCGCGCCATGCTGCGCGACCGCGTGCGCGCGCTCCGCGAAGCCAATGTCTACGAGGCGCAGCGCTACAGGCATGTTCTCGCGCCGCCGCGCATCGAGCCGGCCGGCGAGGGCAGCGTGCGCGCGCAGACGAGCTTCATGGTCGCGCGCATCATGCATACGGGGGAGACGGCACTGTTCGCGACCGGGCGCTATGTCGATCGGGTGGTGCTCGCCGGCGACGCGGCGCGCTTCGCCGACAAGACCGTGATCCTCGACAGCCGGCAGATCGATACGCTGCTCGCGATTCCGCTGTAGGGACGAGCCGCCGCCCCGCGCTCCGAAGGGCTGCGTCGCTAGCGACGCTCGGCCAGCCAGCGGCCCGAACACTGGCCGCTGCCGACGCCTTTCCATGTGCCGGCTCCGCTGTCGCGCCCCAGGCGGCCATGGCCATCGGCGTAGCTTGGCCCCCGTGCCACCCGGACATGGACGTTGCCGGTGGGGGTCACCCGGCCGGTCACCTCGAAGTCGTTGCCGCCGGCGTACGAGACCTTCCCGTTGTTGATCACCAGCCCGTAGCGATAGGCGCGATCGCAGGTGCCTTTGTCAGTCTCGATCATCACGCTCCAGCGGCCGTCGAAGGGCGAGGCGGAAGCCGAAGAGGGCATATCCAAAGAGATCAATGTCGCTGGCACTGCGACGAGCAGTGCATATCCGAATCTGAGCATCGATGCCTCGCTCACCATCCGACGGCATGCGATTCACCCTCGGCCGCGTCGGCTCGCCGCGGGAACCGGCGCAAATCTAGGTGGCCATTCGGGTTTTCGAAATAGGGTTCACGAAAAATTTGACAGGGCTCAAGGTCGCACGACCAGCACCGAGCATTTGGCGTAGCGCACGACATGGCCGGCATTCGATCCAAGGAAATAGGTGCGCATCGCCGGGCGATGCGAGCTCATGACGATCAGGTCGGCACCGAACGCCTTCGCCTCCTCGAGCACCTCGTGATAGACTCCGCCCTGGCGCACGGTCGTGCTGACATGCGAGGAGTCGAGCCCGCACTCCTTGGCGATGATCGTCAGCGCCTCCTCGGCGGATTGCCGCTGCTGCGCATCGAAATCCGGCGGGACATATTCGGCGAGCATGACCGGCGTCATCGGCAGCACGTTGAGCACGCGCACCTTGCCGTTTGATGCGCGAGCGAGCGAGACCGCAGTCTCGATCGACGGCTTGGCCAGGTCGGTATCGGCAAGATCGACAGGCACCAGTATCTGCTTGAACATGACACGCCCCCCAATTGCGGTCGGTGAAGGCTCCATCTTGGCACGAATGCGGATGGAGGGTGAGACGAAATGCCCTTCTAGTCGGTGGCGGCTGCCAGCATGCGCGGCACCACGAAGCGCTCCAGGCGGCCGGAATGGGCATGCAGCTTCGACCAGTGGTCGATGGCAAAGTCGATCACCAGAAGCCCGCAGGTCGGAAGCTTCTCGCGCAGGCGCTCGCGGTCGTCGAGGTCGCCCGAGGCGATGAGCTGCGTCGCCGCTTCCTGGAGGCCGGGGTTATGGCCGAGAACGAGCAGCGACTTGCAATCGGGGTCGGCATGCCGGATGACATCGAGAATGATGCGGGCGCCGGCATTGTAGAGCCGCTCGGTTGGGGTCGCGGGCGGCGCGGCCGTCATCTCGGCGCTCACCAGCTCCCAGGTCTGGCGAGCGCGCGTGGCGGTCGAGCAAAGCACGCGTTCCGGGATCAACCGATGCTTGTTGAGATAGGCTCCGATTCGCGGGGCGGCCTCCTGGCCGCGACGGTTGAGCGGCCGATCATGATCGCGCGCACCCGGATCCGACCAAGCCGACTTCGCGTGACGCAAGAGAATGAGACGGCGCATGGTTCAACACATCGATTTCGTAGAACGGGCAGGCTAGCATAGACTGGCTGCGGCCGCGCGGGGGCCGACTCACCGAGTTTCGGATACCAGAGGCTGTGCGAATTTTGATATGAACGCGACGGTACGAACGGATTTCGGCCCAACCTGGTATGCGCCGTACGCCGAGGCCTTCGAGCGCCCGCGCCTCAACTTCGATATGGACGTCGACGTCTGCGTGATCGGAGGCGGGCTCGCCGGGCTGACCGCCGCGCGCGAGATAGCCCGGCGCGGATGGTCGGTCGCAGTGCTGGAGGCGAACCGGATCGCCTGGAGCGCCTCGGGGCGCAATTCCGGGTTCGTGCTGCCAGGCTTCGGAGCCGATCCTCGCGGAATGGTCGAGCGCATCGGACTCGAGCGCGCCCGGGCACTGTGGAAACTCTCGGAGGCGGGCGTGGGCTATGTCCGCGCCGCGATCCGCGATAACGCGATGTCCGGCGTCGAGCCGGTGAGCGGCTGGCTCGACGTTTCGAAGGTGGACAACGGCGACGAGTTCCTCGGCCTGGTGACCTTGCTCGGGCAGGAGTTCGGCGCCGATATCGAGGGCTGGCCGACGGAGCGGGTGCGCTCCGTGCTCAGGAGCGAGGCCTATTTCCACGCCATCCACTTCCCCGGGGCGTTCCATATCAATCCGCTCAATTACGCGCGCGCGCTCGCCAATGCGGCGCTCGCCGCCGGAGCCGCAATCTTCGAGGAGACGCCCGCGCTGGAGATCGATCCATCGGGCGTGCGCAAGCGCATCACCACGCCGGCAGGGCGGGTGAGGGCAGCCCATGTGGTGCTTGCCGGCGGGGCGCATCTGGGCACGATCGCGCCGAGCCTCGCCGAAACTGTGGTTCCGGTGACTGGTTATGTGGGGGTGACCGCGCCGCTCGGTGAACGACTCGCCGACGTGATCGCCTATCGGGGCGCAGTGAGCGACAGCCGGCTTGCCGATTTCCATTACCGGATCGTCGACGGCGACCGGCTGATGTGGGCGGGCAGCGGCGGCCTGTGGCCGACGGCTCCGCAACGGGTGGCGGGCCAGTTCAAGGCCGCCATCGCGCGCACGTTTCCGCAACTCGGCGCGGTCGAGATCGAGCATGCATGGTCCGGTGTCGTGGCGTTCTCGGTGCACGCCATGCCCCAAGTGGGCGAGGTGGTGCCCGGCCTGTGGCTTGCGGGCGCCTTCGGTCGCCATGGCCTCAATACGACCGCCATGGCGGGCGAGCTGATTGCGGGCGCGATTACGGAGCGCGATGACCGCTGGCGGCTGTTTCTCCCCTATGAGCTCGTATGGGCCGGCGGCGGCCTCGGCCGCGTGGTCCAGCAGGTTGGCGCATGGACACTGCACAAAGGCGAGGAGTGGGCGGCGAATCTCGCGCGCAAGCGCGAGGCCGCGCGGAGAGCGCAAGCCGGGCAGGGCTGGGTCTCCGCGGCGGCCAAACCGATTCCCTCTGCGCCGATGGAGCCGATGACGGCGGCTGTGCCGGATCTGGCGGCATACGAGGCGCTCAGGGCGGAAAAGCCGGCGCAGCCTGAGCCAGCCCGGGCTGCGCCCACCGATGTCCCGTTTCCGCAGGGGCAGGCCGCGATGGCGCCCGGGTCCCCTCTCGTTCCGCAGGTCGAATCATTGCTGCGCGAAGTCGCGCAGCAGGCCGAGCGCGGCAAGGACAATCGCTCGCCGCGAAAGACAACGGGGAGGCAGTCCGGCCGGCCAGCGGACGGGACATGGGCTCCGCCGTCGAGCGAGTCGAAGCCGGACAATCCCGGCGCGGCGGACGATTAGGCAACGGTTCTCTTGATTTCAGAAGAATCCACCGTGTCGAACTGTGCGGCGGGTAGATTCTGGCGCGACGATTGGGTAAGCCTGACCGATGGGGCAGGGGTGGTGATGAAGCGGTTGGCGCGCGTCGTTGCCGGTATCGGATTGACGGTCGCGTTGTCGGGGGCGGCGGCGTTGGCGGCGGATCTCGCGCCGGCGGGCGCGCAGACAGCGACCGCGCCACGGACCGAGATGTGGACCGTCGAGGTCGGAGGCGATGTCCGCACCCTGCCGCATTATCAGGGCTCAGAGGTGTACGGCGTTTATTTCGTTCCCTTTCTCGACGTGAGGGCCGCCGGCACGGCGCCGCGCTTCCATGCGCCGCGCGACGGCATCGGTTACGCACTCTATGACACCGATGTGCTGAAGGTCGGCCCGGTTGCCCAGTTGGAGCTCGGCCGTCATGTCCGCCACGATCCGTCGCTGCGCGGTCTCGGCAATGTTGGCCCGACCGCCGAAGTCGGTGGGTTCGTCGATTATTGGGCGGCGCCCTGGCTGCGCGCACGCGTCGAGCTGCGGCAGGGCATCGGCGGCCATCACGGCATCGTGTCGGACGAGACCCTCGATTTCGTGGTGCCGGTCACGCCGCAATGGACGGTGTCGGGCGGACCGCGCATGACGCTGGCGACCAAGGACGCCAATGCTCCCTATTTCAGCGTCACCCCGGCTCAATCGGAGGCGTCATCACTGCCGGTGTATGACGCGGGCGGCGGCATCCGCTCGATCGGGGCCGGAACCCAGGCCGTCTACCGGTGGTCTCCGCAGTGGTCGAGCTACGGCTTCCTCGAATATACCCGGCTCACCAGCGGCGTCGGCAATTCTCCGATCGTCACCCAGCGCGGCGCGCCCGATCAGGCGATGATCGGCGTCGGCGCGACCTACTCGTTCGACATGCACGCGCTGTGGTGAGGACGGCGCGCGCCGTCCGTGCCGGGCTCTCGAGGTCTAGCGTCCCTCTCTGCGCGCCATGAATGCCAGCCGCTCAAACAAATGCACGTCCTGCTCGTTCTTGATCAGCGCGCCGTGCAGGGGCGGGATGAGCTTCTTGGGATCGCGCTCGCGCAGGGTTTCCGGGCCGATGTCCTCGGCCATCAGCAGCTTGAGCCAGTCGAGCAGCTCCGAGGTCGACGGCTTCTTCTTCAATCCCGGAACGTCGCGGATCTCGTAGAACAGGCGAAGCGCTTCGGCGACCAGGCGCTGCTTGATGCCGGGAAAATGCACCTCGACGATCGCTCGCATGGTGTCGGCATCGGGAAAGCGGATGTAATGGAAAAAGCAGCGGCGCAGGAAGGCGTCGGGCAATTCCTTCTCGTTGTTGGACGTAATCACGACGATCGGCCGCCGGCGCGCATGGATGGTTTCGCCCGTCTCGTAGACGAAGAACTCCATGCGGTCGAGCTCCTGCAGCAGATCGTTCGGGAACTCGATGTCGGCCTTGTCGATCTCGTCGATGAGGAGCACCGGGCGCTCATCGGCCACGAAGGCATCCCACAATTTTCCGCGCTTGATGTAGTTGCGGATGTCCTTCACGCGCTCGTCGCCGAGTTGGCTGTCGCGCAGGCGCGACACCGCGTCGTATTCGTACAGGCCCTGCAACGCCTTGGTGGTCGACTTGACGTGCCATTCGATGAGCGGCGCGCCGAGCGCCTTTGCGATCTCGAGCGCGAGCACGGTCTTGCCGGTGCCGGGCTCTCCTTTGACCAGGAGCGGGCGCTCGAGCGTGATGGCGGCGTTGACGGCGACCTTGAGATCGTCGGTCGCCACATAGGCGCTGGTGCCTTCGAAACGCATGCGGCCGGTTTCCATTTGGCTCGGGTCCCCCATCTGGCAGGATCGGCGGTGCTTGTCGAGATCGAACCGGCGGCCTACCGTTCCGGCGAATTTGGATTGACGGCGCGGGCGTAAGCGCCAGGGGAGAAGGGCCATGAAACACAAGACTGGAATCGGCTGCTGGGCGCGTTGGCTGTCGCTGCTCGTTCTTCTGGTTCCGCTCGCCGCGCAAGCCGCGGACGAGCGCAAGCAGCTTGCCTACGAGGCGGTCGACCGCAATGCCGCCACCATGGCGGCGATCAGCGATGCGGTCTTCTATTTCGGCGAGCTCGGCATGCAGGAGTTCGAGAGCACCAAGCTCCTCAAGGGTACGTTGGAGGCCGCCGGCTTCAAGGTCGACCTCGGGGGCGCCGGCATGCCGACCAACTTTTGGGCCGAGTGGGGCTCCGGTCGTCCCAAGATCGCCATCGTGAGCGAGATCGACGCGCTGCCGGGCGGCTCGCAGACGCCGGGCGAGTTCGGCCGCAAGCCGCTCGTGCCGGGGGCGCCCGGCCATATGGAGGGGCACAACACCCATGCGGGCGTCGCGTCGACGGCGGCGTTCGCGGTCAAGCAGGTCATGCAGCGCTACGGCATTCCCGGGACGGTCGCGATTTCCTTCGGTCCCGCGGAAGAGCAGCTCGCGAGCCGCCCCTTCATCGTCCGCGCGGGCTATTTCAAGGATGTGGACGCCGTCATCTATCTCCACATTCGCGACTCGCTCGCGACCGGTTACGGGCTGCAGAACTACGCGGCGATCAGCTCGATCTTCACGTTTCACGGCAAGACGGCGCACGGAGCCGTCAATCCCTGGGACGGCAAGGATGCGGTCGACGCGGTCGAGCTGATGGATATCGGCTTCGACAAGCTGCGCGAGCATCTGCGGCCGTCGTACCGCGCCCACCGCACCATCACGAATGGGGGAATCCAGCCGAACATCATTCCGGACACCGGGCAGATCTGGTGGTTCGTGCGCGACGCCAGCATGCCGGCTGCCAAGGGGACCTATGACAAGCTGCTCAAGATCGCGGAGGGCGCCGCGCTGATGACCGGCACGACCTATGACGTCAAATACGCCGCTTCCGCATGGCCACAGCTGGTGAGCCGGACGATCGCGGAGGCGATCCAGAAGAACATCGACGCTGTCGGCGTGCCCAACTGGACGCCCGAGGAGCAGCAGTTTGCGCGCGACTTCCAGAAGTCGGCCGAGCGCCCCGTGATCGGGCTGCGCACTGCGCCGGAGGCGCTCGGCGGCCGTCGGCAGGCGACCTCGTCGAACGACAATGGCGATGTCTCGTGGGTGGTCCCGGCCGGGCTGCTGAACTTCCCGTCCTCGGTCCCGGGAATCGCGTATCACGAATGGCATGCCGCCGTGACGCCGGTGAGCTCGATCTCGCACAAAGGGCAGGCCGTTGGCGCCAAGGTGCTGGCCGCCTCGATCATCGATCTTCTGACCTCGCCGGAGCTGCTGGCGAAGGCGCGCGAGGAGTTCGAGCGCGAGTCGAAGACCACGCCCTATTTCTCGCTGCTGCCGCCGGACGTCCAGCCCTCGACCGATCTCAATCGCGCCGACATGGACAAGTTCCGGCCGGAGATGCGCAAGCACTACCGGGACGTGACGCCACGCTTCAATTGAAGCCGCCTCGGAGGGGCGGTCCACGCTCGCGGGAACGTGACAGCAGGTGAACGCCGTCCCGACGCTCCCTGCGTTATCGTTGTGGTGGTGTGGGTCGCCCCAATGCGGTCCACGGTCGGGAGCAGACGATGATCAGCCGACGAATGGTGATGGCGGGCACTGCCGGTCTTGCGGGATTGGGCTGGCTGCGGTGGTCGGGCGGCGGGAATGTAGCCGCTGCCGGCAGCTTCGAGGTGGAGAAATCGGAGGCCGAGTGGCGGCAGGTGCTGAGCCCCGAGCAATTCGACGTCCTTCGGCGGCACGGCACCGAGCGGCCGTTCTCGAGCCCGCTCGATCACGAGAAACACAAGGGCATCTTCGCTTGCGCGGGCTGCGCTCTCCCGCTGTTCTCGTCGGACACCAAGTTCGACAGTGGCACCGGCTGGCCGAGCTTCTTTCGGCCGCTGCCGAACGCGGTTGCCACGTCGGAGGACCGCAGCTTCTTCATGAAACGCACGGAAGTGCACTGCCGGCGCTGTGGCGGCCATCTCGGCCATGTGTTCGACGACGGTCCGGCGCCGACCGGCCTGCGCTACTGCATGAACGGGGCCGCCCTCACGTTCAAGGCGGCGGACACCGGTCCGGCCTGACGTCCCTTCCGAGGGCTCGCGGCGCCCCCGGCATTTTCTGCCGGCGGGCAGCGGAATCTTGCCGGTCCAGGGGCCGCCACAGCACCCATCTTCTTGTAAGTCTCTGAAATTACACGATTAATTCTCTGGCACGGGCTTTGCGAGGAGAAGCCCGATCGTGCGGCTCATTGGCGCCAATTGCGCCGATGGCCGCTCAGGCCCGAGAGTGGAGACCTTGTCATGGGTATCTTTGACGCTCTGACGACCGCGGTGTCCGGTCTGAGCGCGCAGTCCTATGCGCTGCAAAACATCTCTGGAAACATCGCCAACTCCCAGACAACCGCGTTCAAGCGCATCAATACCCAGTTCGAAGATCTCATGGGCGACAACCTGCCGAGCCAGCAGATCGCCGGCGGCGTGCTGGCAAGCTCGGTCGCGACCAACAACGTGCAGGGGGACGTTCAGAACGCGTCCACCAGCACGTTCATGGCGATCAACGGCAACGGGTATTTCATCATCCAGAAGCCGACCAGCTTCTCAGGCAACCAGCCGGTGTTTGGCGGCGTCGATCTCTATACGCGGCGCGGCGATTTCCAGCTCGACCAGAACGGCTTCCTGGTCAATGGCGCGGGCTATTACCTCGAGGGCATCCCGGTCGATCCGACGACCGGCAACCCGATTGGCAGCATTCCGCAGACCCTCCAGTTCAGCAACAACCTGATCCCGGCGCAGCAGACGTCGCAAATCCAGTACAATGCCAACCTGCCGAGCCAGCCGGTGACGACCGACACGCAGTCCGGCGTGCCTGGCTCCAACCTTCTCAACCCCGCGACCTTCTCGGCGAACCCTCTCGTTGGCGCGCTGCAGGCGGCGAAGATTCAGGGTTCTGGTGCTGCCGTCCCGCCGACGAAGGTGACCGGCACGGCGATCACGTTTCCGCTCGCGTCCAACGGCACCCTCGTGCTCACCGGAACCGGCACCTCGACCATCAACGTCACGGCCGGCATGACCTCCGCACAGCTGCTCACCGCGATCAACACGGCGACCCCGACGACCGGCATCAGCGCCACCGTCAACGGCTCCAACGATCTCGTGCTCACCAGCCAGGATGCCGCCACGCCGCTGAACATCGGGGCCGGCTCCACGGCGCTTGCCGAGCTCGGCCTCACATCCGGCAATAATGGGCCGACCGATCTGATTGCCGCAGGCGTCGTGTCGGCCGGCCAGACGCTACAGGTGACGATCGGCAGCAATCCGGTCCAGACCATCACGTTCGGCGCCGGCCTCAGCACGCTCGCCCAGCTCGACGCCGCGCTCAAGGGCCTCACCGGCGTCAATGCGGCGACGACCGGCGTCGATCAGAACGGCAACATCACGATCGTCGCGGGCAATACGACCGATATCGTCTCCGTCACCGGCGGCCCACCCGCAAGCCCGACCAACATCGCGGCGTTCGGGATCACCAATGCACAGGGCTTTCCCTCGAACGGCAATGTCTACGGCATCGACCAGACGAACTTCCTCAACGAGTCGGTCGCCGGCGGATCAATTACCGCCTACGACGGAACCGGCACGCCGGTGAACATGCAATTCCGCTGGGCGAAGGTAGACAGCGCGAGCCTCGGCGCCGGCCATACCGACAAGTGGAACATGTTCTACCAGGTCAATTCGAATGCCACCAACACGCAGCCGGCCTGGACCAACGTCGGCGTCAATTTCACCTTCAATTCGACCGGACAATTGACTCCGCCGCTCAGCACGCTCTCCCTCACCAATGTCACCGTGAATGGACAGTCTCTCGGCACCGTGGCGCTGGTGTTCGGCTCGGGCGGCTTGACCCAGTTCTCCAACACCAACGGCACCGTGCAGGTGAACCTGCTCAACCAGAACGGCGCGTCCGCCGGGCAGCTGCAGTCGATCGCGGTCGACGACCAGGGGCGTATCGTCGGCACCTACTCGAACGGCCGCACCGTGCCGCTCGCCGAGGTCACGCTCGCAAACTTCAATGGACAGAACAACCTCAAGCAGCTCGACGGC
>DASTZX010000336.1:0-10921 GCA_035764045.1 Xanthobacteraceae bacterium | reverse complement strand
AATGGCGGGAGCGACGGGGCTCGAACCCGCGACCTTCGGCGTGACAGGCCGACGCTCTAACCAACTGAGCTACGCCCCCACGCAGCATGCGTGAGTACGCCCGCGCGCGGGAGATACGAGACCCCCCCGGTCAAGTCAAGGTCGCGGCCGACTCCGATTTTCGAGGCCCGCTGCGGGCCGCCGCGAGCCGTCGAATCGCGCGGCGACAACCGGCTCGCGCGACGCCGGGCCGGCCCCCGGGCGCCCATCCGACATCCCGAAGGGCGCCAGAATCCACAAAAAATAGGGGATTTTTTACTTCTCCACGCAGAAATGCCATAAAAACCCGGCTTTTTTGCAAATGCCGATGGTCAAGACGCGCGAGAATCGCTTATGTGACCGGCAGTTCTTGCGTTTCCATCGGCACAAGGAGGATTTCCATGGCCAAGGCGGCGCAGCCCACTGTTACGCTGAAGCACCTCGCGGCAGGCTTGGCAGCCGAGCACGAGATGGCGAAGAAGCAGTCGGAGACGCTGCTCAACGACCTGGTCGACATGATCGTGAAGCACCTCAAGAAGGGCGACCGCATCCGAATCGGTGGTCTCGGAATTCTTCAGGTCCGCAAGCGCGCGGCGCGCATGGGCCGCAATCCGGCCACCGGCGAGCCGATGAAGATCAAGGCCAGCAAGAAGGTCGCCTTCCGCGCCGCCAAGGACTTGAAGGAAGCGGTCTGACCCATCGTGGCGTTCGATCTGCATTGTCTTCTCCCGATGTGGCGTCGGCTGGAGGCCAGACGGAAGTCGGGAACGTGTTTGGCAGGGAAAATCGACGTGAGGGCCGAGGCGGCGGTCTTCCCTGCAGTCACCAATTGCCGGCCCGCGAGCTGCCCGCACAATTCCGTGCGGCGCTCGGACTGAATGCGAAATGCCGACAATCAACCTGCCTCACTGAGAAAAGGACGAAAGATGCCAGCCTATCTGACGAAGTCGCAGATCATCGGTAAGATCAACGAGCAGCATTCCGAGCTTTCCAAACGGGACATCAAGGGCGTCCTCGAGACGCTCGCAACGCTGGGCTACAAGGAGCTCAAGAAAGCCGGCGTATTCCTGGTTCCCGGCCTGGCGAAGTTCGTCGTGATCAAGAAGCCCGCCACCAAGGCGCGCCAGGGCACGAACCCGTTCACCGGTGAGCCGATGACGTTCAAGGCGAAGCCGGCGCGCAAGATCGTGCGGGCCCGCCCCGTCAAGGCTGCCAAGGACGCCGTCTAAGGCGCCTGAAGCGTTCGGCTCGAAAAATTCCAACGCCGCGTCCGGCTCCGGCCGGGCGCGGCGTTGCCTGTGAGGCCACCGACTTCGAGCCTTGGCACGACAGCCTTCGCCCTCTTTCCCTTGAGATTAATTTGCTCGCGAAGGCTGGCCTGCCGAGCCGAAGCCCCTTGAGGCGCGAAGGCTGGCCTGCCGAGCCGCAGCCCCCGAAGGGGGTGCAAGCCAGTCCGCCTACGCTCTTCGAGCTTCGGCGCGACAGCCTTCGCCCATCTTTTCCCTTAAGATTAATTTGCTCGTGAAGGCTGGCCTGCCGAGCCGAAGCCCCCGAAGGGGTGAGGCTGGTGGGCGGTGACGGACTCGAACCGCCGACATCCTGCGTGTAAAGCAGGCGCTCTACCAACTGAGCTAACCGCCCCCCATAGCCGTTCGAAGAACGGCGTCGCTTCGCTCACCCATAGCCGTTCGAAGAACGGCGTCGCTTCGCTCACCTATGCGCTATATCGCCAGAGCGCGCCGCGTCGTGCAAGCGGCGCCCGTCAATGCACGGCGTGAAACAGCCGGGACACGTGCAGCTCGCCCGGATCGGCCAGGATGTCGCGCCAGCTGGCGGCCGGGGTGATCGAGAACAGCACCCGGTCGACACGCCCGATCAGGTGGTCGGCCGGGACGAATCCGACACCGCCCTCCTCCGGAGCGACCCGGCTGTCGAGCGAGTTGTCGCGGTTGTCGCCCATCATGAAATATGAGCCGGCCGGCACCTTGAATTCCGGCGTATCGTTGAGCGGTCCATCCGCCACCTTGATGATCTCGTGACTGCGCCCGTTGGGCAGCGTCTCTACGTATTTCGTCGCCGGCACGTTGATGCCGCCGAGCGCCACGGTGGTCGAGCCGTCCGGCCGGCGCGCCACCTGCTCGCCGTTGATGAACAGCTCGCCGTGCCGCATCTGCACGCGGTCGCCCGGCAGGCCGATCAAGCGCTTGACGAAGGTCTCGCTCGGATCGCGCGGCAGCGCGAACACCACGATGTCGCCGCGCTCCGGCGGCCGATCCAGGATTCGACCCTTGATCGGAATGACGCCGACCGGGGCCGAATACGGCCCGTAGCCATAGGCGTATTTGGCCGCCGCGATCTCGTCGCCGACCAGCAGGGTCGGCTCCATCGAGCCGGACGGCACGATGAAAGGCTGGCCGATCGCGGTGCCCGCGAACAGCATCAGACCGCCCGTGACCACCAGGCCCTTGATCTCGTCGAAAATCCGCCTGCCGCGCGATGGGGTCGGCTCGACCGTCGTCCGCTCTGCCATGTGCTCACCTGGGTTCAGCCGCATGTCGTGATCCGTCAAACCGAGATGGTACCCTCGGGTTCCATTTGCGATGCGGCACGCCGTCCCCATAAGGAAACGGCGGCGCCGAAGCGCCGCCGTCCGCAAGTGATCAAATCAGGCCATCAGTGGGCCGTGAGCTGGGAAGTCTCGTCTTCCTCGCCCACGCCAGGCTCGGCTTTCGCCGCCTTGGCATCGCCCTTCTCCTCTTCCCACTCGATCGGCTCGGGCATGCGCACGAGCGCGCGCGTGAGCACCTCGTCCATGCGGTTGACCGGAATGATCTCGAGCCCGCTCTTGACGCTGTCGGAAATCTCCACCAGGTCCTTGGCGTTCTCCTCCGGGATCAGCACGGTCTTGATGCCGCCGCGCAACGCGGCGAGCAGCTTCTCCTTCAGGCCGCCGATCGGCAGCACGCGGCCACGCAGCGTGATCTCGCCGGTCATCGCGACGTCGCGCCGGACCGGGATGCCGGTCATGACCGACACGATCGCCGTCACCATGGCGACCCCCGCGGACGGTCCGTCCTTCGGGGTCGCGCCCTCGGGGACGTGCACGTGGATGTCGCGCTTGTCGAACAGCGGCGGCTCGATGCCGAAGGCGATCGCGCGCGAGCGCACGTAGGACGCCGCGGCCGAGATCGACTCCTTCATCACGTCGCGCAGGTTGCCGGTCACCGTCATGCGCCCCTTCCCGGGCATCATGGCGGCTTCGATCGTGAGCAGCTCGCCGCCCACATCGGTCCAGGCAAGACCGGTGACGACACCGATCTGGTCCTCGGCCTCGACCTCGCCGTAGCGATACTTCGGAACGCTCAGGTAATCGGCGAGATTGTCCGCCGTCACCAGCACGTTCTTCTTCTTCGAGGTCATCAGCTCCTTGACCGCCTTGCGGGCCAGGTTCGAAATCTCGCGCTCGAGATTGCGCACGCCCGCTTCGCGCGTGTAGCGGCGGATCAGCGTCAGCAGCGCGCCGTCCTCGATCGCCCACTCGCCCGCGGCAAGCCCGTGCTTGGTGATGGTGTTCGGGATCAGGTGCTTGCGCGCGATCTCGACCTTCTCATCCTCGGTGTAGCCGGCGATGCGGATGATCTCCATGCGGTCCATCAGCGGCGCCGGGATGTTGAGCGTGTTCGCCGTGGTGATGAACATGACGTTCGACAGGTCGTAGTCGACCTCGAGATAGTGGTCGTTGAAGGTGTGGTTCTGCTCGGGGTCGAGCACCTCCAACAGCGCCGACGAGGGGTCGCCGCGGAAGTCGGAGCCCATCTTGTCGACCTCGTCCAGCAGGAACAGCGGGTTCGAGGTCTTGGCCTTGCGCATCGACTGGATGATCTTGCCGGGCATCGAGCCGATATAGGTGCGCCGATGTCCGCGGATCTCCGCCTCGTCGCGCACGCCGCCGAGCGACACGCGCACGAACTCGCGGCCGGTCGCGCGGGCGATCGACTTGCCGAGCGAGGTCTTGCCGACGCCGGGCGGGCCGACCAGGCACAGGATCGGGCCGGTCAGCTTGTTGGCGCGGCTCTGCACCGCGAGATACTCGACGATGCGCTCCTTGACCTTCTCGAGGCCGTAGTGGTCCGTGTCGAGGATCGTCTGGGCGTTGACCAGATCCTTCTTGATCTTCGACTTCTTGTTCCACGGGATCGAGAGCAGCCAGTCGAGGTAGTTGCGCACGACGGTCGCTTCCGCCGACATCGGCGACATCTGGCGAAGCTTCTTGAGCTCGTGGGTCGCCTTGTCGCGCGCTTCCTTCGACAGCTTGGTCTTCTTGATCTTCTCTTCGAGCTCGGCGAGCTCGTCGCGGCCTTCCTCGTCGCCGAGCTCCTTCTGGATCGCCTTCATCTGCTCGTTGAGATAGTACTCGCGCTGCGTCTTCTCCATTTGCCGCTTGACGCGGGTCCGGATGCGCTTCTCCACCTGCAGGACGGAGATCTCGCTCTCCATCAGCCCGAGCACCTTCTCCAGGCGCTCGGTGACGGTCGGCGTCTCCAGGATCGCCTGCTTGTCGGGAATCTTGACCGCGAGATGCGAGGCCACCGTATCGGCGAGCTTGGCATAGTCCTCGATCTGCTGGACCACGCCGACCACCTCGGGCGACACTTTCTTGTTGAGCTTCACGTAGCTCTCGAACTCGGTCACGACCGAGCGCGCCAGCGCCTCGGCCTCGACCCGCTCGCCCGAATTGTCGGCCAGCGTCACCGCCTCGGCCTCGTAGTAGTCGGCGCGGTCGCCGTAGCTGGTCACGCGCGCGCGCTCGGCCCCCTCGACCAGCACCTTCACGGTTCCGTCGGGCAGCTTGAGCAGCTGCAGCACGCTCGCGAGCGTGCCGACCTCGAAGATCGCGTCGGTCGCCGGATCATCGTCGGAGGCGTTCTTCTGCGTCGCGAGCAGGATGAAGGTGTCGTTGCGCATCACCTCTTCGAGAGCCCGGATCGACTTCTCGCGCCCGACGAAGAGCGGCACTATCATGTGGGGAAAGACGACGATGTCGCGCAGCGGCAGGACCGGATAGGTCCGTCGTTCGCCGGGTTGCGGCAGGGCGCGAGGCTTTTGTTGAGTCGTCATGAGTGATTCCAGTCCTGTGTTGAGCCCCTCCACACGACCCGCCCGGATGGCGCCGTCGCAGCGGAGTGCAGTTCCGACCGGGACAGGAAGCGGATACTCGCCAAGCCTGAATTTTGAGGCGAGCCCCCCGCCCGGAGGCAGTTACCGAACGCACCGATACGAACACCGGTGGCACGCCATTAGGTGGCGATGCCCCCGAAAGGTGTCAAGTAATCCCGGAAAATCAAACAAATACGCGACTTTCCGGCCCCGGCCGGGGAGGCTCGCGCGGCGGCATGGCGGCCGCCTCCGGGATTGAGCGTCGTCAGGCAGTCGCGCCGGCGTCGCCGACGCGATCGGCGTAGATATAGAGCGGCCGGGCCGTACCCTCGACCACCTCTTTGGAGATCACGACCTTTTCCACGCCTTCCAGGCTCGGCAGGTCGAACATGGTGTCGAGCAGGATGCTCTCCATGATCGAGCGCAGGCCGCGCGCGCCGGTCTTGCGCTCGATCGCCTTGCGCGAGATCGCGCCCAGCGCCTCTTCGGCGAGCGTGAGATCGACGTTCTCCATCTCGAACAGCCGCTGGTACTGTTTCACCAGCGCGTTCTTCGGCTCCGTCAGGATTCGCTTCAAGGCCGGCTCGTCCAGGTCTTCGAGCGTCGCCACCACCGGCAGACGCCCGACGAATTCCGGGATCAGCCCGTACTTCAGCAGATCCTCCGGCTCGACGTCGCGGAAGATCTCGCCCTGCTTGCGGTCTTCCGGCGCCACCACCTTGGCCGAGAAGCCGATCGAGGTCGACCGGCCGCGCGCCGAGATGATCTTCTCCAGGCCAGCGAACGCGCCGCCGCACACGAACAGGATGTTGGTCGTGTCGACCTGCAGGAATTCCTGCTGCGGATGCTTGCGGCCGCCCTGCGGAGGCACCGACGCGATGGTGCCTTCCATGATCTTGAGCAGCGCCTGCTGCACGCCCTCGCCCGAGACATCGCGGGTGATCGACGGGTTGTCCGACTTGCGGCTGATCTTGTCGATCTCGTCGATGTAGACGATGCCGCGCTGCGCGCGCTCGACGTTGTAGTCGGCCGACTGCAGCAGCTTGAGGATGATGTTCTCGACGTCCTCGCCGACGTAGCCCGCCTCGGTGAGCGTGGTGGCGTCCGCCATCGTGAACGGCACGTCGAGGATGCGGGCGAGCGTCTGCGCGAGCAGCGTCTTGCCCGAGCCGGTCGGACCGATCAGCAGGATGTTCGACTTCGCCAGCTCGACGTCCTGGTGCTTGGTCTGGTGGTTCAGCCGCTTGTAGTGATTGTGGACCGCGACCGAGAGCACCTTCTTGGCGTGATCCTGACCGATGACGTAATCGTCGAGGACCTTGCGAATCTCCTTCGGCGTCGGAATCCCGTCACGCGACTTCACCAGCGAGGACTTGTTCTCCTCGCGAATGATGTCCATGCACAGCTCGACGCACTCGTCGCAGATAAAGACAGTCGGCCCGGCAATGAGCTTGCGCACCTCGTGCTGGCTCTTGCCGCAGAACGAGCAGTAGAGAGTGTTCTTCGAGTCGCTGCCGACCTTGCTCATTCCATCATCTCCGCGAGTCCATTGTCCGCCGGCTTCGGACCGTTTCCTCGACCGCCTGATCCTACTCGCCTCAGCGCTAAGAATCCGTAGCGCCGAAGCCACACCTGGATGTCATTTTGCAGCGCACGCCTACTACACCCCATAACGAAACACGCTAGCGGAGGGATAATCAACATTTCATTAATGATGAAAATCCCGCCGCGCCGTCTGGTTCCGCCTGAGCCGGCCGCTCGATCCTGAGCGATTCGCCGATCTTTATGGCAAAAATCACGGCAGAAGCCGGCCCCTCTGTGGACGATCTCCAGCCCGGGGACGGCCGCCGGCGGTTGCCCTGGGGTCAGCCTTTGGCAGCCTCTTCGGGCCGCTTCTCGATCACCTTGTCGACGATGCCGAAATCGCGCGCTCCCTCCGCCGTGAGGAACTTGTCGCGCTCGAGCGCATCCTCGATCGTCTTGAGCGGCTGACCGGTATGCTTCACGTAGATTTCATTGAGCCGCTTCTTCAGGTTCAGGATCTCCTGGGCGTGCAGCATGATGTCGGTCGCCTGGCCCTGGAAGCCGCCCGACGGCTGGTGAAGCATGATGCGGGCGTTCGGCAGGGCGAAGCGCATGTCCTTGTGCCCTGCCGCGAGCAGCAGCGAGCCCATGGACGCAGCCTGGCCGGTGCACAGCGTGGAGACCGGCGGCCGGATGAACTGCATCGTATCGTAGATCGCGAGACCCGCGGTCACGACGCCCCCTGGAGAGTTGATGTACATCGCCACCTCTTTCTTGGGGTTCTCCGCCTCGAGAAACAGGAGCTGGGCCACGATCAAGGTCGACATGCCGTCCTCGACCGGGCCGGTGATGAAGATGATTCGCTCCTTGAGCAGGCGCGAATAGATGTCGTAGGCGCGCTCGCCGCGGTTGGTCTGCTCGACGACCATCGGAACGAGGTAGTTCATGTAGGTATCGACAGGGTCCCGCATGGCTCGGTTATTCCTCTAGAGTGGCCCAACCTCAATGGCTCGGGCGATCAGTCGGGCCGGCGCTTTCCGATCCGCCATGCTTCTCGAGCACCGCGAGGCACTCGGTGATGCAGGCGTCACAGATATAGGCGCGCGCGCCGGAAACAAGTCTCCTCACTTCATCGGCGGAGCGGCCGCAGAACGAGCAGCGCAGCTGGGGGGCGAGCCGACGCGCGATCCTCGGCCGTCCGTGGGTCCGCAGCATGGACTTCCCCCTTGGTTATGGCCCGATTCGGGCCCTGCTGCCGACTCCGCCCAAACGGACTGACCGGCGATCGGCGCCGCTCAGTCCTCGTCTTCCTTGAACAGCTCCTCGCGTGAGACCGGCTTGTCGGTCACCTTCGCGAGCTCGAGCACGAAGTCCACCACCTTCTCCTCGTAGATCGGCGCCCGCAGCGTCGCGACCGCATTCGGGTTGCGGCGGTAGTGATCCCACACCTCCTGCTCGCGGCCCGGATACTGACGCGCCTGCTCGACGATCGCCCGTGTCATCTCGTCGTCGGTCACCTTGATGCCGTTCTTCTCGCCGATCTCCGCCAGCACCAGACCGAGACGCACGCGCCGGTCGGCGATCGCGCGATATTCCTCGCGCGCTTTCTCCTCGGTGGTGTCCTCGTCCGCGAAGGTGCGATTCTGCGTCTGCAGGTCGGACATCACCGTGCCCCAGACGTTCTTGAACTCCTCCTCGACCAGCGTCGGCGGCGGAGCGAACTTGTGCAGCTTGTCGAGCTCGTCGAGCAGCACCCGCTTGACCTTCCGGCGCGTCGCTGCCGAATGCTCGCGCGTCAGGCGGTCCTTGACGGCGCCCCTGAGCTTCTCGAGCGACTCCAGGCCGAGCGATTTTGCGAATTCGTCGTTGACCTCCACGGTCCCCGGGGCCTCGATCGATTTTGCAGTCACCTCGAAGACGGCATCCTTTCCGGCGAGGTTGGGCGCCAGGTAGTTCGTCGGGAAGGTGACATTGACGGTTCGGGTCTCGCCCGCCGCGATGCCGACGAGCTGGTCCTCGAACCCGGGAATGAACGTGTTCGACCCGACATTGACCGGGATGTCGTCGCCGCTGCCGCCCTCGAACGGCTGCCCATCGATCGTGCCGGTGAACTTGACCACCACCCGATCGCCCTTCTCGACCTTGCCGCCGTCGGGCTTGGGCGAGAACGGGCGGTTCTGCTCGGCGATCTTGTTGACCGATTCGTCGACCTCGGCATCGGCCACCTCGGCGACCGGCCGCTCCAGCGCGATCTGCTTGAAATCGGCGAGCGCGATCGGCGGCACCACTTCGAGCGCGACCGTATAGGCGAGATCCGACTTGCCGGCGATGATGCCCTCGATCTCGCTCTGGCTCTCCGGCATCGTGATCTTGGGATCCATGGCGAGCCTGAGGCCGTTATCCGTGACGATCTTGGCGTTGGTCTCCCGCACCACCTCCTCGATCGTCTCAGCCATCACGCCGCGCCCGTAAACCTTCTTGAGGTGGTTGACCGGAACCTTGCCGGGCCGGAAGCCACGCAGCTGGACGCGGTCCTTGAGCTGCGTCAGGCGGTCGTTCAGGCGGGCGTCGAGCTCGGACGCGGGCACGACCACCTTGAACTCTCGCTTGAGGCCGTCGGTATTGGTTTCGGTGACCTGCATGGCTGGAAAACTCGTTACCTCAGAGGGTGAATGCTTTGCCTTATGGGCGTTCGCAGGCGGCTTCGCAAGACGGCGCGCGCCGCGGACCGCCATGGTGCGGGCGGAGGGATTTGAACCCCCACGACTTGCGTCACTGGAATCTAAATCCAGCGCGTCTACCAATTCCGCCACGCCCGCCGAGGGCCGCGCCGGCCACGCGCGGCGCGGCTTATAACAGGCTGCGCGCCGAGGTGCAGCACAAAAATCCGCAATCCGCGCGCTGCTTGGCACTGCCCGCGACGCGATTGCTCGGCCCGGGCCGCTACCCGACCAGCAGGCGGCGGTAGACCGCCGGCAGGTGCTCCGACAGGTCCTCCGAGATCATGCCGGGTCCGGCCGCTGCCGCAGCTTCGCCATGCAGCCACACGGCAGCGCTCGCGCCCTCGAAGCCCGGCATATCCTGGGCGAGGAGCCCGGCGATGAAGCCGGCCAGGACGTCGCCCGTGCCGGCAGTGGCAAGCCAGGGCGGCGCGTTGGCATTGACGGCCGCGCGGCCGTCCGGCGCGGCAATGACCGTATCGGGCCCCTTGAGAACGACCGTTGCGCCGGAGACTCGCGCGGCGGCTTGGGCCCGCTCCAATTTCGACGAGGTCTCACGCGCTTGCAAAGCGGCGCCAAACAGGCGGGCGAACTCGCCTTCATGCGGCGTCAGCACGGTTGCGTGGCCCGATCGCGCCCTGATCGGGCCAAACAGGGCCTCGGGCTCGTCCGCAAAGCTCGTCAGGGCATCGGCATCGAGCACCACTGCCCGGGGTCCGGCGAGCGCCGCAAGCACCTGCGCCCGCAGCGCCCCGCCGATACCGCCGCCCGGCCCGAGGACCACCGCATTGAACCGGCGGTCGGCGAGGAAGCCGGCCAGCTCGCCCGCCCCGTCGACCGGACGGACCATGACCGCCGTATTGGCCGCGGCCTGGATCGCGAACGCGGCGTGCGGCGCCGCGATGGTCACGAGGCCGGCGCCGGCCCGCAGGGCGGCGCGGCCTGCGAGCCGGGCCGCGCCGGTCGTGACGGCACCGCCGGAGACCACCACCGCATGGCCGCGGCGATATTTGTGGCCGTCGATCCGAGGCTCGGGGAAGTGCGCGCGCCAGAGCGCCGGATCGTTCACCACCGTGCGCGGCCGGATCCGGCTCAGCACGTCGGGCCGGATACCGATGTCCGCGACCTCGGTCGGCCCGCAGTGCAGGCGGCCGGGGAGCAGCAGGTGGCCGAGCTTGCGGCGGAAGAAGGTCACGGCCCCGCTCGCCTGCACCGCCGCGCCCATGACCGCACCGCTTGTCCCGTTGATGCCGCTGGGCAGATCGACGGCGAGGACGGGTGCGCCGCTCGCGTTCATGGCTTCGATGAGCGCCCGCGCCATCCCGTCGACCGGGCGATCCAGCCCCGCGCCGAACAGCGCATCGATGACCAGGTCGGCGCGAGATTGGTCGCCCAGTTGCTCGCCTGTTGCAGCCTCGACGTCGCCAGGCCAGCGCGACGCCGCGAGCTTGGCATCGCCGTGCAGGCGGCCGGGGTCCCCCAGCAGCAGCAGCCGCACACGA
>DASTZX010000335.1:0-21769 GCA_035764045.1 Xanthobacteraceae bacterium | reverse complement strand
CGGCGGATCGCCGAGCCCATGCCCGGTGCGAGCGCGGAATACTGGAACAGATCTTCGCCCTGGATCGCCGGGCCGACGATGTCCCCCGAGGTCAGCGCCGGATTGTCGCCGAGCTGGGTGAACAGGTCGCCGCACAGGAGCGTGCCGGTCGATTCCTCGAACATCACGCCGGCGTCCCAGCCGTGCGGCGTGTGCGGGGTGTCGATGTAGCGCACGCGCTTGCCGCCGCCGAGATCGATGATTTCGCCGTCGGCCAGCGCACGCGGCGCCCGGTCCGCCATGTCATTGAGCGACACCAGGACGCCGGTCTGGCCATGTGCGACCTGCGCGTTCGGCGCGAGCGCCATCCACTCGTTCATTGCGCCGCACTCGTCGGCTTCGTAATGGCCGAACGCGATCCAGCGCAGCGCTTCCAGGGGCATCAGCTTGCCGACGGCCTGCCGGTTGAGCGGGAACATCTTGCGCAAGCCGGTGTGGAAGAGGAGCGGCTGCTCGCCGAGAACCAGGAAGGAGTTGAAGGCGAAGCCGGCCGGGGGCGCGATCTCCGGCACGTAGGTCGAGAGCCGGTAAATGCCGTCTGCGATTTCGGCGATCTTGGTCTCCATAAGACACTCCGTCGGTCATGGGGATGGACATTCGTCACATTTCATAATACATATATGTGTATCGAAATAGAGTCGCGTTGTCAACATGGATGCACGCTCCTGTGCAATGATTTTTATGGCCCGGACCTACACTTTGAAAAAGCGCGCTGCGCAGCAGGCCGAAACCCGTCGGCGCATCGTGGAGGCCGCGGTCGAGCTGCACAGCAATGCCGGTCCGGCGGCGACCACTTTCAGCATGGTGGCGGAGAAGGCCGGCGTGCAGCGGCACACGCTCTATGCGCATTTCCCGGACGAGCGCAGCCTGCTCATGGCCTGCTCGGGCCATGTCGAGGCGCGCGATCCGATACCCGACGCCGCGACTTGGCGCGGCATCGCCGATCGCGCCGAGCGGCTCGCCGTCGGACTGCGTGCGATCTACGCCTGGTTCGAACGCAATGACACGCTGCTCGCCAGCGTATTGCGCGATGCCGAGCACCATGCGCTGGTGCACGAGATCAGCCAGTCGCGGTACGGGCCGTCGGTCGCCGCCTGGCACCAGGTGCTTGGCGGCAAGCTGAAGGCGAGGCAGCGCGCGATGCTGCATCTCGCGTTGAGCTTCTACGCCTGGCGCAGTCTGGTGCGCGAAGGCGGCCTCAACACTCCCGCCGCGGTCGACACGATGGTTCGGGCAATCGAATGCGCCGGCAAAGCGTGAAGGGATTCACCTTCCATTTCGACCGGCTGCGCGAGGCCGGCCTGATCAGCGTGCGGCGGAATGGGCGCTCGATGATCTATGCGGTGCAGTTCGACCGGATGAACGCGCTGGTCGGATACCTGACGGACAACTGTTGCCAAGGACAGCCGGACCGGTGCGCGCCGGCCCGAGGCAAGGTCAAAGCGCGGGCGGCGGACAAGGAGCGCACCTGATGCGGCTCTACATGTTCGAGCATTGCTCCCTTTGCTTCCGGGTGCGAATGACGGCGGCACTGAAACGCCTGCACTTGCAGGAGACCGTGGTGCTCGATGACGACAGCGAGACCATGGTGGGCCTGGTGGGCAAACGGCAGATTCCGATCCTGGTGAAGGACGACGGCCAGCCGATGCTCGAAAGCATGGACATGGTCCGCTACGTCGATTCTCGCGGCAGCCCCATCCTGACCGGTCCGGAGCGCAACGAGATCGCCGACTGGGCCGACCGTTTCGCCACGCGGGCGGCACCGCTGACCTGGCCGCGCTATCCGCTGCTCGGCTTGCCCGAGTTCGCGACGGTCGCGGCGCACGATCATTATGTCGTTCGCAAGCGCAAGGCGATGGGTGATCTGGTCGAGCTGCGCGCCGCCACGCGCCGCTACATCGACGAGCTTGCGCCGGAGCTCGAGGCGTTGAACGGGCTCATCGAGCGGCCGGATGCCGTCAACGGCTCGTTGTCGCTCGACGATATCCGAGTGCTGCCGCTGCTGCGATCGGCCGCGGTCGTGAAGGCGCTCCGCTTCCCAGCGAAGGTCCGGGACTATTTCGAGACCATGATGACCCGCATCGGCCATCAGCCTTTGCCCGCCATCTGAGAAGGATTTGCGGTGGGCCGTCCGTTCAATGTCCTCTTCCTGTGCAATTAACGCGGTTGCGATATCCGGCGAAATCGATATGGAAATGGACGGGTCGATGCCAACCCGGCCACTGCCGGCGGCAAACGTCTTGAGGCGGAAGGCTGACACGCCGGGAAGGAAACATGCGCACGATCGCGGTCGAAGAACATTTCGTCACGCCGGCCTTTGTCGCGGGGCCGGGCAAGCTGTCCACCGAACGCTTTCGCACGGGACGCCCGGGAGGGGTGGCGATCATCGAGAAACTGTCGGATGTCGGCGACAAACGCGTGGCTGAAATGGACGCGGCCGGCATCGATATGCAGGTGCTTTCGCTCAATTCGCCGGGGGTCGAACAGTCCGAGACGGATGTCGCCATCGCCTGTGCGCGCGATGCAAACGATTTCCTCGCCGCCGCGGTCAAGCGGCATCCGACGCGTTTTGCCGGATTTGCTTCGCTGCCGATCCAGGCACCGGACAAGGCGGTGGAAGAGTTGCAGCGCTGCGTCCGCACGCTCGGATTCAAGGGCGCCAACATCAACGGCCATACGCGTGGCAGGTATCTCGACGATGCGTTCTTTGCGCCGATCCTCGAATGCGCGCAAGCCTTGGATGTCCCGATCTATCTGCATCCCACGGTGTCGCCGAAACCGGTCGTCGATGCGTTGTATGGGGGCTTCTCGCCTGCCGTATCGATGGTTTTCGCCGGCGGCGGATGGGGCTGGCATATCGAGACGGCGGTGCACCTGTTGCGCATGGTGCTCGGTGGCGTGTTCGACCGCTACCCCAGGCTGCAGGTCGTGGTCGGCCATCTGGGCGAAGGCATTCCGTTCATGCTGCCTCGTTTGAACAAGAATCTGCCCGTTCAGATGACCAAACTCGAGCGCCCCGTCGCGGATTATCTGCGGCAGAATGTGCATTACACGTTCGGCGGGTTCAATTTCGCGCCGAGCTTCCTCAATCTCCTGCTCGAAGTCGGCGTCGACCGGATCATGTTCTCGGTCGACTATCCCTATTGTTCGATGCAGGAGTCGCGGAGCTTCTTGCAGTTTCTGCCCGTCAGCGACGCCGACCGTGCGCGGATCGCACACGGGAATGCCGAGCGATTGCTCAGGGTGTGATGCGCCCCAACTCCACGACGAGCTGTCGCCTCAGGAAAGCAGCACGCCCGATACGTGCCGCTCTCCGTCGGCGGGATTTCAGGAGACTGGGCGGGCAGAGGAAAGCGTGTGCTAGTCGAGTTTCATGGTCTGATCGGAAAAATCGACGGTGATGGTGACTCGCCCTTCATTGAGCCGCCACTTTTGCAGGGTGTAGGTTCGAAGGCCCGCTTTGTGCAGCGGATCTTCTCTCGCGATTGCATCGGCCTCCTCGAATGAGCTGGCTCGCAGAACGAACATTCCGGCTTCAGGAGTATCGGAGTCCCGCGGGTAGAGCGGACCCGCGGCAAACATGATTCCGCGTTTCTCGAGCTCGACTTGGTGAGCCAGATGTTCATGCAGCCGCTTGGCGATTTCCGGAGATCGCACCGGTCTTGTCACAACGAGATACATTTCCTTGCCAAGGAAGCCTTTGGTCGAAGGATCAACGTTGGTCGGGATATCAGCCATTGCGACACCTCATTGCCAGCCGGAAGCGAGAACACGTGAATTGGTTTCTGGAGGCACGCGAACCCGCTTCATCGCTTCGAAAGGCCGGCTTTTTGCGCCAGCTCCTTCCACATCGAGATTTCGCGCTCGACGCGCTCCGTCGCCTCGCGCGGTGTGCTGCTTTTGGGGAAACCGCCAAGGCTGCGTAGTTTTTCGTCTACCGGCGGGGTGGCGACCGCGTGCCTGACTGCCTGGTTCAATCGTTCGATCACACGCTGCGGCACGCCGTGAGTCGTACCGACGCCGATCCAGGCGATCATCTCGAATCCCGGCGCTACGGTTTCGGACACCGTCGGCACATCCTTGAGCGACGGCCAGCGCTCTGATCCTGTCGTCGCCAGCGCCGCAAAGGTACCGCCCTCAATATTGCCGAACACCGCCGTGCCCGGAGCGACGACGGCATCGACTGTCTTTTCGAGAAGTCCCGTCACGGCGCCGGAGTCTCCACGAAACGGAACATGCAGCACCTTAATTCCCGTTGCGACCGAGAAGAGTTCGAGGGCCATGTGCTGCCCGGTCCCGATGCCCGCGGTTCCCACAGTGATCGATCCGGGCTTCGCCTTCGCCGCCTGGACGAGATCGTTGATCGTCTTATAGGGAGAATCCGTTCGGCATACCACGAAGAATGGAACGTTGGTGACGGAGGAGATGAACGCGAAGTCGTTGATCGGGTCATAACCGAGGGAGTTGTACAGGGCGGGCGAGACGAGATGAGCGGTCGTAACGAGGAGAAGCGTGTAGCCGTCCGGTTCGGCGTGGGCGACCTGCTGTGCGGCGATATTGCCGCCAGCGCCGACGCGAGCCTCTGGAATGACCGGCTGGCCGAGTGATTTGGACATCTCGGCTCCAAGCACGCGCGTAATGATGTCCGCGTTGCCTCCGGGCGCAAAACCTTGAATGAACCGAACCGGACGTGTGGGGTAATCGTCGGCCTCAGCCGCGCGCCCGGGAGCAGAGACGCTCGCAAGCAAGTTCGCCGAGATCAAGCAGATCAAGATCTTCTTCACGATAGAGATACCCCTTGCGGTTCCCCCAGGAAGGCGGCGCGAGCGGTAGATCGCTCGCCCTCCGATAGCGCCCTTCGGGCGACATCCGGGTGCACCGGCGCCGTCACTCGAACGGGTGCTCCTTCGCCAGGCGCGCTTTCGCTTCCTTCGCAATGCTCAGCTCGAATAGCTGCGCTTCCGGCACTTTCTTCTCGACCAGGTGGAAGTAGTCGGCCCAATAGTCCTGCTGCGCCATCACCGATTTTATGTTCGGCATGCCGTCTTCGTTGGTGTGGGACCAGTGCGGCGCAATTGCGCGCACCAGCTCCGGCTTCTGCAGCGCCGTCCGCTTAGCCAGCATTTCGACGATATCGGCATGTTTGTCGGGTTCGGCGGCCGCGGCATTGAATTCCTTTGCCCCCTGAAGGAACGCCATCGCGAAGCGAACCAAAGCGTCGCGATGCTGTTGGACGAAATCCTTTCGCGCCGCATAGAGACCGACAGCGCCGTCGGGATCGATCTGGTCGTCGACGGCGACGATGGGGCCCCATTTGTTGTTTTGAGCGAAGTAGCCGAATTGATAGGCGAGGTCCGTCGCGTCGACGCTCTTCTGGCCCAGCATCTTCATCAGGTCGGGCTGCGGAATATTGGTGATCCACTGCACATCCTTGCGCGGATCGAGCCCGGCCTTCTGCAAGGCGCGTGCGAACAGATATTGATTGATGCTGCCGGTCGCACCGAGACCGACCCGCTTGCCTTTCAGCTTGGGGAAATCGGCAATGGACTTGATCCCGCCGTCATACATTTCCTGCGTCACGTTCATGACGGTGTAGCCGCGGCCGCTCTTGTTGTTGCCGCGATCGAGAATGAACACGATCGGCGCGCCCTTGGCGATGGCGTTGAACAGCGCCGCCGAGGCCGTCATGAAGGAGATGTCGAGCTCGCCGGAAATCAACGAGGGCACGGCCATCGCGCCGTCGATGTACATCTTCGGCTGCACGTCCAGGCCGAGCTTCTTGAAATAACCCTTGCCCTCGGCGACGTAATAAGCGCCGCCCGTGATGAACGGCCCCTCCCCGACGCGAATGAGGTCGGCCGACTGAGCGGCGCGCGCGCCGAGCAGCGCGGAAGCGGTGAGCAGGACGGTGAGACACGTGCGGCCCAGCATAGGCGCTCTCCCTCTCATGGTTGTCATCGATGCGGTTCCACCCAGGGCGCCAACCGGCGGTCGATCAGCTTCTGCAGCTTGGTGACCGCCGCGCCGAACACGGCGAGCACGATGAGGCCCGCGAACACCTTCTCGGTCTCCATCACCTGGCCCGAATGCACGAGCACGTAGCCCATCCCGCTTTCGCTCGACCCGCCGATCATTTCCGCCGCGACCACCATGATGACGGTCACGCCCATTCCGAGATGCAGGCCGGACAGGATACCGGGGAGCGCGGCCGGGATCACGACCTTGAGCTGGATTTGCCGCTGATTGGCGCCGAGATCCCGCGCGGCTTCCAGGAGCCCGGGATCGACCTGGCGGATCGCTGCGAACGTGCTGATCACGACCGGAAAGAAGGCGGTCACTGCGCTGATCACGATCTTGTAGGACTCGCCGGTGCCGAGCCAGATGATCAGCAGCGGGATGAGCGATATCTTCGGCAGCGGATAGAGCGCGGCGATCCACGGATCCACGATGCGCGCCGCGAGCGGAGACATGCCCATCAGCACGCCGACCGTTATGCCGCTCACCGCGGCCACCAGAAAGCCGCCGATGATGCGCAGGAAGGTGACCGCCAGATTGTACGGCAGCGAGCCGTCCGCGAGCATCGCGACCAGGTAGCGCACGATGGCGCTCGGCGCCGGCAAATAGATCGGCGCGATGCCGTTGAGGTCCACCAGCGCTTCCCAACCGGCGATGAAAGCGATGACGACGACATAGGGCAGCGCAGCCTGGAGCAGGGCGACGGCATCGAACGGCTTGCGCTTCTCTTTCATGCGGCGCCGACCATCGCGTCCTGTTGGCGCATCGCGCTCAGCACTTCCTCGCGGATGAGATGCAGCGCATGATCGTAAAGCCGCCCGAATTCGGGCGTGTTCACCATCTCCTGCACGCGTGGTCGCGGCAAGTCGACCCGGATCACCTCCTTGATGCGGCCGGGCCGCGCGGTCATCACGATGACTTCGTCGCCGAGCAGGATCGCCTCGTCGATCGCATGCGTGACGAACAGAATCGTCATCTTGTTCGCCTCGTAGATGCGGATCAATTCCTCCTGCATCACGATCTTGGTCTGCGCATCGAGCGCCGCGAACGGCTCGTCCATCAGCATGATCGGGCGCTGCATGATCAACGCGCGGGCAAGGGCGACGCGCTGGCGCATGCCGCCGGAGAGCTGGGCAGGGCGGTGCTTCTCGAAGCCGCGCAGCCCGACGGAGGCGATCAGCGCGCGGGCGCGTTCATAGCGCGCGGGGTTGGCGATGCCTTGCATCTCCAGCCCGAAGGCGACGTTATCGAGCGCGGTGCGCCAGGGAAACAGGTTGAGCTGCTGCCACACCATCACCGAATGAGTGCCGAGCGGATCGGCCGCGTGCTGCTGATCGCCGATCCGGATGCCACCCGCCGTGCACCGCCTGATGCCGCCGATGATCTGAACGAGCGTGCTTTTGCCGCAGCCGCTTGGGCCCAGGATGCAGCTCACCTTCTGCGACGGAAAGCGGTGGCTCACGTTCTCGAGCGCGATCACCTGGTCCGGCGGCGTGCCGAAAATCTGCGTCACGCCGCTGACCACGATGTCCATCTCGGCCTTCCTGTCAGAACCGCCGGAGGGAGCCAACCGCTGTGGCGCGTGTCATGCCGTCACCGCTATGCCTTGGATCTCGAGCATGATCGAGGGGTCGGCGAAGCCCGTAACGGTGATGGCGGCGCTCGCGGGAAAATCCTTGCCGAAGATCTCGGAGCGCAACTCCGTCATGCGCGTGGTATGGCGCACATCGATCAGAAACACCGTCATGGTGACCATGTCCGAGAGCTTGGCGTCAGCCTCGCTCAGCGTCTTCTCGATGTTGCGGAAGGTCTGGCGGCACTGCGCATCGAAATCGCCGGCGAGCGAGCGTCCGTCGTCGCTGACCTGCCCGGTGTGACCGGCGACGTAGACCGTCCGGCCGCCACCTGAGACGATCACCGCGGGCGAGAAGGCTCGCTTCTGCTGCCACGTGCCTCGCACAAACGACTTTTGCATGTCTGCTCCCGGCATTCACGAAATCATGGCAGTGCGTCGGCCGCTGTCAAGCAAGGCAAATGCTCACCCTGGTGGAATGATCGGCAGCATGAACCACGGCGCTCGCTCGGCATCGAAATGCAGGGCATTTTGCGCGTCGAAGATCGACCCCGGGCGGTTGCGCGGATCGGCGTGCAGGAACGGGCCGACGCCGGACAGGGGAAACGGCACGCCGGGCAGATTGGCGGGTCCGTGCGGATACTCGTAGTCCTTTCCGCGGATCGTCAGCGCGATGCGGTATCCTGCAGGAACCGCGATCGAGGTCGGCCAGATCTCGATGTCGAGTGCGACCGGCTCGCCAGGCGCGAGCGGCAGGTCTTCGTCGTGCGTATGATAGGGCCGGTATGGGAGGCTGCGGACCGGGTCGAGCTTGCGCCGCGAGGCACGCAGCCAGCCGAACGCGACGGGCGTGTGCGGGTCCTGTGCGCCCTGGAAGACCACCTCTTCGCCGTCCGGAGCGAACACGCGCAGAATGACAAACACGTCCGCATCCGACGTCTCGGACGAGACATAAAGCCGCGCGGCAACCGGGCCGGTGATTTCGATCGCGTCGGGCAACGGGCGCGTCGAGAAGGTGAGGCCGTCGCCCATGCTGTGATAGGCGAGCACCGCGGACTGGCCGGGCGGCTCGGACTGCAAGCTTCGCGAGGCGGGATCGAGGTAGAATTTGCTCCACCGGGTTCGCGCGAGCGGCCACTCGTTTTCGTGCCGCACGACGAAGATTTCGCCAGGATGGCGCACCTGAAGTTGTACGGGAGGCTGCCGATCCCAGCCGTTGCGCTCGCCTTTGAGGAAATGGCCGAAGAAGCGCTTCTGCAGATCGACGCCGTAATCTGTGTAGAAATGCGTCCAGTGCGTGTCGCCGTGAAACTCGAGCCATTTCTGCGGCGACGACGCATGCATGAATGCTTCGGTGTTGCCGCGCAGATGCAAGCCGTGACCGCCCCAATTGCCGGCGGACAGCAACGGCACGTTGATCCGCTCGAGCGCGACCGAACGAACGCGATGGTATTCGTCGTCGAAGGGGTGCGCGAGCGCGCGGGAGATGATGTCGCTGCGGTCGCGAGCGAGCGCTTCGTCCGGCAGCGTTTCGGGTCCGGTGACGAGCTCCCCCGTCAGGCGGCTGCGCTGCCCGCGCTCGCCGTAGCCGTGCTGCATCGGGATGACGCCGCGGGCGTACCAGTTGGTCAGAAACTCGGAGAAAATGCCGCCGTGGTAACAAACGTCGCGGTAATGGTCGGCGGCGCCTTCCCAGGCGCAGATCGCGGCGAGATGAGGCGGCTGCAGCGCCGCCACCTGCCAGGCGTTAATCGCGTAGTACGAGATGCCGTTGAGCCCAACCCGGCCGTTGCTCCAGCTCTGCTTGCCGGCCCATTCGATGCAGTCATACAAATCTCGCGTTTCGCGCGGCGACCAGGGATCGACGAAGCCAGGCGAACGGCCCGTCCCGCGCGCGTCCACCCGCACGACCGCATAGCCATCCGGCACCCATTTCTCCGGATCGACCACTTCCCAAGCCTGATAGCGGCCGCTCGATCCTTGCGTCACCTCCGGGTAGCGTTCGGTCAAATGCCTCCACGCGTAGGGGCGACTGTCCGGGAACGACATGCCCTTGGCGTACGGCCCATAGCTGAGGATGACCGGAGACCCGCCCTCGCCGGCGGGACGATAGACGTCCGCGCGCAGGATCAGCCCGTCATCCGCCTCGATCGCGACGTCGAAATCGATCCGCATTCCGTCGCGGACCTGGCCTTGCGGTGCACTCATTCGGCACTCCAGCGCCGCGCCTCGGCGCGGTTGCGCGGCGGCCAGAGCGACTGCAGGTCGGCAATGCTCGTCACTTCGCCGAAGAAGCGGTCGATGTTCGCCAAGGTCATCTCGTGGTCGGCCTGCGAATAGGCGGCGGTGCCGTCTTTCACCACGGCCACGTAATAGTCGCGCACGAAGGCCTCGCGTGCGCTGGTCTCGACACAGACATTGGTCACCACGCCGGTGAACACGACGGTGCGGATGCCGTTCGCCCGCAGGACAGTGTCCAGGTCGGTGTTGTAGAACGCGCTGTAGCGATGCTTGGTGACGATCGGCTCTCCGGGGAGCGGCCGCACCTCGCCGTAAAAGTCGCCGGACCAGGAGTTCGCCGCGCAGACCGGGATGCGCGTATAGCCGCCTTGGCGCTTGCGCGCGGCCTGCTCCAGCCACACGTCGGAAAGATAGAAGTTGTTGTCGGTCGTGTAGACGTTGCGCACGAACACGACGAAGACGCCGGCGTCGCGGGCCGCCTTGAGGAGTTGCGGGAGTTCATGCGCCATCGCCTGCGCCTGCGAGACATCGCGGCCCTCGCGCGCGAGCAGGCCCTCGTTCGCGATGAAGTCGTTCTGCATATCGATGACGACGAGCGCCGTGTGGCGCGGCGCCACTTTCTCGCGCATGCCGACGAGCGGACTGACATGCGCGATGCGGGCGGCGACGTCGAAGTCGGTTTCCGGCGCGGCCATCGGCTAGTCCTTCTTCGGCAGTAGCAGGTTGAGGCCGACCGCCACCACCGTCCCGATGACGATTCCATCCGCCGCCAGGATGCGCAGCGATTCCGGCACCGACTGGAACAGGGTCGGCGGGGCGAAATTCACCGCCGTGGCGAGACCGACCGAGGCGGCGAACAGCAGGAGATCGCGCTGGCTGCGCAAGCTGTCGGCGAGAATGCCGACGCCGACCGCACCGATCATGCCGAACATGAAGATGAGCGTGCCGCCGAGCACGAACGGCGGCACGATCGCTATCAGCGCGCCGACCTTCGGCAGCAATGCCATCAAGATGAGGATCATGCCCGCGGCCGCCACCACGAAACGGCTTCCGACCCCGGTCAGCGAGATCGCGCCGACGTTCTGGTCATACGAGATCAGCGGAACGCCGCCGAACAGCGCAGCGACGGCCGAACCGAAACCGTCGGCGGCCACAGCTCCGCGCACGCGCCGCTCCGTTCCTTCGATCCGCAGCATGCTGCACAGCGCAAGCGTGATGCTCATGGTGTAGACCGCGGCGATCAGGTGATACACGATGACGGTGATCAGACCGCCCGTGCTCGGCCAGGCGAAGCCATAGGGTGCGATCGACGGCAGCTGGAACCAGGGTGCGTTCTCGACCAAACTGAAATTGGCGAGCCCGAGCGGGATCGCGATGACATAGAGGCAGACCAGCGCGAGAAACACCGAGAGCGCGCGCATGAAGCCATGCGTGAGCCGGTTGATCGCCAGAATGAGCGCGATGCTGCCGAGCACGAGGAAAATGGTGATCGGCTTGCCGGCATAAGGCGTATTCACGCCCGCGGCGATGTTGACGGCAATCCGGATCAGCGTCTCGCTGGTCACGACGAGCAACGTCCCGACCACGACCGGGGGAAACAGGGAGCGCAATTTGCCCAGCACCGGGCTGAATACGAACAGCACCAGGCCGCCGATGATCATCGCGGTGGTGGCCGCGGCCAGGCTGCTCGCCTTCGCCATCGCGACGACCGGACCGATATAGACGGCGTAGGCGCCGAGCAGGAGCGGCAGCCGCGCGCCGATCCAGAACAGACCGAGCGCAGACACGATCGTCCCGATGCCGCAGCCCAGCATGACGCCGGTGACCATGGTGGTGCGCAGCTCGGGCGAAAGGTTGAGCAGTTGCCCGATGACCAGCGGCGCCGCGATCATGGCGGTGAACATCACCAGCACATGCTGCAGCCCGAACAGAAACATCGGGATCGGCCCGGGCTTGTCCTCCAGCCCGTAGCGGAGGTCGAGGATATTCACCCCGGCGCGACCCGGCGCTTCATCTGCGAGTGCGCGTCCGACGCGCTCGTCAACCGTTGGTGCCGACATGCTGTGCCCCTTGCAATCCCGACACTGGAGCTTCGGGCAGTTGTGACGGCTTGGCAAGCGCTACATGCAAGGCGGAACGCACGCTCAGGCCGCGAGATGACGTCGCATGAAGTCCGCCATCGCGGGGCGGCAGACATGCGGACGATCGTGCACGCAGTGGCTGCTGTCCGGCCAATCCATCACCTCGACCTGGTGCAGCGCACCCAGGCCGGCCCGCATTCCAGGCGGCGTTCGCACTCAAGAAGCCGGATCCGGACGATCCGGTGAAGCGCTCGGGCGCGCGCCCATGCACCCGAGCTCGCGTCCGCAGCGGACAACCCTCATGCGCGCCTGAACAGGGACGCAAATATCGAGCGGATCCATCGGTTGCCCGGCTCGTGGTGGAACCGATTGTGCCAATACTGATAAATCTGGATCTTCGGCAGCCTGATCGGCGGTCGAATGATCTGCAGGTCGAGATCGTCCGCCAATACGGTCGCGATCGAATGCGGCAGGGTCGCGACAGCATCCGTGTGCTTTGAGAGGACCGCGGCCCCGATGAACATCGGAACGCGACACACGATGTTGTCGGGATGGACCGCGCTTTCGATCGCGCGCTCGGCGAGACGGTGCGCATGCCCGGTGCCGAGCGTCGAAACGAGGACGTGCCTCTCGGCCGCGAACGCCCGCCGGGTGGGCCGTCGATCGAGACGGGGATGCCCGCTTCGCACCACACTGACATAGGTCTCGTTCCACAGCGGCTGGCGGCGAATGCCCTTGGTGAGCGAGGGGAACGAGCCCATCGCGAAGTCGAGCTTGCCGGACGCAAGCCATGGCTCGAGCTGCTGGGCATCGAGCTGGACGGTGCGCAAGCGCACGTGGGGCGCCTGCTCCAGCAGCAGGTTGACCAGTGGCGGCAGCAGCTTGATCACGCCGGCGTCGACCACGCAAAACGTGAAGGTCCGCCTCGAGGTGGCCGGATCGAACCCTGCCTCGCGCGCCCGTAGGGCGCGAACTCCTTCGAGGATCCGACCGATCGAGGACCGCAGCTTTACGGCCTTGGCCGTCGGCTCCATGCGCAGCCCGACGCGCACGAACAATGGATCGGAGAAGTAGCGGCGCAGGTTCGCCAAGGTCTTGCTGAGCGCCGGCTGGCTGACGTTGAGAACCTTGGCGGCGCGCGTCAGGCTGTGCTCATGGAGCAGCACCTCGAGCACCTGCAGATCGTGCAGGTCGAGGTCCGCCCGATAACTTCGCGGAATAGTCGCAATCGCCATCGGGACATAGAGTACGCCGTATTTTCGGCGTAGCCTATGCCTGTCCCGGTTTCGTTGGCAGCGGGGGTCAACCCCGCCTCTCGGAGGAAACGCCATGATGACGCGGTCGAACCAGGATCGCCGCGGCGTTGTCGGCTCGCCATGACGGCGGACCCGCAAGCTCCGCGCGCCTTGCGCAGCGGCGAGCACTATCTCCAGTCGCTCCGCGACGGACGCGTCGTGTGGGTCGGCAATCACAAGGTCGACGACGTCGCCAGTCATCCGCTGACGCGCGACTATGCGCGGCGGACCGCCGAATTCTTCGATCTGCATCGCCGGGAGGACCTGCAGGACGAGCTCACCTTCGTCGACGACGCGGGCGTCCGGCGGTCGATGATGTGGTTCCAGCACCGCACCAAGGATCAGCTGATACGCAAGCGCAGATACCATGAATTCATGATGCGGCACTTCGTGGCGGCGTCATGCCCGCGCACGCCCGACGTGCAGAACTACATCATGGTGACCTACGTGGACGACCCGGAGCCGTGGGAGAGCGCCGCGATCGGTGCCGAGGGCCGCGGGCTCGCGCGCAACATCGTCGCGTTCTACCGTCATGCGATGGACAACGATCTCGTCTGCGCGCCGCATTTCGTGGATCCGCAAGCGGACCGGTCGAGCGCGGACGCGCACGGCAATTCCCCGGCGTTGCGCGTTGTCGCCACCAACGAGGACGGCATCGTCGTCAACGGCGTCAAGGCGATCGGAACGGGCTCGGCCTTCGGCGACTTCCTCCATCTCGGCGTGTTCTTCCGGCCGGGCGCCAAGGGCGATCAGGTCATCTACGGCGTCTGCCCCGCGAACGCCAAGGGCGTGACGATCGTGTGCCGCGAAAGCGTCGTCAAGGACGATCCGATCGAGCACCCGCTCGCCTCGCAGGGCGACGAGCTCGACAGCACCGTCCTGTTCGACAACGTGTTCATCCCGTGGAAGTACGTTTTCCACATCGGCAATCCGGAGCACGCCAAGCTCTATCCGCAGCGCGTCTTCGATTGGGTGCACTACCACGCGCTGGTGCGGCAGGCCGTGCGGGCGGAGCTCCTGGCGGGGCTCGCCATCCTCGTCTGCGAACATCTCGGTACCGCGAGGATCGAGGCCGTGCAGTCGCGCCTCGCCCGCATCATCGGCTTCCAGCAATCGGTCTATGCGCACGTCGTCGCGAGCGAGGACCTCGGATTCCTCACCCCCGGCGGCCTCTACAAGCCGAACATCCAGCTGTTCAACTGGGGGCGCGTCTATTTCCTCCAGCAGTTCGGCGCGATGATCCACGAGCTGATCGATCTGTGCGGGCGCAGCGCGCTCATGTTCCCGACCGAGGCGCAGTGGAGCGACCCGGCCATGCGGCCGTGGTTCGAGCGCCTCAACCAGGGGCCGACCGGCGAGCCCTACGACCGCGTCAAGCTCGCCCGCGTCATTCGCGATCTCTACCTCACGGATTGGGGCGGCCGCCTCTACATGTTCGAGAACTTCAACGGCACGCCGCTGCAGACGCTGCTCTCGCTCACGCTCAAGCGCGCCGAATTCACGGGAGCCGGCCCGTTTGCGGCGTTCGCGCGCAAGGTCGCCGGCATCGCGTCGCCGCAGGAAAAGGCGACCGAGTACGCCACCGTCGCCGAGTATGCCAAGGCGCAGGACGCCGGCCGCGAGGAATCCCTTTCCGCGAGCCTGGTGCACGGAAAGGGTCGGGCGGCGTAGGATCACCACGCTTGCGATTTCAGGAGACAGACATGGCGAAGACAGATACGGCGAAGACAGACACGGCGAAGCAGCGCATCAGCTACGTTCCGATCGAAAAGATGGACCCCGCAATGCAGGACGAAATGCGCCGCTGCGAGCGCGAGGGCACGCCGCGGCCGGAGAGCACGGCGGTGCGCGCGCACGTGCCGGCCGCCTTCTGGTTCTTCGCCAATTCATGGCGCGACCTCTATCGCAACGGCGTGCTCGATCATGGGATCAAGGAGCTGTGCCGGCTCTATGTCTCGCGCTCGGTGCAGTGCGAGTATTGCGGCAACCAGCGCTCCGTGAAGGCAACCACCAACGGCGCGCTGATCGAGGACCATGTCAAGGACCTGATCAACTTCGAGTCCTCCGTGAAGTACGACGAGCGCCAGAAGGCCGCCCTCGCCTATGCGGAAGCGATCGTGTGGCGCAGCGAGACGGACGATGCGTTCTGGAACCGGATGTACGAGCATTTCAGCGAGCCCGAGCTCGTCGAGCTCGGCTGCATGATCGGGCTCACGCTCGGCCAGCAGAGCTGGCTGCGGCTTCTCAACATCGAACACCACCAGGTGCTGGCCGGCACGTCCGCCTCGATGGCGCCGGGCTTCGAGGATGCCGACAGGCTTGCCGCCACCAAGGCGTCCAGCGAATATTGGGCGAAAGGCAAGGCGTCTTCCCCCTCGAAAGTGGCATGAGGCGGGAGCGGGATTGAACCCGCAAGGACCGCCGCGCGGGAGAAGCGATGCGCAAGAGCGACGAGCGGCTGCTGGTGACCCACGTGGGCAGTCTCCCACGCGGCGCGCGGCTCAATGAATTGCTGATCCGCTCCGAGCTCGGCGAGGGACTGGAGCGCGCGGAGCTCGACGGCGAGATCGAGCGCCGCGTCGCGCTCGTGTTCGGCAAGCAACGCGAGATCGGCATCGACGTCTGCAATGACGGCGAGCAGGGGCGGGTCGGCTTCCAGACCTACGTGGCGCAGCGCATGACAGGGTTCGCGGGCCAGTCCGACCGCCCGCGGCCGCGCGACATGGCGGACTTCCCCGACTTCGGCAAGCTGCTGATGGAGCGCTTTCCGCGCCGCGGCAAGCAGTTCAATGCGCCGCAGGCGGTCGCCGACGTCCGCTACAAGGACTCCTCGGCGATCGATGCCGAGATCGCGCGGCTCGGCCGCAACGCCAAGGCGGCGGGCCGCAGCGCATCCGACTGCTTCATGACGGCGCCCTCGCCCGGGATCATTGCGAGCACGCTCATCAACGCTCACTATCCGAGCCACAAGGACTACGTGTTCGCGCTCGCGCGCGAGATGCGCAACGAATACGCGGCGATCACCAAGGCCGGCTTCGTGCTGCAGATCGACGCCCCCGACCTCGCAATGGACCGCACCATCGGCTTCCAGAACAAATCCGAGGCGGAGTTCATCGCGGCATGCGAGACAATCGTCGCCGCCATCAACCAGGCGACCGAAGGCATTCCGCGCGACCAGGTCCGGCTGCACTGCTGCTGGGGCAACTGGGAAGGCCCGCACACGCACGATATCCCGTTTGCGAGCATCCTGCCGGTGCTGGAGCAGGCGCACGTCGGCGCGCTGAGCATCGAGTTCGGCAACCCGCGCCATCAGCACGAGGCCGCCGTGCTGCGCAAGCGCCCCCTGCCGGATCATCTGCTCCTGGTCGCCGGCGTCATCGACACGACGACCAACTTCGTCGAGCATCCTGAGGTCGTCGCCAAGCGCCTGGGCGAGGTCGTCGCCGCGGTCGGCGACCGCGAACGCGTTATCGCGAGCACCGACTGCGGGTTCGGCACTTTCGCCGGACGCGAATGGGTCGCCGAGGATGTCGTGTGGGAAAAGCTGCGTTCGCTGCGCGCAGGCGCCGACATCGCGTCCGCCCGGTTGTGGGGGAGAACGGGATAGCCGAATTCTCGCGGGAGGAACGCGATGCAGGCGCTTTACAATGATCCATCGTGGCTGGTGACGGTCGGACGCTGGCTGATCGTGCTGTTCTTTCTCGCGGTCGGCATCAGGAACTGTTTCAAGCCACAGGTCGATGATCACGTGCACCGGCTCAAGCTCTTTCGCGCCCCATTCCCGCTGCTGACCTTCTGGATCGGGCAAACGCTGGAGTTCGTCGGCTGCGCTCTGGTGCTCGCGAACTGGCATCCTGCCATCGGCGTCGGCTGCCTGATCGCGTTCACGGTCCTCGCCTCCGCACTGCTGCTGCGCTTTTGGGAGGTGCCCGATCCGTTCAAGAAGGCTGTCATGCGCAACGCCATGCTCGCCAATACGGCAGTGGTCGGCGGGCTGCTGCTCCTGCTCGAGAACGTCGCGTGAGCAAGCCCGGCCAGCGCCTCGCGCCGCTGCCGGCCGGGCATTCGCCGGAGCTCGCCGACCAGTTCGCCGCGTTCCGCCAGTCGCTCGGATTCGTGCCGAACAGCGTCCTCACGATGCAGCGCAAGCCGGCCCTCGTGCAGGCATTCGTGCAGATGCAGGCCGCGATCTGGAGCCCGGAGAGCAAGGTGGATCGCGGGCTCAAGCGGCTGCTCGCCTATGCGGCGAGCGGCGCCGTGCGCGACGCCTACAGCATGGCGCATACCGCGAGCGGTGCGCTGCATTTCGGCATCGACCCCGCTCGCCTCGCGGCGGTCCCCGATTTCCGCGACAGCCCGCAATTCAGCTCCGCCGAAAAGGCGGCGCTCACGGTCGCGGTGGCCGCCAGCGCCGTGCCGAACGCCGTTTCCGATGAGATGTTCGCGGCGCTGCGCGCCAATTGGAGCGAGGAGCAGATCGTCGAAATTGTCGCAGCCGTTGCGATGGCGGGTTTTCTCGCCCGCTGGAATGGTACGATGGCGACGCCGCTCGAAGACGAGCCGCGCGAGGTGGCGGAAAAGCATCTCGCGCCGCAAGGCTGGTCGGCCGGCGTGCACGGCGCGTGAGCGACGTGTGAAATTGCGTCATGCGGAACGGCCTCGACGCCGCGCCGCACACAAAATCGATGAGGGAAATGCCAGGACGAGCCCAGGGAGGACACGATGCCTGCTCGCATGGACCGTCGCAAATTCCTGCAATCCGGCACGGCCGCCGCCGGCGCCGCCGCAATGCCCGCAATCCCGATGCCGGCGGTGGCGCAGAACGCACCGCTCAAGATCGGGCTGATGACGGTCAAGACCGGACCGCTCGCCGCCGGCGGCGTCCACATCGAGGAAGGTTTCACGGCCTACCTCAAGTCGCGCAATTCCAAGCTCGCGGGGCGCAACATCGAGCTGATCGTCGCCGACACCGGCGGCAACCCGGCCGGCGCCAAGACCAAGGCCGCCGAGCTGGTGGAGCGCGACAAGGTCGACCTCGTCATGGGGCCGTTCGCGGCCTTCGAGCTGCTCGCGATCCTCGACTATCTCGCCCAGAGCAAGATGCCGACGCTGGCCTTCGCGGGCGCCGAGGACGTGACGCAGCGGCGCGGCAACCCGTATCTGCTGCGCACCTCCTATACGTCGGCGCAGGGCCTCTACCCGCTCGCCGATTACGCCGCCAAGGAGATGAAGCGCAAGCGCGCGATCACCATGTGCGACGACTTCGCGTTCGGCTACGAGGAGGTCGGCGGATTCCAGCGCGCCTTCGAGGACGCCGGCGGACGCGTGGTCAAGAAGCTGTGGGCGCCGCTCAACACGCCGGACTACGTCCCCTACATCGCCCAGATTGCCGACTGCGACGTGGTCTGCCAGGGGCTGACGGGATCCAATCCGCTCAAGTTCACCAAGGCCTATCACGAGCTCGGCCTCAAGCCGGCGCTGATCGGCGGCACGACGGCGGCGGACGACACCATCATCGGATCGTTCAACGACAGCGCGGTCGGGATGATCAATTCGATTCCCTATACGCTCGACCTCGACAGCGAACCCAACCATCGCTTCCTCGCCGAGATGCACAAGGTCTTCGGGCCGGACGTCGCGATCGGCACCTACGCGGCGTGCTTCTACGTCAACGGCATGGTCATTGAAGCCGCGCTGGAGAAGACGGGCGGCAAGGTCGGCGATCCGGCGGCTTTCATCCGGACGATGCGGTCGCTCACGCTCAAGGACACGCCGCGCGGCCCGATCAGCTTCGACGATCACAACAACGTGGTGTGCAACATCTATATCCGGCGGATCGACAAGCAGAACGGCAAGCTCGTCAACAAGACGCTCAAGACCTATCCGAAGGTCAGCCAGTTCTGGACCTACGACCCCAAATGGTTTCTGCAGCAGCCGGTCTACTCGCGCGATTATCCGCCGCTCAAATCATAGCCGCCGCCACGACGGCACGAACCGTGCTCGCGGACTTGCGGCTGAGCGCCGGGCAATTCGCCCGAGCAGGTACGATCAGTGCCTCAGCTTCCCGGGATGATTCCCGGCTTCATCTCAAAGCAGTACTTCGCGATGTCTCCGGCCCGCGTGAACCACACCTGATCAGCATGCTTGTGTTGGGCGCAATGCTTGATCGCCTTCTTCAACGGCCGGAGCCTCATCGGCTGTCCGAGAATGTAACCGTGCAATGCAATCGAGCAGACGAGCGGCTGCTTTTCCGACGCCTCGAGCAGTTCCTCGAACTGGTCGACCACCATGTCGGCAAATTCGCGCCCGGTATGGTGGCGCACGCCCAACGTCCCGGCATCGTTGAGCTCCATCGGATAGGGTACCGAGAGGATGGGACCCGAACGTGTTCTCATCCAGATCGGCTGATCGTCGACCGGCCAATCGAGAAGATGGGTGAAGCCGCATTCCTTCAAAAGATCCGGCGTGACCGACGTCTCTACGGCTCCGGCCCCCATCCATCCGGTCGGCCTTACGCCGATGTACTTCGTGATGACGTCGACGCACTCCTGGATGTGCCGCCGCTCGTCATCCTCCCAAAGCCCGGCCAAGGTTTCGGCGTTGGTACGACCATGCCCGAGCACGTCGTCTCCTCGCTGTTTGATCTTCTCGATGATCTCGGGGTACTCGTAGCAGACTGACGAATTCAGGAGGATCGAGGCCGGGAGCTTCAGTTCGTCCAGCATCTCGAAAAATCGCCAATTGCCGATGCGATTTCCATAGTCGAGCCAAGCATAATTGCGGGTCGTCGGGGCGCCGCCGAATCCGGACTGCGGATCGAGCCTGCGACCTGCCCCGAACGCGAAATGCTCGATGTTCAGCGCCAGAAAAAATGCGAGGCGCTTGCCGTTCGGCCAGGAATACTGTTGCCGTTTGTTGATCGGAAGATAGTCGTACCGGTTGTGATGCGACAGTTTCAGCATTGCTGGGTATCCTTCATGATCGGACGTTTGCTGACAGCAATCCCCGCGCGGCTCCCGCTCTGATCGGGCAAGGCGTTCTCGCGCTGTTCAACCGGTTGCCCATCGGTAATAGCTCAGATCGCAGTACTTCATTGGATCCCGCAAGGTCTCCTCACGGCCGCAGTACCGGCTGCGCAAATCGAGAACGCAATCCATGCCGCGCAGATCTATGGCGCAGTCGCGAAAGAAGCCTTGGTCCGGGCTCAGCAGCTCAGTGTAGGTTGCTTCGGCGAGGCTGCGCGGCATCTGTGGAAGATTGCGCATGAGAATGCCGATCGCATCCTCGCGGTGCGCGGGCTCGTAAAGCCAGGTTATGGCCTCTCGATAGCCGCGGATGAACGCTATGACCTGCGTTTCGTTTTCGCTTGCCCACGAGCGACGCGCCGCGGCGACATTGCCCTGATAGGAACCGAGCAGCGACGTGGCCTTCACCAGTTCGGTCAGGCCGTGGTGCTTGGCAAGCGTACTGTAGGGCGCCGACAGGAGGGTGCCATCCTCGCCGCCGTCGAGGAGACTGTTATAGCGTTGGGCCATGCCGCCGACCTTGCGGATCTGGAATTCGCCTCGCTGCAGCCCATATCGCCGCAGGATCTCCAAGAGCACGAAGGCATAGCCGGTCGTCATCGCGTCCACCGAAAGCGTTCGACCGGCAAGGTCCGCGACACGTTCGATGTTCGACCGGACGACGAGGCTCAGGAAACCGCTGTCGCTGCCCATGAAAGCAAAGAAGTCCGGCTGCGCGCCGATCGGTGCTTCCCCCTGCCCTTCCACATAGGCAACGATGTTGTCCACCGCGGTCATGGCGATCTCGAACCGTCCCTCCGACAGTCCGGTCATCTGAGCGACGGAATTCGGCGTTGCCGAAATCGTCACGTCAACGCCGTTATGCGCGAAGAAGCCGCGATCGATGCCGACGTAAAGGCCCCAGTTGAACCCCCCGGGAAACACGTTAACCGTGAGGTTCGGACGAACCGTCATCAAATCTGCCTGCGCGCTGCTGGGGCGAACGTTTCCCGTCACAATGCCCCAAGTCGGAGCTTCGGGCAGTCGTGCCAGCTTGGCAAGCTCTACATACAAGGTGGAACGCGCGGTCAGGCCGCGAGATGACGGCGCATGAAGTCCGCCATCGCGGGGCGGCAGACATGCGGACGATCGTGCATGCAGTGGCTGCTGTCCGGCCAATACATAACATCGACCAGGCCATCGCCGAGCGCGCGCATGCGATCGATGTTGTCGGGCGGCGTGATCGGATCGCGACCGCCGTTCACCACCATGAGCGGACATCGGATGCGGCCCGCGACTGCCGAGAGGTCGATGCTGTCGAGGTATGGTTTCGCTTCCTCGACCGTCTTGCCGCCGGTGACGAAGACGAAGCCCGCCAGCGTGAGCGGCGGAATGCTGCGGTAGTTCTTCAGGTCGAACATCGAGCCCCAGGAGACCACCGCCTTGATGCGCTCGTCGCGCATCGCGGCGCGGGCCGCGTAATGGCTGCCGAGGCTGCGGCCGATGATGCCGATGCGATCG
>DASTZX010000334.1:0-5240 GCA_035764045.1 Xanthobacteraceae bacterium | reverse complement strand
CCGCGGCTCGGCGTGGCCGATCACCCGCTTGATCTCCGGGAAACGTCGGCGCAAGCCGCGCTCCACGCCGTCCACCATCTCGTGAACGTCGCCGACCCGGATCTTGGGGTCGACGTTGCAATGGAAATTGACGATCTCGCCTTCACCGGTCTCGCGCACCCGCACGTCGTGGACGTTGCGCAGGCCGCCCTCGGCGGCGAGCGTGGCGAGCGCCGTGCGCACCGCCGCGACCCGCTGCGGCGCGGCATCGGTGCCGATCAATCCGCTCACCTGCAGTGGCTCGATATGGCTTTCCACCTCGACGTCGGGCCCGAGCTCGTCGCGAACCGCCGCCTCGAGGCCCGAGGCGATCTCGTGCGCGGCGGCGAGCGTGAGGGCGGCATCGACCTCGAGATCGAGCGACACGGCGAGCCGCCCCGCGACGGCGTGCACGGTCACGTGATGGACCGCGAGAGCGCGATTGCGGGCGATCACCATCACCCGTTCGAGCACGGTTTCGTCGTCGAGCGCGCGCGGTACGACGGTGGCGTTGATCTCGGCATCCGGCATGGCGATGGCGATGGCGCGCGCGATGTCGTGCTTGAGCGCCTCCACGCGATCGAGCGGAAGGGTCCGGCTTGCGACCACGTCGAGGTCGACGAACAGCGTCGCGCCGACCCGGCGCACGCGGATGCGCGCGACCTCGACCACGCCGGTGACATTGCGGGCAATCGCGGCGATGCGTTCGGCCGCGCCCGGCGGCGCGGTGTCGGTGAGAGTGTCGATGGTGCGCCGTCCGAGCCGCCAGCCGGCGAGGCAGACGAACAGCGCAACCACGATGGCGGCGGCGGAGTCCGCCCAGGCATAGCCGAGCCTGAGCCCGGCGAGGCCGGCGAGAACGGCGGCCGAGGACCACATGTCGGAGGAGAAATGCAGCGCGTCGGCCTCGAGCGCCTCGCTCTTGTGCGCGGAAGCGGCGCGCCGCAGCGCGCGCGAGCGCAGGAAGTCGACCACGATCGATCCGGCCATCACGACGAAGGCGATGGGCGTCGCTTCGACCCCGCGGTTCTCGGCGCCGATGAGGCGCAGCCCGGCTTCCCAGATGACGACGCCCGACAGGACAAACAGGAGCGCGGTCTCGCCGAGGGCGGACAGGCTTTCGATCTTGCCATGGCCGTAGTGGTGCTCTTCATCGGCCGGCATGTCGCCGACCCGGACCGCGAAATAGGTCATTACGGTCGCGGCGAGATCGATCAGGGAATGGGCCGCCTCCGACAGGATCGCGAGGGAGCCGGTGGCAAGTCCGACCGCGGCCTTGACGGCTGTGAGCCCCGCCGACGCGACGATCGAGGAGAGCGCGACGTGCTGCTTGTCGGTGACCATGACTGTGTTCTTGTCACCGGCGAAGCAGGGACGCAAGGGATGTGGATGGCGGGCAGTGAATAACGAGCAGCAAACACGAATGTGAGAATTCGTCTTCTCTGTTCGCTTGCTCGCCATTCTCCATTCGCCGCGTGTTTGGCGATTCGCCTCAGTGGAAATCCCGGCTCTTGAGCGGGAGGTCGAGCTGCTGGTGGCCCGGCGCGGGCAACTCGGGCGCCACAACATCGCCGTCGCGCAACCGGCGCAGCTCGCCGCTGAGATCGACGAAGCTCTGCGCGACCACGTGGACGACGAGGCCGGCGCGCTGCAGCCGGCCGCGCACCATGAGAAAGCGCGCCGTCATGACATTGCGGCGGTTTCTCGCGAATACTTTCGGCCACACGATGATGTTGGCGATGTCGGTCTCGTCCTCGAGCGTCATGAAGATCACGCCTTTCGCGGTGCCGGGTTGCTGGCGGATGAGGACGAGGCCCGCGACACAGACCGTCTGATCATTGCGCAGGCGCTCGCCGCGCAGCTCCGTGTTGCGCAGCACCCCGCGGCGGGTGAGATCGTCGCGGAAGAATGTGACCGGATGCTCCTTGAGCGAGAGCTGGGTCGCCGCATAATCCTCGGCGACGTGCTCGGCGAGCGTCATCGGCGGCAGCGCGACGGCGGGTTCGGGGAAAAGGTCGTCGCCCCGCGCGGCGCCGAGCAATGACAGCGGACGTTCGAGGATGGAGCTCTGCTTCGGCATGCTGGGTGCGACGCCGATGGTGTCGAGCCGACGCGCCGCCCACAGCGCGGCGCGGCGATCGAGCCCGACCGAGCGGAAGACATCCGCCTCGGCGAGGCGCTCGATGGTGAAGCGCGATGCGCCGGAGACCGCCGCGATCTGCTCGATACCCGCATAGCCGTTGCGACGGGATGCGACGAGCCGCGCGAGCTCGTCCTCGCGCAGCCCCTGGATCTGCCGGAAGCCAAGCCGCACGGCGCTGCGATGCGGAGCATCGGCAGCGGCCGGCTCCAGCGTGCAGTCCCAATCGCTGAAATTCACGTCCGCCGCGCGCACCTCGACACCATGCTGGCGTGCGTCGCGCACGAGCTGGGCCGGCTGGTAGAACCCCATCGGCTGACTGTTGAGGATTGCGGCGCAGAAGACGTCCGGATAGTGGCATTTGATCCAGGCCGAGACGTAGACCAGGAGCGCGAAGCTCGCGGCGTGGCTCTCGGGGAAGCCGTATTCGCCGAAGCCTTCGATCTGCCCGAAGCAGCTCTCGGCAAATGCCCGGTCATAGCCGCGCCGCGTCATGCCGGCGATGAACTTGTCGCGGAAGAGATGGACGCTGCCGTTGTGGCGGAACGTCGCCATAGCGCGCCGCAGGCCGTCAGCCTCGTCCGGCGTGAACTTGGCGGCCGTGATCGCGATCTGCATCGCCTGCTCCTGAAACAGCGGCACGCCGAGGGTGCGGCTCAGCACCTCCTTCAATTCGTCGGGATCGCCGTGCTCGGGGGCAGGAGAGGGATAATTGACCTCCGCCGGATCGTCGCGCCGGCGCAGATAGGGATGCACCATGTCGCCCTGAATCGGGCCCGGCCGCACGATCGCGACCTCGATGACGAGGTCGTAGAAGCATCGCGGCTTGAGGCGCGGCAGCATCGACATCTGCGCCCGGCTCTCGACCTGAAACACGCCGACTGAATCGGCGCGGCCGAGCATGTCGTAGACCGCCGCATCGTCCTGCGGAATGGTGGCGAGCGAAAGCTCCCTGCCGTAATGCCGTTTGATGAGATCGAGACTGCGGCGCAGGCAACTCAGCATGCCGAGCGCGAGCACGTCGACTTTCATGAGCCCGAGCGTGTCGATGTCGTCCTTGTCCCATTCGATGAAGGTGCGCTCGTCCATGGCGGCGTTGCCCACCGGTACGGTCTCGTCGAGACGCTCGCGGGTGAGCACGAAGCCGCCGACATGCTGCGAGAGATGGCGCGGAAATCCGAGCAGAGCGTTGGCAAGCGTGACCGCCTGGCGGATCGCCGGATTCTCCGGATCGAGCCCGGCCTCGCGGATGTTGGCGTCCTCGACGTCCTCGCCGCTGATGCCCCAGATGGTCCTGGCGAGTGCCGCGGTCACGTCGGGTGTGAGGCCGAAGACCTTGCCGACCTCCCCGATCGCGCGGCGGGCGCGATAATGGATCACGGTCGCGCAGATCGCCGCGCGGTGACGCCCGTAGCGCTCGTAGATGTACTGGATCACCTCCTCGCGCCGTTCATGCTCGAAATCGACGTCGATATCGGGCGGCTCGCCGCGGTTCTCCGAGATGAAGCGGGCGAACAGCAGCTTGCTCTTGTCCGGATTGACCGAGGTGATGCCGAGGCAGTAGCAGACGGCGCTGTTCGCCGCCGAGCCGCGGCCCTGGCATAGAATCTCCTTCTCGCGGCTGCGCGCGAAGGCGACCACGTCGTGGACGGTGAGGAAGTAGCGCGCGTAATCGAGCTTGGCGATGACGGCGAGCTCCTCCTCCAGGCGCTGGCAAACGTTCGGCGGAATGCCGTCCGGATACTGGTCCTTGGGGTAGCGCATCTGCGCACCCGCCCAGGTGAGGTCGGTGAGATGCTGCTGTGCCGTCTTGCCGGGCGGCACCGGCTCGTCGGGATACTCGTATTTGAGGTCTTGAAGCGAGAAGCGGCAGGCCTCGGCGATCGCGAGGCTGCGTGCGATCGCGGCCGGGAAGGCGGCAAACAGGCGCGCCATCTCGGCGGGGGACTTGAGATGGCGCTCGGCATTGACGGCAAGGCGCAATCCGGCTTCGTGGATGGTGCATTTCTCGCGAATGCAGGTCACCACGTCGGCGAGCGGCCGGCGCTCGGGCGCGTGATAGAGCACGTCGTTGACGGCGATGAGCGGAGCGCCGAGGCGCTCGCCCATCTCCTCGAGCAGAGCGAGGCGGCGCGGCTCGTTGCCGCGATAATGGTGGGCTCCGGCGAGAAAGACACGGCCGGGCGCCGAGCGGGCAAGGGCGGCAAGCCGATCGGTGAAAAGAGGATCAGGCGCTGGCGCATGCCCCAGGTCCTCCGGCGGCAGCACGATGAGCATCTGTCCTTCGGCCGCCGCAAGGATGTCGTCGAAGCCGAGATGGCATTCGCCCTTCTTGGCCTTGAGATTGCCCTGACTGAGCAGCCGGCAGAGCCGGCCATAGGCGGCGCGGTCGGTCGGATAGGCCAGCACCTCGAAGCCGTCGGTGGTGACGAGCCGGGTGCCGACCAGGAGCCGGATGCCGGGCCGCTTCTTCGCCTCGTCAAAAGCGCGCACGACGCCCGCGAACGTGTTGCGGTCGGCGATACCGATGGCGGCAAGGCCGAGCGCCTCGGCGGTCGCCACCATCTCGGCGGGATGCGCAGCCCCGCGCAGGAAGGAAAAGTTGGTGGTGACGGCGAGCTCGGCGTAGCGGGTCATGGCGATACCCCGGCGCCGTCATTCCGGGGCGCGCCGCAGGCGCGAACCCGGAATCCCGGACATGCAGCAAGAATGGATTCCGGGCTCGCCGGCTTCGCCGGCGCCCCGGAATGACGAAGAGGAGGAGCTCTCATCGCGTCCTCACGCGAACAGCCCATGCACGAACCAGCGCGGCGTTGTGGTCTCGCGCGCGTAAAGTCCCTCGCGATAGAGCCAGAGGCGACGGCCGCTCTCGTCCTCGACCAGGTAATAGTCGCGGCTGGGCGCGGATACGCCGCTACGCCACCATTCGGCGGCGATGCGCTCCGGCCCCTGCGCACGGGCGACGCCATGCAGCGCGCCGCGCCAGCGGAAGCGCAGCGGAGGCCCTTCGGGCACCTGCGCCATCACCTCGGCGGGCTCGGCTGGCGCGAACATGAGCAGCGGGCGCGGACGCGCGTCCGGA
>DASTZX010000333.1:0-25498 GCA_035764045.1 Xanthobacteraceae bacterium | reverse complement strand
GATTTCCTTGACCAGCCAGCCGATCACCTCGTCGAACAGCGCCGCCTGGTCCGCGGTGTAGTTCTTCGCATTGTTGACGAACAGGCTGGTGACACGGCGCAGCACCTCGATCCGCCGGTCGGTCGATCCGACCTTGAGGGCGGATTCCAGCTCATCGATGATGACGGATGCGGTCGTCATCGGCGTTCAAGCCCGTCGATCCGGGTGCTGACGCGCATGCGAGCTTTGCGGCCTCATAGCTTCGACTGCCATCGCTTCGCCGATGTCCGGTGACGGACATGCGCCGACATTGCGGGTTTAGCCGACGGCAGGAGCAGGATCATCGGCTGCTGGTGCGCTCGAGGCGATCCTATCGTCCAGACCTTGCCGAAACATGAAGCGGCGGCCGCCCGCAGGCGAAATCCGGCGATACGGCGGACATGGCGAAGCCCAAGCCGGATGTGCGAAAGGGCTGGCGGCCAAGGCGAGAGCGCGGATCAACCCTGGCCGGTGATGCTGGCGACGAACGCCGCGACCGCAGGGTCGGTCTTGTCCTGCGGCCGGTGCGGCGCCGGTGGATCGCCTGCGGACGGTGCACCGGGCTCGCCAGACGAGACCAGCTGGTGACAGGCCGTACCCGACAGTCCCTCTTCGAGCAGCCGCACCGCCTCCGCGGCCGGCTTCGGTCGGCTGTAGTAATAACCCTGGACCTCGAGACAGCCTTCGTCGCGCAGATAGTTCAGCTGCTCTTCCGTCTCGACGCCTTCGGCGCAGGTGATCATCCCGAGGCTCTGGCCCAATCCGAGCACTGCGCGAATGATCGCCGGCGCGTCCGGGCGCCGTTCCAGATCGCTGACGAAGGACTGGTCGATCTTGATCTTGTCGAACGGGAAGCTGCGCAGGTTCTGCAGCGATGAATAGCCGGTGCCGAAATCGTCCATCGAGATGTGGATGCCGAGTGCCCTCAGCTCCTGAAGCATCTTCAGGTTGGCCTCGGCATCCCGCAACAGCAGGGATTCCGTGATCTCGATTTCGAGACGCTCCGGCGCGAGTCCGCTGTCCTCGAGCGCGCGGGCGATGATGCCCACCAGCTGCTCGTCCTTGAACTGCGCCGGCGATACGTTGACGGCGACCTTGACCGGTTTCGGCCACCGCGCGGCGTCGCTGCAGGCCTGGCGGATCACCCATTCGCCGAGGCGGATGATCAGGCCGGTCTCTTCCGCAAGCGGAATGAAGGCGCCCGGCGGGATGAGGCCCTTCTCGGGGTGGCGCCAGCGCGCCAGGGCCTCGAAGCCGAGGATCTGGTCCGAATAGAGGTCGACCTGCGCCTGGTAATGCAGCTCGAGCTCGCCTCGCGAGACCGCGTGGCGGAGGTCCATCTCCATCGTGCGGCGCTCCTGCGCCCGCGCATCCATCTCGGCCTCGAAGAACCGGAAGGTTGCGCGGCCGTCCGCCTTGGCCCGGTAGAGCGCAAGGTCCGCGTTCTTCAGGAGCTGCGTCGTCTCGAGGTCGATCGCCGACATGACGATGCCGATGCTCGCCGACGTGATCGCCTGCTGGCCGTCGAGATCGACCGGCTGGCTCACCACGTCGAGCAGCCGCCAGGCGAGCGTCGTCGCGTAATCGGGATCCTGCAGATCCGTCACCACGATGCCGAACTCGTCGCCGCCGAGCCGCGCGACGGTGTCCATATCGCGCAGGCACGAGCGCAGGCGCGCCGCCACGACCTTGAGGAGCTCGTCGCCCGCCGGATGGCCGAGCGTGTCGTTGACGTTCTTGAAGTGGTCGAGATCGAGGCACAGCACGGCGATGGTGGTGCCGCGCTCCTTGGCGCGGGCGAGCGCTTCCTCGACGCGCTGGTGAAAGACGATGCGGTTGGAAAGGCCGGTCAGTCCGTCATGATAGGCGAGATGCCGGATCTGCCGCTCGCCGCGCTTGAGCTCGGTGATGTCGGTGAACAGGACCACCGTCCCCTCGTCGGAGTGGTGCTCGTTCACCAGCAGCCATCGGTCGCCCTCGATCTGGCGCTCGTACATGACATGCGGCTCGCGATGCCCGTCCATGCGCCGCGCGAACTCCTGATAGATCGGCGAGTCGAACAGCTCCGGATCCTCCAGGAGCGCCCTTCGGCCGCCGGTGACCTCGTGGCGCACGATGTCCTCGTAACGCGCTCCCGGCACCGCGACGTCCCCCAGCGACGGAAGCAGATCCAGGAAGCTTTTGTTGCGCAGGATCAGACAGCCCTCGGCATCGAACAGGAGGATTCCCTGAGACAGGCTCTCGAGCACCGCCGTTCGCGTGCGCGTCTCGTCGAGGATGATTCCGGTCCACAGCACCGAGCCGTCCGGCTTGCGGTCCGGTCGCGCGATCGCGTGCGTGTATTTCTTCCGGCCGTCCCGCGACACGATCGAGGCTTCGACGTCCCATGTCATCAGGCCGCGCGAGGCGGCGAGCAGACGCTCGCGGAATTTCGCGCTGTAGTCCGCGCTATGACAGCTGAACAATGCGCGCGGATCGGAGATGATCTCCTCGGCCGGAACGCCGAACAGGTCGTAGGCATTCTCGCTGATGTAGGTGTAGCGGATCTGCCCGTCCGGCGTGACCAGCCGCTGGTAGATGACGACGCCCGGCAGGCCGGCGATGGCGGCGAAGAACTCCGCCGGCGCAAACTCCGCCCCGGCTGGCCGAGCTGATCCGGAGGGATTGTCAGCGATGCGCGCCTTCTTGCGCGAAAGGAAATTCATTGGCCGTCCCCCCGAATCCAGTTGCGGCTGGATGCATGGGGATGCTCGCAAGGACTTGTTAATTTAGCGTTGTCCCTGGGTTCCGCGTCGCTGGTTCGGCGTGTCACGAACCGGTGAAAAACGACGGGATCGGCGGGGCTTTCGCCGTTATCGATTTGGAAGCCACGTTGAACGACTGGGGCCGGCTTTACCGTCGTTTTACGCCGGATTCATGAACGCTCTGTAAGCTCGTTCCATAATAATTGCAGAAGACTGAAGGGACGGCGTGATGTTGCGGAATTCAGCCGGCGCGGCGCAACCGCGTCGTGAGCCAGCGCATGGCGCTTCGCGCGACGAGGACGTGCTGCAGGGGTGGATCGAGCGGCTGATGCCGCGCCTCCGCCTGGCGGTCGTTTTCGGCGGCGACAAGTCCATTCCCGGCAGCGTGATCTATCAGTCGCCCAATACGCGCTCGTGGAAGAGCTACGAGGCGGTCGCGACCGACATCGCGTCGTCGCTCCAGCGGATCGGCTTCCGGCACGTCGAGCTCTGTCCCGAGGACATGAATCTCGGCGACCGGCTTCGCCGCAGCGACATCCACATGGCATGGCTCAACACCGGCGGGGTGCAGGGCTACGATTCGGCCGCGCATGCGCCGGCCCTGCTCGAGTCGCTGGGCGTGCCCTATGTCGGACACGACCCGCTCAACGCGACGACCCTCGACAACAAGCACACCTTCAAGCGCGAAGCCGCGAGCCTCGGTTTCGCGACCGCTCCCTTCGTGACCTGGGACATGGCGCGCGGGCCGTTCCGTCCGGGCGCGAACCGCCACTTCAATCGGGTCTTTGCCGATTATGACGGTCCGTTCGTGGTCAAGCCGGTGTCCGGCCGCGCTTCGCTCCACGTCTTCGTCGCCGAGGACCGCGACAGTCTGCCCGACATCGTCGCCCAGGTGTATGGCGCGACGGACAACCTCGTTCTGATCGAGAAATATCTGTCCGGCCGGGAGTACTGCATCGCCGTCTCCGGGCCGATCACCGCGCGCCGGCGCAAGCTGGTGCGCGGCCGCGAGCCGTTCGCGTTCGCGGCGCTCGAACGGGTGCTCGCCGCGGACGAGAAGATCTTCACCTCGATGGATTTGCGCCCGATCACCCAGGACCGTTTTCGCATCCTCGACGCCAAGGCCGACAAGGTGGCGATCGAGAAATTGCGCCGCCTCGCCTGCGAGGTGTTCGTCGAGCTCAACCTCAACTCGATCGTTCGCCTCGATGTCCGCTGCGACAATCATGGCGTCCTCAACATTCTCGAGGCGAACCCCAAGCCCGACCTGAAGCGGCCCACGAAGGACGTCACCAGCCTGATCTGCGGCGGGCTCGCCGAAACCGGGATGGACTACGACGATCTCATTCTGTCGCTGCTGGCCGACCGGCTCGACTTCCTGCTCAAGAGCCGCCGCGGCACCATGGGGCACATCATCGACCTCCTGCTCGACGGCGGGGTGGCGCGGGCCCCGGGCGAGCGGCGCGATCCCGCTGCGGGCGACCGCCGCCATGCCGCCCACACCGCGACCGGGCACCCGGTCGCGGCCCTGATCGACCGGATCGCCTCCGACCTCAAGGTCAAGACGCCGGCCGCGGCCGACGCAACCGCCGCCACTCAGCAGACGGCCTCCGCGGCCAAGCCGAAACTCCGCGATGGGCAGGCGGCCTGAAATCGGCCCGCCGCAGTCGACCGACCCGCACGGTTTCGCCTCGGCGTGCCCCGCGCCTCCCCGCGCGTCAAATTGCCCATGCGCCGGAAAACCCGATTAAAGGAACCTTCATAACTCCCTGCATAAATCGTTAAGCGTTCGCGAACGTCTAACGGCTGTTCAGGGGGAAAGCCGGGGTCCCGAGAGCCCGCAAGACCGCGCGTCGGGGGTTGCGCACCATGCTCGAAGGAGGCTTCAGCCGTCGGTTGGCTGATGGGGTCACGATGCTCGTCGTGACTGGCCTGTCGCTATTCGTGCTCCTGTACGTCGCTACCGGCGAGGCGAAGCGCGGCTACGAGGAAATCCACCTCGACAAGGTCTCGGCGCAAGGCCGTCTGGTCAGGAACTCCATCGAGCGATTCCTCCGCGAGGAATTGCCCCTGCAGCAGTATGTGGGCTTCACCACCCTGGCCGCGCCGCTCCTCGAAGCCGAAGAGGTCGACGCCATCGGCGTGTACGACCACCTCGGCCGCCGGCTGTTCTTCGCGATCGACAAGACCAACCCGAAGCTGCCCGAGCCGTCGCAGGCGATCACGCGCATCAAGGAGAACATCCAGATCGAGTACGGCGAGACCGAATATCAGGTGATCATCCCGCTGCGCACCCGGTTCGAGACGGTCGGCAGCGTCGTCGTGTTCTCGCCCACGAGGCTCGTGACGAACCGCATCCACGCCAGCTTCGACCGGCTGCCCTTCATCGCCGCCGGACTGACCGTCGCCTTCGCGCTGGTGGTCATGTTCGTTGCGCCGCACCGCCGCAACCCGCGCACGCCGTGGCTGCAGATCGGCTACGCGACGATTTTCATGGTGGTTGCCGGCCTCGTGGTCTTCACGCTCGCCAGCCTGTACTACGATGTGATCCAGGCGAAGGCGAAGGCTTCGGCGATCACCCTGGCGCAGCGCCTCAACGACATCGGCGAGTTCAAGCTCGATTTCAAGGACATTGGCGGCCTCGACAACGCCTTGAAGGAGTATCGCCGGCTCAATACCGAAATCAGCGAGGCGGCCGTCGTGGTGGACGACCAGATCGCGGTCGCCACGAACGACCGGAGCATCGGCAGGCACTGGCTCTCCGACCCGCGCAATTTCGAATACACCATCGATCTCTCGCATGAGAACGCCGGCCCCCACATGAGCCTGACGGTGACCGTCCCCGGCAACGTGGTCTATGAGCGGGTTGCGCGCAGCGTGAAGAATTTCGCCGCCCTGTTCATCGCATCCGCCTTCCTGTCGGGCCTGTTCTTCCAGGTCGCGGCGTCGCTGCAGCGCCTGCGCACGTCGCAATCGCTGACCCGATTGGACCCCAAGGAGACCGCCGCCGGCGAGGCGCTGCTCACGATCATCAAGCCCATCTTCTTCCTGGCGGTGTTCCTCGACGCCCTGACCTACTCGTTCCTGCCGAAATTCATGCAGGACGCAGCGACCGCATCCGGCATCTCGGTCGGCTTCGCCTCGCTGCCGTTCACTGCCTACTACATGTGCTTCGCGCTCAGCCTGATCCCGTCCGGCTCCTATGCGGACCGCTACGGGCCGCGGCCGGTCATCATCGTCGGCCTGCTGCTCGCGGGAGCGAGCGTGCTCGGGCTGATGCTGCCGATCGGAATCGGCGGCATGACGGCGCTGCGCGCGGTGTCGGGCATCGGTCAAGGCATGCTGTTCATCGGCGTGCAGACCTTCATCCTGGCGGTCACGCCGCCGGCGAAGAAGACGCAGGGCGCCGCCATCATCGTATTCGGATTCCAGGGCGGCCTGATCTCCGGCATGGCGCTCGGATCCCTGATGGTGAACTTCGTCCATCCGCAGGGCATCTTCGCGGTCGCCGGGGCGGTCGCATTGGCGAGCACGCTCTACACCGTCTGGCTCATCCCCAATCTCGCCCAGACGCAGGATGCGAAAGGCAGCCTCGGCACCAGCCTGGCCCGGCTCGGCGCCGACCTGAGCAACGTCGTCACCAGCGGCGAGTTCCTCAAGACCATCCTGTGCATCGGCATTCCGGCCAAGGCGATCCTGACCGGCACCATCACGTTCGCGCTGCCGCTGCTGCTCGGCGAGGCGCAGTACCCGCAAGAGGACATCGGCCAGATCATCATGCTCTACGGCCTGGCCGTCGTGGCCTCGAGCGGCAACGTCTCGCGGCTGGTGGACCGCACCGGCGATACCGAGCGCATCCTGTTCTGGGGCGCCGTGCTCAGCGGCGCCGGGCTCCTGCTGGTCGGCCTGATGGGCTCGTCGCTCATCGGAGGCGGACTGCTCAGCACCACGTCCATCATCATCGGCGTCATGATCGTGGGCGTCGCGCACGGCTTCATCAACGCACCGGTCGTGACCCACGTCAGCCATTCCCACCTTGCCGAGCGCATCGGCGTCAATCCGGTGACCACGACCTATCGGTTCCTCGAGCGCATCGGTCACGTGGCGGGACCGTTCGTGATCAGCCAGCTTTTCCTCCTGTGCGGACAGACGCCGCTGGTCGTCGCCGGCATCGGCATCGGGACGATCGTGCTGGGGCTCCTGTTCATCGCGCGGCATATGTCCGGGCAGCTGCGCATCATGGAGCCGGCGCGATGACCGGCCGCGCTGCCCCGCGATCCGGTTTGTCACGCGCCCTCGTCGCGGGTCTCCTGGCGTGCGCGATCCTCGGCGCCGCCAGGGCCGAGGACGACGCAATCCGGCCAACCCACTGGCCTGTCGCCAGCAAGCCCGTTGGCGCCAAGCCTGTTGTCGCCAAGCCCGTCGCCCCCAAGCCTGCTTCCGTCAAGACTGTTGCCGCCAAGGCTGTTGCCACCAAGAATGTCGGCGCCAAGACGGTCGCCGCCAAGACTGTCGCCGCCAGCCACAAGCCTCCCATCGCCGGCGCCAAGGGCGTCCGAGTGGGCGACAAGGCCGTCGGGTCCGGCGACAAGGCCGCGGCCGCTGACAAGACCGGGAGCACCGAGGCCAAGCCCGAGGAGAAGCCGTTCTCCAGCTGGTTCCGCTACCGCGCCGAGCTCGACCAGACCTGGGCGGTGACCGCAGACCCTGCGGATTCCATGCGGCTGTCCATCCGCCGCAAGTCCCCGGTCCAGAGCGGATCGCTTCGCCGCGTGCTGGTGCTCTATCCGCGGCCCTCGTCGGCCTACGACATCGCAATCTCATCGATTCTGCGGGTGTTCGACGACAAGGAGCAGAACGTCGAGTTCACCGTCATCAACTTCGACCTGAAGGACTGGCGCGGCCGGCAGGTGATCGACTTTGCCGAAGCCAAGAGCTTCGACCTGATCTTCGCCATGGGCTCCGAGTCGACCGCCTGGATGCACGAGCATTACCGCGGCGGCGCCATCCCGGTGGTCTCGGTCTGCTCGAAGGATCCGGTCGAGCTCGGCCAGATGAAGGACTACGACCACGGCAGCGGCACCAACTTCGCATTCACCTCGCTCAACGTCCCGGTCGACGTGCAGATGGCCTACGTCAAGGAGCTCAAGCCCGACCTGGCGAACATCGCCGTGCTGGTCGACAGCAAGAACGTGAGCGCAGTGCAGACCCAGGCCGAGCCGATCGCGAAATATGCCCGTCTGCACGGCATCGGGGTGGTCACCGTCGCGGTCCAGGACCCCAAGGCCGCGCGCGAGGAGCTGGCAAGGCTGATCCCGGACGCGGTGCGCACCATGCGCAGGACCGATCCCAACCTGACCCGGAGCCTGTTCTGGCTGACCGGCAGCACGTCGGTCTTCAAGGAGATCCACACCATCAATGAAAACGTCGGCCGCGTCCCGGTCGTCAGCGTGGTGCCGGAGATCGTCACCGAGGGCGCCGACACCGCCGTGCTCGGCATCGGCATCAGCTTCGAGAGCAACGCCCACCTGGCGGCGGTCTATGCCGACCAGATCCTGCGCCGCGTGGTGAAGCCGGGCGATCTCAAGGTCGGCATCGTGTCGCCGCCGGATATCTCGATCAGCTTCCTCAAGGCGCACGAGATCGGCATGCGGATCCCGTTCAGCTTCTTCGAGAGTGCGAGCTTCATCTACGACTATCAGGGCCGCGCCGTGCGCCGCGTCGCCCATGAGGGCGCGGTGAACTAGCCCGTGTCCCGGCGAAAACCTGCCCCGGACGTGATCCGACGTTGTCATGGCCGGGTTTGTCCCGGCCATCCACGTCTTGCTCGCTGACCTGCCGCGAAGACGTGGATGCCCGGCACAAGGCCGGGCATGACGGATGCCGCCGGTTCGCCGACAAGGACAAGCGCCGTTCCAAAGCCGCGTCCGGTGGGCCTAGCCCAAGGCGATATTGCCTTCCTTGACGATGCGGGCCCACAGCTCCATCTGGGTCTCGACGAACGCGCGGAATTCCTCCGGCGTGTTCTCGCGCCAGTCGATGTTGAGCGCCTTGAAGCGCTCCGCCACCTCGGGCGAGCGCAGCGCCCCGTTGATCGCCGCGTTGAGCTTCGTCACGATCTCCGCCGGCGTGCCGCGCGGAACGAACGTCCCGTTCCATTCATAGGCTTCGAATCCCGGCAGCGTGTCGGAGACCGGCGGGATGTTGGGCAGGCTCGCGAGCCGCCCCTTGCCGGTGTGGGCGATCGCCTTCACCTTGCCGCCGTTGATCAGCCCGACCACCGATGAGCCGTTGGAGAAGAAGAATTTCACCTGGCCCGACATCACGTCGGTGAGCGCCAGCCCGCCGCCGCGATACGGCACGTGGTTGATCTTGATGCCGGTGCGCTGACGGAACATCTCGAGCGAGAGATGCTGCAGGGTGCCGTTGCCGGACGACGCCATGTCGATCCCGTTGGGCGAGGATTTGGCGAGCGCGATCACCTCTTCGACCGTGTTGGCCGGCACCGAGGGCGTGACCACCAGGATGTTGGGCACCAGCGAGACGAGGCAGACCGGCTCGAAGTCCTTGCGGTAGTCGAACGGCAGGTTCGGATAGAGCGCGCCGTTGACCGAGAAGGCGGTCGCGTCGTGCAGCACCGTGTAGCCGTCGGGCGCGGCCTTCGCGACCACCGCCTCGCCGATCGTCCCGCCGGCCCCGCCGCGGTTCTCGATCACGAACGGCTGGCCGAGGTCGGCGCTCGCCTTGGCATAGAGGATGCGCGCCGTGGTGTCGGCCCCGCCCGCCGGCGGATAAGGCACCATCACCCGCACGGGGCGGCCCGGCCAGGCGCCCTGCGCCTGCGCGCGGCCGGTTGCGGCGAAGGGCGCGCCGGCCATGCCGGCGAGCAGGGTGCGGCGGGTGAGAGTGGTTGCGGACATGGTTGTGTCTCCCCACGGACAACAGCGGTCGCGGGAAATTAACACTTCCGTAACCATGACGTCGAAGGGCAAATGGCCGGCGTTGCCGGCGTGGTTAATCGGATGCGCGGCTTGACCAGCGCATCTGCGAGCCGACGCAAGCAGCCTGCTTCCGCGCCATTTGTCGAATGTCAGACCAAGCTATTTGATGAGGCCGCGGATCAGCGTTGCTAGCGGGTTCTCGTCGCCTTCGAAGCTATTGATGGTTGCCTTGAGCATGGCTTTAGGGTCGAGGCGATCGAGCGCGAGCGGATGCTTTGCCTGGTGAGCGAGAACCGTACACTGCGCATCACGCCTTCCTGGCGTGCTTCGCAAATATCTCCCGTCGCCGCTGGGCCGGGCTCAAGCCCCTACGGTCGAAATCGGCAAACATCTTCCTGCTCGAGCTACGGAGCGTGATGCCTTCGACGGCGCTGATCTTGGCGAAGGCGGCTAGGCCCAAGGTCAGGCCCTTCGCCTTCTCTGCCCGCTTCGGCTTGGCGGCCTTGCCCTTCTTGGCTGAGCTGGTTCGCTTGATGCTTTTGGGCATAGCGCCAATCTACCACAAGGGACGAAGAATTCGAAGTCTGGAGGGTCGATGCCGTCCATCGTGGTGCGGGCGCCCGGACTCGAACCGGGACAGCGCTTTCGCGCCGAGGGATTTTAAGTCCCTTGCGTCTACCATTCCGCCACGCCCGCGCGCAGTGGTTCTAGCATTGGCGTGATGGCCGCGGAAGCAAACGGCCGGTCACCGAGCGTTGAGACTCATCGGCCGTCGCCCTTCGAGGGACGCGCTTCGCGCGGCCGCCTCAGAGTGACGGGTCATAGCGAGCGAGCGCCCGGCCAATATCCTGCCCTGCGCCTTCCCCCTCCCTAACCTCCCCCGCAAGCGGGGGAGGGGCGCACACTCAGTGCCGGCCGGCTCTGCCCGCCCCGCGAGCCGCGCCGTAGCCCGCGCAGCGAGCGGAGGCGGGTCACTCCCCGATCACCTTGCCCCAGATCTTCTCCCAGTCCTCGCCGGTCGAGTCGGTGACGCGGCCGTCGCGCTCGAAGAACTTGTTGGGGATCTGGAACATGGCGAGCATCAGCCCGCCCTCCGGGCACCAGGCGACGTGGCGGCTGCCCGGCTCGCGCCAGACGAACTCGCCCTGCTTCACCTCGAGGCCCTCGACCGGGCCTTCCCGGTCCACCAGCCGGCCCTCGAGCACATAGGTCTGCTCGATCTTCACGTGCTCGTGGTCGGGCAGCACGGCGCCGGGCGCAAACCGCATCAGCGCCGTGACGAGCCCGGTCGCCTTGTCGAACAGCAGCGTCTTCGCCTCGCAGCCGGGAAAGCGCGTCTTCTGCCATTCCATCGTGGCGGGGCGCACGACGTGGGAATGCTCGGTCGAATGCCCGCTCTTGGGCGTGACGGCGTCCATGAAGTCCTCCTTCGCGGTTGTGCGCATGATAGCCGATGCGGCATCGGCCCGCATCCCGTTACGACTCGTCTTGAACGGCCGCACCCCCGCGTGCTACGGCACAAATGCTAGTCAGAACGATCTGCGCCCGGCCCTCGTGCCGGGCGTTTCGTTTTGCTCCGCGCCGAAACCGCCCTGCACGGCGCGCATGGCTCGAGCTCCATTTTCCAGGGTTTCTGATTTTGCCCGGTGGTAACGGCCGCCCGGCCGTTCCCTGTAAATCGCCTGTAGATCACCTGTAGGTGCAGGAAACGGCGAGCCATGCGGGCTCGGAATGGCTCGCCGTGGTTCGAGACGCGCGGCCTGCGGCCTCGCTCCCCATGAGGTGGACCGAACCCTACTCCCCGCCGGGGCGGATCGGCGGCTGGAACGCGAGCCCGGTGTCCCAGGGAAAGAAGATCCAGGTGTCCTGCGACACCTCGGTGATGAAGGTGTCGACGACCGGCCGGCCCATCGGCTTGGCGTACACGGTGGCGAAATGCGCCTTGGGCAGCATCTCGCGCACGAGCTTCGCGGTCTTGCCCGTGTCGACCAGGTCGTCGACGATCAGCACGCCCTTGCCCCCGCCGCCGCCGACGCTCTCGGCGATCGTCTTGAGCACGCGCAGCTCGCCCTGATTGATGTGGTCGTAGCTCGCCACGCACACCGTTTCGATGATGCGGATGTCGAGCTCACGCGCCACGATCGCGGCCGGCACCAGGCCGCCGCGGGTCACCGCGACGATCCCCTCGAACGGCCCGGCGCCGAAAAGCCGCCAGGCGAGCGCGCGCGCGTCGCGGTGGAATTGGTCCCAGGAGACCGGAAAGGCCTTTTCCGGCATTTTCAGCGGCGGCATCGCGCCTCCTCGTCGAAATGGCGCGGACAACAGACCATGGATGGCTGCCCGCGCCAAGCGGATCGGCGGTCGTCGGCGCTTCGGGCCGCCACGGACCTGTGCTGATCCGGTTGCCGGGCGCTGTCGCAGCGGCGATCCGTGCTAATTTGCCGGTAGCATTTGGGCGAACCGAATGATTCGACCTCAGCTGTGCCGCCGGCTCATGCTTGCCCTTGCGGCACTGATCGGCAGCGGCGCTGTCGCCTGCGCCGACGACCTTCAGCTCTGCCATGACCAGAGCGGCGACGCCGCCATCGCGGCCTGCACGCGGGCGATCGAAACCGGGCATTGGTCGAAGAAGAACCTCGCCGTCGCCTATACGAGCCGCGGCGTGGAGTGGCGCGCCAAGGGCGAGGTCGATCGCGCCATCGCGGACTACACCGAGGCGATCCGCATCGACCCGGCCGCCTATCTCGCCTTCTACAACCGAGCCAATGCCTATCGGCAGAAAGGCGAGCTCGACCGCGCCGTCGCGGACTACGACGCGGCGATCCGGCTCGACCCCGTCGGCTACTTCGCGTTCTACAATCGCGGCAACGCCTACATGCAGAAGGGCGAGCTGGACCGCGCCGTCGCGGACTACGACGCGGCGATCCGCCTCAACCGCAACGACGCGGACATGTATCACAACCGGGCGATCGCCTATCAGCGCAAGGGCGACCAGGCGAGCGCCGACGCCGATCTCGCCGCCGAGAAGCGCCTGCGGAGGTAGGGTTTATCTCTGCCCCGCAGCGCGCTTTCTTCTCCCTCTCCCCGCGAAGCGGGGAGAGGGCCGGGGTGAGGGGCGCTGAGCAGCCGGGAGCGAACGACTCGCGGGAACGCCCCCTCACCCGCCGCGCTTCGCGCGTCGACCTCTCCCCGCCCAGCGGGGAGAGGTGGGCAGAGTTCGTGGCTCGCTATCTCACGATCGTCGGGCGCACCTTCGCGAGCATCGTCTCCACCGCCGACTTGGCGGCGGCGAGCTTCTCGGCCTCGCGCGCGCGCACCACGATGTTGGTGTTGGGGCCGCGCTCGTCCATGAACGGATAGCTGCCGATCATCACCTCGGGGTGCTCCTTGGCGATCGCGCCGAGCTCGGTGCCGATGTCGCCCTCGCGCGTGTCGGCGCGCACCGTTTCCGACATCATCTTCATGCCGGTCGCGAGCTTGGGCGCCACGTAGTCGAGCATCGCCTGCATGATCGACGGCACCCCCGCCATCACGATCACGTTGCCGAGCCAGAAGCCGGGCGCCGCCGACACCTTGTTGAGCACCAGCTCGGCGCCCGCCGGGATGCGCGTCATGCGCATGCGCGCCTCGTTCATCTCGCCGCCGGTCTGCGCGAAGCGCTCCTTCAGGAGCGCGACCGCGCGCGGGTCGTAGTCGATCGGCACCCCGAAGGCCTTCGCCACCGAGTCGGCCGTGATGTCGTCGTGGGTCGGGCCGATGCCGCCGGTGGTGAACAGGTACGTGTAGCGCGCGCGCAGCGCGTTCACGGCGGCGACGATCTCGGCCTCGTCGTCCGACACCACCCGGACCTCGCGCAGGTCGATGCCGATGTTGGTGAGATACTCGGCGATATGGCCGATGTTCTTGTCCTTGGTGCGCCCGGACAGGATCTCGTCGCCGATCACGAGAACAGCGGCGGTGATGATGCCCGATTTTGCTGGCGCGGACTGGCTCATTGCGCTGTTCCTGGAGAGTGACGCGGACGAACCCGGCGCACGATCATGGCGCTGCGTGGACCTGACTTCTGACCTGCATTATAGTGCATCGCACGGAGACGACCCGTCATCAAGCGGGCGGCGATCGGGAGGATTGGTATGCGGGCATTCCTTCTCGCGGTATCCGCTTTATGCGCGCTGGCGGGCGGCTCCGCAATGGCGCAGGGCACGCTGCGCATCGGCGTCCTCAACGACATGTCCGGCGTCTATTCCGACGACCAGGGACCCGGCTCCCTCCTCGCCGCCCAGATGGCGGTCGAGGATTTCGGCGGACGCGCGGCCGGACGCAAGGTCGAGATCGTCTCCGGCGACCACCAGAACAAGACCGACATGGGCGCCCAGATCGCGCGCGGCTGGTTCGATAATCAAGGCGTCGAGATGATCGCCGATTTGCCGAACTCCGCGATCGCCCTCGCGGTGGCCGACATCGCGCGCGACCACAACAAGGTGGTGATCGGTTCCGGCGCCGGCACCGCGGCGCTCACGGGCGCGAAGTGCTCGCCCAACACCGTGCACTGGACCTACGACACCTGGGCCTATGGGCACGGACTGGCGCGGGCGGTCATTGCGCAGGGCGTGAAAAGCGTCTTCTTCATCACGGCCGATTACGCCTTCGGCCACGATCTCGAAAAGCAGTTCAGCGACGAGGCGACGCGATCGGGCGCCAAGGTGCTCGGCTCGGCGCGTCATCCGATCGGCGCCAGCGATTTCAGCTCGCTGCTGCTGCAGGCGCAGAGCTCGGGCGCCGATGCGGTGGCGTTCGCCAATGCGGGCGGCGACACGAGCAACTCGCTCAAGCAGGCGCGCGAGTTCGGCCTGGCGCCGCGCCAAAAGCTGCTCGCCCTCATCATGGGCCAGAACAATGTGCGCGCGCTCGGGCTCGAGGCATCGCAGGGCACCATGCTGGTCGTGCCGTTCTACTGGGACATGAACGACGCGACCCGCGCCTTTGCGCGTCGCTTCGAGCAGCGCCACCCCAAGCATCTGATGCCGAATGACATGCATGCCGGTGTCTACGCCGCGGTCCTGCACTACCTGAAGGTCGTCGACAAGCGCGGTGACGCGAGCGACGGCCGGGCCGTTGTGGCGGCCATGAAGGCGACGCCGACCGACGATCCGCTGTTCGGCAAGGGCGTGATCCGCGCCGACGGACGCAAGATCCATCCCATGTACCTCTTCAAGGTGAAAGCGCCTGCCGAGTCGAAGGGCGCCTGGGACTTCTACAAGCTCCTCGGCACGATCCCGGCCGAGCAGGCGTTCCGGCCGCTCCATGAGGGCGGATGCCCGCTGGTGTCGAACTGACGCCCCTTGGCGGGCACCGCGCTCCCCTGAGCGAGATGCCCGCGACAAGCGCGGGCATGACGAGCGAGGGCGACTGATCGGCTGACCTCATGCACTCGCCTTCCCCATCGCCTCCCAACGCGGCGCCGGTCCGTCCCATCGCCTTTGCGCAACCCTCCGTCATCCGCGAGCTTCGCCCCGACGGCGCCGTCGTGCTGCGCGCCGCGGCGCCGCTTGCGCCTTACGATCCGAGCCTGGCGCGGCTCTTTCGCGCCGCCGTCGAGACGGCGCCGGGCCGCGTCTTCCTGGCGGAGCGCGCCCAGGCCGGCGCGAAGGGATGGCGCACGCTCACCTACGCGCAGGCGCGCCCGATCGTCGACGCCCTCGCGCAGGCGCTGATCGAGCGCGGCCTGTCGGCCGAGCGCCCCGTCATGATCATGTCCGGCAACGCGATCGATCATGCGCTGCTGATGCTGGCCGGCTACACGGCCGGGGTCCCGGTCGCCCCCGTCTCGGTCGCCTATTCGCTGCAGAGCGAGGACCACGCCAAGCTCAAGGAGATCTTCGCGCTGCTGCGGCCCGGGCTGGTCTACGTCGCCGACACCGGCCCCTTCGCCAAGGCGCTCGCCGCGCTCGATCTCGGCGCGACCGAGGTCGCGGCCGGCCGCGACGGCGGCAATCTCGCGCGCGTCACCGCATTCGCGGCGCTCGCCGCGACCCGGCCCGGTCCCGCTGTCGAGCGAGCCTGCGCGGCCGTCGGAGCCGACACCATCGCCAAGTTTCTCTTCACCTCCGGATCGACCGGCCGCCCCAAGGGCGTCGTCAACACGCACGGCATGCTCGCCGCCAATCAGCAGCAGATGGCGCAGATCTGGCCGTTCCTCACCGAGGCGCCGCTCGTGCTGGTCGACTGGCTGCCGTGGAACCACACCTTCGGCGGCAACCACAATTTCCATATGGTGCTGCGCCACGCCGGCACGCTCTACATCGACGGCGGCCGGCCGCTGCCGCAGCTCGTCGACGAGACGGTGCGCAATCTCAGCGAGATGTCCCCGACCGTCTACTTCAGCGTCCCGGCCGGCTACGCGGCGCTGCTGCCGCGCCTCGAGCGCGACGCGGAATTCGCCCGCTCCTTCTTCGCCGACCTGCGCATGATCTTCTATGCGGGCGCGGCGCTGCCGCAGGATCTGTGGAGCCGCCTCGAAGCGGTCTCGGCGCGCACCATCGGGGCACGCGTGCCGCTCACCTCGTCGTGGGGCACCACCGAGACGGCGCCGCTCGCGACCGCCGCCCACTTCCTGCTCGACCGCGCCGGCCCGGTCGGCGTGCCGGCGCCGGGCGTCGAGATCAAGCTCGTTCCGACGGGCGTCAAGCTCGAGATCCGGGTGCGCGGACCGAACGTGACGCCGGGCTACTGGAAGCGCCCGGACCTCACGGCGGCGGCCTTCGACGACGAAGGCTTCTATCAGCCGGGCGACGCGGTCCGGCTCGCCGATGCAGGCGATCCCGATCGCGGGATCGTGTTCGACGGCAGGCTCGCCGAGGACTTCAAGCTGCTCAGCGGCACCTGGGTGCATGTCGGCGCGCTGCGCGTGGCCGTGCTCGCCGCCGCCTCGCCAGTGCTGCAGGATGCCGTGATCGCCGGCGCCGACCGCTCCGAGATCGCCCTCCTTGCCTGGCTCAACCTCGCGGGCTGCCGCGCGCTCATCGGCGACGGCGCGTGCGGCCTGCCCGAGCTTGCCCGCCACCCGGCGGTGCGCACCCATGTGGCGCGCGCGCTCAGCGACTGGAACGCGGCGCATCCCGGCTCCTCCGAGCGGATCGGCCGCGTGCTCCTGCTCGCCGACGCCCCGTCGATCGACGCCAATGAGATCACCGACAAGGGCTATGTCAACCAGCGGCTCGCGCTCGAGCACCGCGCCAACGAGGTCGCGCGGGCGTTTGCGGCAGACCCGGATGGGGATGTGATCATGCTCGGGGGCTAGGTATGCGTGTTGGAGGCACTGCGCCAGCGCTCCCTCTCCCCGCGTGCGGGGAGAGGGTCGGGGTGAGGGGCGCTGAGGTTTCAGCAATGCAACGCTTGCGCAGCGACTCGGGGCGGCGCCCCCTCACCCGCCGCGCTCGCTCACGCTCGCGCGTCGACCTCTCCCCGCGAGCCGGGAGAGGTGACCTCGCTCGAGCATCGCGCCGACGAGGTCGCGCGGGCGTTTGCGGCAGACCCGGATGGGGATGTGATCATGCTCCGAGGCTAGGGATGCGTGTTGGAGGCACTGCGCCAGCGCTCCCTCTCCCCGCTTGCGGGGAGAGGGTCGGGGTGAGGGGCGCTGAGGTTCAGCAATGCAACGCTTGCGCAGCGACTCGAGGCGGCGCCCCCTCACCCGCCGCGCTCGCTCACGCTCGCGCGTCGCCCCCCCGCGAGCGGGGAGAGGTGACCTCGCGGCACCACGAATCCGGGCTGATTCCGGGCCTTTGATTTTGCCCTGGAATCCAGCCCGTGGTCGCAATGTCTTTACCGGGCGTTAACGCCAAAGCGACCGCAGCGGCCACCGGTGCCCCAGCGGCATCATTCATAAGGATTTTCCCCTCATTCTTGGCGCCAAACAGAACCAAGATGTGGTGGGAGAGCTTTGGGAACCTCAACGCCGCAGCGACCGGGCCTCTGGGCCCTTCCGCGGTTGAAGCCGGCCGCGCTGGTCGGGGCGATCCTCGCCGCTACGATCATTTCGGTCGTGGTCGCGGTGGTCACCTCGGCGCAGCGCGCCGACACGATCTCGCTTGCCCATGAGCGGGTGCGGCTGGCCCAGACCGTCGGCTATCTGCGCGACCGCGCGCTGCACGAGGTCGCCAACGCCGCCACCACGCGCGACGCGATCCGCAACATCCGCGAGCGCTTCGACCGCGGCTGGATCGACCGCGCCGTCGGGCAGCGGTTGACCGGCGACTTCGACCACGACGCGACGCTCGTCCTGGATAAGGCCGACCACGTCACCTATGCCCGCTTCGCCGACCGTACCGTACCGGCCGAGTTCGACGTCGTCCGCGAGGACCTCGCCCCTCTGATCGCGCAGGTGCGCGGACGCGCGCCGCTCGCCGCACAGGTGGCGGACGCGGCCGGCGCCGACGCAACCACGCCGAAGCGGCTCGCCCGCGTTGTGATGCTTGCCGGCCGGCCCGCCCTCGTTGCGGTGGTCATCGTCGCTCCGGCCGAGCCGCCGGTCGCGTCCGCGCAGGATCTCACCGCGCCGCTGGTGATCAGCATCAGGTTCATCGACCAGGCGGTCCTGTCCGAGATCGCGATGCGCCTCGACGTGACCGATCTGCATGTGCTCCCCGAGGCCGAAACGGCCGTCGGCGAATCCACCTTCGTGCTGGAAGGCGAAGCCGACCATCCGATCGCGACGCTGGCCTGGACGCCCAAGCGTCTCGGCAAGGAGATCGTCGCGAGCGTGCTTCCCTTCATCGTGTTCGCCCTCGCCGGCTTCATGGTCCTGGCGGGCTTCGTGATCCGCCACATGCGCCGGACCGCGACCACCATCGCGGCCGGCGAGCGCCGGCTGCGCCACCTCGCCCTGCACGATCCGCTGAGCGGGCTCCCCAACCGCACCTATTTCAGCGAGCGGATGGAGAGCCTGATCGAGCAGATCCGGCGCGGCAGCCCGCCGGCCGCCGCCTTCTATCTCGACCTCGACCACTTCAAGGAGGTCAACGACACGCTCGGCCATCCGGCCGGCGACGACCTCTTGCGCAGCGTGGCCGAGCGGCTCACCCGGGCGCTGCGCAGCGCCGACATGGTGGCCCGGCTCGGCGGCGACGAGTTCGCGGTCCTCACTGCGACCGCGACCGACCGCGACACCGCGCACGCGATCGCGATGCGCATCATCAACACGCTGTGCTCGCCCTACACCATCAACGGCCACACCATCGTGATCGGCGTGAGCATCGGCATCGCGGTGATCCACGACAAGGTCGGCTCGGCGGCGGACGTGATGCGCTACGCCGACATGGCGCTTTATCGCGCCAAGAGCGAGGGCCGCAACCGCGCCTGCATCTACGACAACGTGATGGACGCCGACCAGCTCGACCGCAAGCAGCTGGAGAAGGATCTGCGCACCGCGATCGACGACGGGCAGCTCTCGATCGCCTACCAGCCGATCGTCGACGCGGACGGTGAGAAGATGCTCGGCGTCGAGGCGCTGGCGCGCTGGGAGCATCCGACCCGCGGTCCGGTCCCGCCCAGCGTATTCATTCCGCTGGCCGAGAACTGCAGCCTGATCACCGTGCTGGGCGAGTACGTGCTGCGCGAGGCCTGCCTTGCCGCCAAGGATTGGGGCGGCATCACGGTCGCCGTCAACGTCTCGCCGCTCCAGTTCCGCCGCGCCGATTTCGTCGACGTGGTCGAACGCGTGCTGAGCAACACCGGCTGCGACCCGGCCTGCCTCGAGCTCGAGCTCACCGAAAGCACCTTCATCGGCGCGGTCGAGCGCGCCGAGACCTCGATGCGGCACCTCAAGATGCTCGGCGTGCGGCTCGCGCTCGACGACTTCGGCACCGGCTATTCGAGCCTGCTGTCGCTCCGCCGCTTCCCGTTCGACAAGCTCAAGATCGACCACAGCTTCGTGCACTCGATCGACACCGCGGGCGATGCGGCGGCGATCGTCCATGCAGTCGTGAGCCTGAGCCGCGGCCTCAACATGACGGTGACCGCGGAGGGCGTCGAGACGGCCGAGCAGCAGATGTTCCTGCGCGCGGCCGGGGTGCATACGCTCCAGGGCTTCCGTTTCGGCCGCCCGATGGCGGCGGCCGAGATCAGCCTGCGCCTCGTCAAGCAGGCCCTGCGCACCGATCTTCCCCCCGCCCCGCCCCACGAGCGCTCGCTCGCCGGCTGATTTTTTGCCGTTTCGCTCCGCCGGCCGTCGTCGCCCGCGTGGGCAATGACGCGGGAAGCAATGTCTGTGGCATAGCCGGGAATTGCGATACAAATCTGCCGAAGGAACCAGCGGAGCATCCCCATGAGCGGCCAGAAGATCGCGATCGTCACCGGCGCGGGCACCGGCGTCGGGCGGGCGGCGGCCCTGGCGCTGAGCAAGGCGGGCTGGGCCGTGGTGCTCGCCGGGCGGCGCAAGGAGATGCTGGAGGCGGTCGCGAAGGAGGCCGGGGGCAAGAGCCTGGTGGTGCCGACCGACGTCGCCGACCCAGCCGCCATCAAGGCGCTGTTCGCCAAGACCAAGGAGACCTTCGGCCGGCTCGACCTCCTGTTCAACAATGCCGGCATCGGCGCGCCCGCGGTGCCGATCGAGGACCTGCCGCTCGAGCGATGGAAGGCGGTCGTCGACACCAATCTCACCGGCCCGTTCGTCTGCACCCAGGAGGCCTTCCGCCTCATGAAGAGCCAGAGCCCGCGCGGCGGCCGCATCATCAACAACGGCTCGATCTCGGCCCACACGCCGCGCCCGCAGGCGGCCGCCTATACGGCCACCAAGCACGCGATCACCGGACTGACCAAGCAGACTGCGCTCGACGGCCGCCCGTTCGACATCTGCTGCTCGCAGATCGACATCGGCAATGCGGCGACCCCGCTCACCGAGCGAATGGTCCAGGGCCAGGGCGTGATGCAGCCCGACGGCAGCATGAAGGTCGAGGCGCGGATGGAGGCCGACCACGTCGGCAGCGCGATCGTCTACATGGCGGGCCTGCCGCTCGACACCAACGTGCTGTTCATGACCGTGATGGCAAACCAGATGCCCTTCGTGGGGCGAGGATGAACAACAAGGATGCGCCACTTCACCTCTCCCCGCTTGCGGAGAGAGGTCGGATTTCCGAGCGTAGCGAGGAGGAATTCCGGGTGAGGGGGCGTCGCCGCAAGTTGTTGACTCACGTTTTCTTGGATGCCCCTCACCCCGACCCTCTCCCCGCACGCGGGGAGAGGGAGAAGAGGCGCGGAGCGAAGGAACCTCGACGACCATGAATATCCGCAAGACCATTGCAGCCGCGGTGCTCGTCGCAGTCGCGCTCGCCTCTCCCGCCGCCGCGCAGACGTTCCCGTCCCGCACCATCACCCTCGTGGTCGGCTATGCGCCGGGCGGCACCGGCGATTTCGTCGCGCGCCTCGTCGGCAACAAGCTCGCGGAGAAATTCGGCCGCACCGTCGTGGTGGAGAACCGCGCCGGCGCGAGCGGCCTGATCGCCGCGCAGGGGGTCGCCAAGGCCGCCCCCGACGGCTACACCATTCTCGCCGGGCAGACGCCCGAGATCGCCATCAACCCGCACTGGCTCAGCAACACCTTCGATCCCGCACGCGATCTGGCGCCGATCGCGCTCGGCGGCGTGGTGCCGCTCGCGCTCGTGGTCCCGAAGGATGCCCCCTATTCCACGGTGCAAGGGCTGATCGAGGCGTCGCACGCCGCGAAGGGACTCCTGTTCGCCTCCGCCGGCACCGGCACGCCCGGCCATTTCGCCGGCGAGGTGCTCAAGCGGGCGAGCCACGGCAACATGACCCATGTCCCCTACAAGGGCGCCGGCCCGGCGCTCGCCGATCTCCTCGGCAGCCATGTCGACTTCTATTTTCCGGGGACGCCCGCCGCCCTGCCCTTCGTCAAGAGCGGCCAGATGAAGATGCTGGCCGTCTCCTCGCCGCAACGCTCGGCGAGCGCCCCCGACGTGCCGACCGTGACCGAGGCGGCCGGCATCAAGGATTTCGACTTCTCGCTCTGGGTCGGCTTCTTCGCGCCGCACGGCACGCCGGGCGAGATCGTCGCCGCCCTCAACACCGCGCTCAACGAGGTGCTCGCGCTGCCCGACATCAAGGCGAAGATGGCCGAGGCCGGGGCCGACATCATTCCGATGACTGTCGATCGGTTCGCAGCCTTCATGCGGGCCGAGAGCGACAAGTACCGGCGCATCATCCAGGAGACCGGCATCAAGCCGGAGTGAGCGCCGCTCCCCTTTCGTCCTCCTCATCCTGAGGAGCTGGTCGTCGCGTAGCGACGAGCAGCATTTCGAAGGAAGGAGGGGCCCAGGATGCAAGCGGCGCCGCCTCGGCCGCCCTCGTCGTTCGAGAGGCCCGCCTTCGCTGCGCTACGGCGGGCTCCTCAGGATGAGGGCGGGTCTACTTCATGAACGTCACCTTGACCTTCGTTCCCGCCTTCACCGGAGCGAGCGACTTCACGTCGCCGAGCGCGCGGGCGAAGATGTTGCAGGGCGACGCCAGCCGGGTCTCGTCGCCCTTGGAGATCGGCGTGCGGCCGAAGCCGATCGCAATCGCCGGACCGTCGGGCCAGAACGCGATCTCGCCCGGGGTGACCACGGCGCGCGCGTCGTTCTCGCGCGCGACCTCGACCGGCACCTCGAAATAGACCTCCTGGCCCCAGGTCAGCGCCGACGCGGTGATCGGCAGCGCCGCGGCGACCGCCTTGGCGGTCGGCGTGTCCAAGAGCTCGGCCTCGAGGGCGAGCACGCCGAAGTCGAAGCGGATCTTCACCCTTCCAGCTCCACCGTCTCGAACTCCGCCGGCAGGATGACCTCGAGCACCTCGCAATCGTCGGAGTAGTCGAGCACGACGTGCTCGATGCGCGGCGGCTGGATCCAGGCGCTGCCTGCGCGCATCGTGATCGCACCCTGCCCGGCGAGCTCGGTCTTGATCCAGCCCCTGAGCACGTAGATCATCTGGAAATCCACGTCGTGGAAATGACGCTTCGACACCTCCTTGGGATCGCAGGGCGGAACGAAGCGGATGACGTGCGCGCGCACCAGGCCGTTCGTCGCCTCGGCGATGCCGAGATCGCGGTATTTCGCGTAGCGCCGCAGCCCGCCCGCAAAGTCCTCCTCGCGCTGATGGCTCACCACGAAACGCTGCTTGCGCCCCGCGGTCTTGCGTCCCGCGGCCTTGCGTCCCGTGGCCTTGCGCGGTGCGGCCTTGCGCGGCTTGGCGTGCGGTTTGCGACGCGCGGTAGCGCGGCGCGTGGCTGATCGGCGCGGCTTGGCTTTGGTGCTGGTCCTGGCCATGCGACGTCTCCCCTGGCGACAATCGGAGCGACCGGTACAAGATCGCTACTTCCCGCGCACCGTCTCCGCATAGCTCGGCGCCTGCTCCAGGAATCCGCGGCGCATCATCCAGTCGACCTTCTCCTGAAACTCATCCGCCTTGTAGCTCTGCACGCCGGTGAGCTCGGGCAACAGGCCGCCCTTCCGCAGCTCGGGCTTGAGATCGCGCAGGAGCTGCTCGCGGGAGCGGTCCTCGTTCTCGGCCAGCCAGGCCACGGCGCGGTTGAGCGCACGCGTGATCTTGCCGGCCGTCTCGTCGTCGACGTCGTCGCCCGCCACGATGCCGCCGCGCCAGCGCAGGTCGGCGATGGTGCGGGCGCCGGCCTCGGCGGCGCGGCTCACCAGCGGCTCCATCAGCGCCGCGGCCTGCGTCCGGCCGGACAGAAGCGCGTCGAGCCGGTCATTGGCGTGCACGAGCTTGATGTCGGAAAACGGCACCCCCGCGGCCTCGAGCGCCTCGATGGCGGCGTAGAATGTCCCGGCGTGCCAGGTGACCGCGATCGGCACGTTGCGCAGGTCCTGCAATGTCCGGATCTCGGACTCCTTGCGCACCATGATGGCTCCGGTGCGCACCGTGGTATCGAGCCCGATGATCTTGCCCTTGCCGAGCGTCTGCACGCGCTCGATCGCGCCCCATTCGCAGACCGGGTAGACCTCGATCGCGCCCTCGCGGAGCTGCGACTCCTTCCAGCGCTCGGAGAAATTCTCCACTCGCCCGGCGACGCCCTTGGGATTGTCCTCGTGGTATTCGACGGTCAGGCCCTCGTCGGCGAAGAAGCCCTGCTCGACGGCGACCCGCCATGGGCGGTCATGGGCATTGCTGTCGCTCTGCAGTCGGATGACGCGGCGGCTCATCGGCGATCCTCCGTTGATCGGCTCGAAGACTAGACAAACCGGAGCAGCCGCTCAACCGAGCGTCTCGACGCGCGCGCCTTCGTCTCAATGCAGGCGGAACACCCCGTCGACCGCACGTAGCTCTGCGGGCTTGATCAGCCGGGAATGCGCGACGGTGACCGAGTGGAGCGGCCCCTCGAGGGAGTTGGTCCAGAAGTCGAGGAAGCGCTGCAGCACGGGAAATTTCGGCCACAGATCGTAGTCCTGCCAGACATAGGTCTGCAGGAACCGGGGGTGGTCCGGCAGGCGGTAGAGAATGTGGGCCGTGGTCAGGCCGTAGCCGCCGACCTGCTTGATGAAGTCCTGCGAGGTCATTCTGCCCTCCTGATTCGCCGGCTGCCATCGATCCTCGATCGCCGGGTGTCCTCATTGCAAGCCCAAGGCGTGAATAAAGTTGTTTATAATCAAGGCTTTAGCAGCAGACCCCGCGGACTGCTACCAAATCGCCTGCGATCGCACCGCTTCATTCACGCTCGCGGGTCCACCATTGGAACCGCACGAGAGCAACGGCAGGGAGACTGACCCGTTCCAGGAATAAAAACCTTGTGAGAGCTGGAACCCGCGCCCGAGCGCGCGCACAAAATTTTTGTTGGCACTCCGTCCCAGTGAGTGCTAAAAAATCCGCCGAGCCCTCTTGTGGCTTTCGCGCCCGCCACTATGTGGCGTGCAAGTAGCTTGGCGGAGGGGTCTGCCGGGCTGCTGCTTCTGAGAATTCAACATCCTTACAAGCACTTAGGAGGACAGCATGAAGTTCCGTCCGCTTCACGACCGTGTCGTCGTCAAGCGCATCGACGCTGAGGAGAAGACTGCTGGCGGCATCATTATTCCCGACAGCGCGAAGGAAAAACCCTCGCAGGGCGAGGTCATCTCGGTCGGCCCCGGCGGGCGCGACGAGGCCGGCAAGCTCATCCCGCTCGACGTCAAGGTCGGCGACCGCGTGCTGTTCGGCAAGTGGTCCGGCACCGAGGTCAAGATCGACGGTGTCGAATACCTCATCATGAAAGAGAGCGACATCATGGGCGTGCTCGCCGATGAGGTCGCGCGCAAGAAGGCCGCCTGACGGCCATTTCCGAAAAACACAGAGCCATACGGAGTAAAGCGAAATGGCAGCGAAGGACGTCAAATTCTCCACCGATGCGCGCGACAAGATGCTGCGCGGCGTGGATATACTCTCCAATGCGGTGCGCGTGACGCTCGGCCCCAAGGGCCGCAACGTCGTGCTCGACAAGAGCTTCGGCGCTCCCCGCATCACCAAGGACGGCGTGACCGTCGCGAAGGAGATCGAGCTCGAGGACAAGTTCGAGAACATGGGCGCCCAGATGGTGCGCGAGGTTGCCTCGAAGTCGTCCGACTTCGCGGGTGACGGCACCACCACGGCGACCGTGCTCGCGGCGTCGATCGTCAAGGAAGGCGCCAAGGCCGTCGCGGCCGGCATGAACCCGATGGACCTCAAGCGCGGCATCGACCTCGCGGTCGAGGCGGTGGTCGAGGACCTCAAGAAGAACTCGAAGAAGGTCACCTCGAACGAGGAGATCGCCCAGGTCGG
>DASTZX010000332.1:0-2612 GCA_035764045.1 Xanthobacteraceae bacterium | reverse complement strand
GGCCGCCATGCGCGGCAACAAGGATGCGATCCGCCTGCGCCGGGAAATCGCCGAGCAGATGTCGGAGCACGAGATCGCGGTGGCGCAGCGCGCTGCCCGCGATTGGCTCAGGCACTGAGCTGCCTTCGAGGCGAGCTCGGGTTCGGGCGGACGTTCGCGCCCCATCGCTGTGCCTCTATTCGCGCCGCTGGCCGCGCGCGCGTCGCAGCGCAACGCGTCGACTGATTCCGACCCGCGCTCTTGGTTGCGCCGCTACGACTGGCACGCGGCGCGACAGAGGGCTAGTATCGTTCTCGGCCGCTGCGGGGGGCAGGGGCGCCGAGCGAAATCACCGCATCCTTAACGCTGGCCTCAAGCTTTGGCCTCCACCGTTCCCGCCGAAGTCTCTCGAGAGACGTCGAGGTCGCACCGATGAGCCCAGCAAGACTCGACGATGCGATCGCACAACTGCGCAATGGCCGCATTGCCGAGGCCGCTCGGATCTGCAAATCGCTTCTGAAGGCGGATCGCGGCAACCAGGACGCTCTCTACATCCTGGCCGTCGCCGAAATGCAGAACCAGCGGTTCCACGAGGCGGATGAGCTTCTCGCCAGGCTGCTCGCGCTCAATCCGAAGATTGCGCTCGCGTGGGCCAATCGCGGCAACGCCCGAATTGCGCTGAAGGACCCCGAGGGTGCCGTGGCGGCGTTCGACGGAGCGATTGCGGCCGAGCCGATGTTCGTGGAAGCTCATTTCAACCGGGCCAAGCTCCTGAAGGATCTGGGCCGGCTCGAAGACGCGCTGGCCGGCTACGATCGCTGCCTTGCTCTCGCGCCCGCATTCGTCGACGCGCTGATGAACCGGGGCAATGTCCTCGGCATGCTCGGCCGCCATGCCGAAGCGCTCGCGTGCTACGACCAGTGCCTGGCCCTGCAGCCGGGTCTCCTGGAGGCGCACTACAATCGCGGCAATGTGCTCATGCGGCTGGGGCGGCACGAGGAGGCCCGCGCAAGCTATGGGCGGGCGGTCGCACTCAATCCGGCCTTTTCGGAAGCCTACTTCGCGCGCTGCCATGCCAAGATCATGCTTTGCGACTGGACGGATTTCGCGACCGAAAGCGAGCGCATCAAAGCGGCGATCGAGAAGGCGACCGGGCCACTGCCCGCGTTTCACTTGCTGGCGCGGCTGTCGGCTGCGGAGCAGTTGCGATCGGCGCGAAGCCATGTGGCGCAGAACTGTCCGCCGTCCGAGCCCCTATGGCGCGGAGAGCGCTACGCGCATGAGCGCATCCGACTCGCTTATCTCTCGGCCGACTTTCGCGACCATCCGGTCGCTCTCCTGACGGCGGGGTTGTTCGAGCAGCACGAGCGCTCGCGTTTCGAGGTCGTCGGCATCTCGTTCGGGCGCGACGACGCGAGTCCCGTCCGCGGACGCCTCAAGAAGTCGTTCGATCGCTTCATCGAGGTGCAGGCGATGAGCGACGAGGACATCGCCCGATTGCTGCGCGAGCATGAGATCGATATCGCGGTCGATCTCAACGGCTTCACCAGCGGCGGGCGTCCCGCCGTCTTTGCGCGCCGACCCGCGCCGGTTCAGGTCAATTATCTCGGTTATGCCGGAACCCTCGGGAGCGATCATTGGGACTACATCATCGCCGACCGGTTCGTCGTCCGCGATGAGGACCATCGTCATTATGCCGAGAAGGTCGTGCAGATGCCGCACACCTTCATGGTCAACGACGGCGCGCGCAAGCTCGCGGAACGTGTGCCCTCGCGCCCCGAGGCGGGCCTGCCCGAAACAGGCTTCGTGTTCTGCTGTTTCAACAATGCCTTCAAGATCACGCCTGATGCGTTCGATGTCTGGATGCGATTGCTCAGGCAGGTCGAGGGCAGCGTGCTGTGGCTCTCGAATCCGAACGCCAATGCCGCCGGAAACCTGCGACGGGAGGCGGAGGCGCGCGGGGTCGCGGCCGAGCGGCTGATCTTCGCGCCCAAGACGGCGTTGAACGAAGATCACCTGGCGCGCATGCGCCTTGCAGACCTGTTCATCGATACGTTCCACTTCAACGCGCACGCCACAGCAGCGGACGCCCTATGGGCCGGAGTGCCGGTGCTGACGTGTTCGGGCGCGACCTTCGCGAGCCGCGTGGCCGGCAGCCTGCTCGGCGCCGTCGGGCTGCCGGAGCTCGTGACGCATTCGCCGCAAGATTACGAGGCGCTTGCGCTGCGACTCGCCCGCGATCGCGACGCGCTTTCGGGAATCAGGCAGACGCTCGCGCGCAACCGCGACAGGCTGGCGTTGTTCGACACCAAACGTTTTGCGCGTCATCTGGAGGCTGCCTACATCCGGATGTGGGAGCTCGCGCAGGCCGGAGCACGGCCGCAAGCCTTCGCGCTCACGCCCTCAGAGGCGACTTGAGGGGCGGGCGGCAGGCGGGTGTCAGCCAGTCGTCAGTGCTCGGCGACGGCGGCGGCGGTTGACGCGGAATGCATTGATCGATAAGCAATTTCGATCCGGAGAGGTGGCCGAGTGGCTGAAGGCGGCGGTTTGCTAAACCGTTATACGCTCTCAAGGCGTATCATGGGTTCGAATCCCATCCTCTCCGCCAGATTCTCGCGGCGTGATCGGTCCCA
>DASTZX010000331.1:0-3720 GCA_035764045.1 Xanthobacteraceae bacterium | reverse complement strand
CCTGGGCCTCGGCGTCGCCATCATCGGCACGCTCTTGGCCGAGACCAAGCTCTCCAACAGCGGCATCGGCTTCCTCATCATCCAGGCCTACAGCCTGTTCGACATGCCGCGCATGTACGCCATGCTGATCGTGCTGTTCGTCCTCGCCATCGGCGCCAACGCGCTCGTGGGGCGCCTGGGCGGACTGAATACGGTACGCAGGTTGTAGGGAAGACCGTAGCCCGCATTGAGCGCAGCGAAATGCGGGAAAGCCCGTCCCGGATTTCGCTACGTTCAATCCGGGCTACACCTTGAGTCGCAACGGGGAAAGGCCTCCGATGATCCGATACCGTCGCAATTTCGTTCCTGGCGGAACATATTTCTTCACCGTGACGCTCGCCGACCGGACGTCGCGGGTGCTGACGGAGCACATTGCAGAGTTGCGCCATGCGGTCCGACGGACGCGAAGCTCGCAACCTTTCGCGATCGACGCGATCGTCGTTCTGCCCGAGCATCTGCACGTGGTCATGACCCTGCCCGAGGGCGACGCCGATTATCCAAACCGATGGCGTCTGATCAAACGGCGCTTCACCGATGGCGTGTTGAAGTCACGCGTGCAGGTCTCGCGGGCTCCACGTGACGCAGTGTGGCAGCGCCGCTACTGGGAGCACACGATCCGCGACGATAAGGACTTCGAACGCCACCTCGATTACATTCACTTCAATCCGATCAAACATCGCCTCGTCGAAAGAGTGCGCGATTGGCCTTATTCGTCGTTTCATCATTACGTGCGGCGGGGCGTGTTGCCGGAAGACTGGGCAGGCGATTTCAGTATGGATGCCGGAAAATTTGGCGAGCCATCCGGGTGACCCGTATTGGGCCCGTAGCCTGGATTGAGCGAAGCGAAATCCGGGACGGCCCTCCCCGCATTTCGCTGCGCTCAATGCGGGCTACGAAGGATTGCGGCGACGAACGACCCCTCACAGCTTGAAACTCTCATGCGTCGAGGGATGAAACAGCTCCTCCGGCTTGACCAGGCGCGGCGAGAGGCCCTGCGAATGGTGATGGCGCAGGAAAACCTCGAGCGTCTTGCGGTTCGGCTCGAGCCCGTAGGCCCAGAAGTCATCGCCCATGAGGTCGCGCGCCTCCTTGAGCCGCTCCTCGACGAAGGGCAGCGTCACCTTGGTGGCGGAGGTGTCGGAGAGGAGCGCGAGCGCCGCCGCCTTCGACTGCTCGAACGCCTTGAACACCGCCGCCGGCAGGTACGGATGCTTCTCCACCAGCGTGCGGCGGATGCCGATCAGATGCATGATCGGGAAGATGCCGGTGCGCTTGAACCAGTCCTTCGCCGCCGCGGTCGGATCGCGAAACAGCCAGCCGACGTTCTTGGTCTCCGGCGTCATGAAGGACGGCGGACGCGGCGCCATGAAGCCGTCGATCTCGCCGTCGATCAGCATCTGCGAGATGGTCGCGCCCGCGGGCGCGTTCTCCAGGCTCACGCCGGGCGGCAGCTTCACGGTGATCTTCTCCGGCCGGCCCGGATGCTCGATGCCGCCGCGGATCCAGCGAATGTCGGCGGGCTTCACGCCATGATCGTCCTCGAGGATGGCGCGCGCCCACACATTGGCGGTGAGCTGCCATTCGGGCAGGCCGACCTTTTTGCCCTTCAAATCCTTCGGCTCCTTGATGCGGTCGGTGCGCACCCAGATCGAGGTGTGGCGGAACATGCGCGACACGAAGGCGGGCACGCCCACATAGGGGCAGTCGCCGAGCGCGGTGCGCAGCGTGAAGCTCGACAGCGACATCTCGCAGATGTCGAAATCCTGGGTGCGGAACGCGCGGAAGAAGATCTCCTCCGGCGGCAAGGTCATGAACACCGGATCGACGCCGTCGATCTTGACCGCGCCGTTGATCAGCGGGCGGTTGCGGTCGTAGTCGCCGACGGCGACCGAAAGGGACAGGTTGGCCATTGTGGTCCTGGGGTCGGTGGGAAGGCCGGCAATGTAACGGGCGGGCGACGGTTGGCAAGGGACCCGTGGGCCGGTTGAGGAATCGTAGCCCGGATTGAGCGGAGTGAAATCCGGGACGGCCGTCCCCGCATTTCGCTCCGCTCAATGCGGGCTACAACCCTTCAATCCGGGCTACACGCCCGTGAGTTTGACTGCCCGGTTCTGCGGAATGCGCACCGTCTTCTTGTCCGCCACGTAGCGCTCGACGAGCTCCCACACCGGCGGCCCCTGCGTGCCCTCGTTGACGCTCGCCCAGCCGGCGACGGTGTAGTCGCGCTCCGCCTCGATCGGCTGGCCGCTGTTCAAATGGGTGAGCGCGCCGATGCGGCTCCCCATCGGCTTGCCGACGTCGAGCGTGTAGCCGATCCCGCCGCAGCGGACCATGTCGCCGCCCTGCTGGTAGTACGGATCGGGGTTGAACAGGTTGTCGGCCACGTCCTCGAGGATCTCCTTGAGCCGCGCGCCGGTCATCGTGGTGCGGTAGACCTGCGGATAGGTGATCGCGGTGGCGTTGTGGATGTCCTCGACCGTGATCGGCGTCGCGGGCAGCACGCTGGTGCCGAAGCGGAAGCCGGGCGAGAGCGCGATCTCGGCGTCGCGCCCCTCCATGAGGGCGGCGCAGATCAGGTCGTCGAAGGTGCCGTTGAGGTTGCCACGGCGGTAGAGCAGCGTGTCGGTCATGCCGACCACGCGCGCGAGCTCGTCGGCGAACGGCGCCCGCGCCTTGGCGATCGCGGCGGCCATCTCGGGCTCGGGGCTGATCGCGTCGGCGAACAGCGGGATCAGCCGGTGGCGAAACGCCTTCACCCGCACGCCCTGCACGTCGAGATCGAGGCGCGAGATGAACTTGCCGTGGCTGCCGGAGGCGATCAGCAGCGTCTTGCCGACCTGCACCACCTGCGGCAGCGCGTCGTGGGTGTGCGCGGTCAGGATCACGTCGATGTCCTCGACGCGGCCCGCGAGCTTGCGGTCGACGTCGAAGCCGTTGTGCGAGAGCAGCACGACGAGCTGCGCGCCGGCCTTGCGCGCCTTGGCGACCGTCGCGCGCACGTCATCCTCGCGGATGCCGAAGCTCCAGTGCGGCACCAGCCAGCGCGGATTGGCGACCGCCGTATAGGGGAAGGCCTGGCCGAGCACGGCGATGCGCGTGCCGGCCTTGTCGAACATCTTGAAGTCGGGAAACACGCGGTCCTGGAAGTCGCCTGCCCGCACATTGAGGGCGAGGAATGGAAAACCTAAGGATGCGACCAGCTCCTTCACCCGCTTCTCGCCATAGGTGAACTCCCAGTGGCCCGTCATGGCGTCGGGCTTGAGGAGCCGCATGCAGTCCACCATGTCCTGCGCGTTCGTGCGCAGCGCGCCGAGCGAGCCCTGCCAGGTGTCGCCGCCGTCGAGCAGGAGCACGCGGTCCTGTCCGCGCTCGGCGCGCACCGCCTTGACCACGGTCGCGGCGCGATCGAGCCCGCCGATTCGGCCATAGGCCTTGGCCAGCGCCGAGAAATCCTCGGAGGTGAGCGCGTAGGCATCGGCGGAGCGCGGCGGGATGTGGAAGATGCGCAGGAAGTCGCGGCCGGTGATGTGCGGCGGCTGCCCTTTCGCGTCGCCGACGCCGACATTGACCGACGGCTCGCGGTAGTAGACCGGCGTGAGCTGGCCGTGCAGGTCGGCCATGTGCAGCAGCGTGACATTGCCGAGCGCCTCGAATTTGAGAAGCTCCTGCTCGGTGAGCCGC
>DASTZX010000330.1:0-2611 GCA_035764045.1 Xanthobacteraceae bacterium | reverse complement strand
CTGTCGAGGAATACTTCGGGAACGCTGTCCACCGCGATGACGCTGCCATGTCCGCGCAGCAGGCAGTACTTGCCGCTGCCTAGCGTCTTGGCGACCGCCGCCCCCTGCTCCAGCGTGCGTATATGCGTCGGGTCGGGATGGACCGGCGTCCCGATGAAGCGGAAGCCGAAATTGCGCATCGCGATCATCGGCCGGTTCACCATGGTGAAGAGCGTGGACATCGGTGGATGGCCGTGTCCGATGGCGCTCACGTCCTCCCGCACGCGGTAGACCCCGAGATGGATGGCGGTCTCGGTCGGGGCAGGCCCCTTGCCGTCGATAAGCTTGCCGTCGAGATCGACGACCAGGATTTCTTCCGCCGTCACGGACGCGCGGCTCGCGTCCCGCGGTAGAATCAGGACCCGGTTGCTGCCCGGAACGCGGGCGCTCACATGGCCGCTGTAGTCGAGCAATTCGGCCATCACCATCATGCGATGGCACTCGGCAAGCTGCTGCCGGAGCACGTCTTCTGTCACCTGAGCCATGAGGCCTCCCAACGCAAGGAGGCGCGATCATATACGCCGTCGGTCGCAATGAAACCCCGCCCAAGTCGCCTGCACAGGGGAGAGTTTTGCATCGGCCGGCAGTGGCGCGCTTCGCACAGACATCCTCCTTCGCCCGCCTCGCAACGACAGCTTCGATCACGCCCAGATCGCGATCGGCAGGCCGAAGGCGTCACGGCCCGGCGGATCGGGAAACGGCTGCGCCCGTCCGGCATGCAGCCGCCGCGCGAGCGCAGCGCAGGCGAGCGCATCGAGAAGATCGTCCGCGCCGGCTCCCTTTGGTGGGGTCGACACCACCACCGACGCCGGAATCCCGGCCGCCACCAGCAGATCCCGGCGCAGTGCGAGCCCGGGTGCATGGCAGACGCCCTTCACCTTCTTGGGCTCGCCAAGTGCACGCTCGCCATTGAGGCGCCAGAAGGCGAGCTCCGGATGCACCTCGTGCACCCGCGCCGCGGGCGCCGGCTCGGCGCGCAGAACCAAGTCCACCTCGCGGATTTTTGGCGCGATCATGAACAGTTGCTTCGACACCTTGCGCGGCGGCTCGGAAGCGGCGAGCGCGGCCGCGCAGGCCGCAGCGAAATCTTCGGCCACGATGGCGGCGCGCGGCGGAACCGAGAAGACGGAAGACTGGCGCGCGCCGAGAAGCGGGCGGATTGCCCGCTCGGGCCCGCGTCCCTCCGGGCCGATGCGGTCCGGCAACCCGATCGGGATATCGACCGCCACGATCGCGGGCGCCTCCGGCGCCGTCAGCACGTCGAGGAAGCGGGCAGCCGTGCGGATGCGAATCTCCTCGCCCGCCGGCCGCACGAACGCCGCGATCCAGCCCGTGCGACAGCCGTCGACCCCGGCGAGCCACGGCTCCGCCGCCCTCACCGGACGAGACGGCCCGCGGCGCCAGCGGCTGTGACCGGCACGAAGGCGCCGCTCGCCTCGTCGCGCACCAGAAGCTCGCCGGTCGCGACGCCGAAATAGGCACCGTGGATCGCGACGTTGCCGTCCTCGATGAGCTTGCGCAGCCGCGGAAAGGTCTTCAGGTTCTCGAGGCTGTTGACCACATTGGCCTGTTCGAGCCGCGCCAGCCACTCGATCGGCGCCAGCGTGCCGCGTGGGCCGACCTTCTCCATAGCCGGCGCCATCAGCTGCATCCAGTTGCCGATGAAGTCGCTTGGCGAGAGCGGCTCCGCATCCTCCGCAAAGGCCTTCACGCCGCCACAGTGCGCGTGACCGAGCACCACGATGTGCGACACTTTCAGCGCCGCCACCGCGAACTCCAGCGCCGCCGAGACGCCGTGCGCGCGCGTGTCCGGCGCATAGGGTGGGACGATGTTCCCGACGTTGCGCACCACGAACAGCTCACCGGGTCGCGCGTCGAAGATGACCTCCGGCGAGCAGCGCGAGTCGCAGCAGCCGATGACCATCACGTCCGGCTTCTGCCCGCTTTCGGCGAGCTCGCGGTAGCGATCCTGCTCGCGCGGCAGGCGGCCGGACCGGAACGAACGATAACCGTCGATCAGAAGCTCAGGAAAGGGCACGACACCTCGCATGACGACATTGGCCCGACATGGCGCCGGACAGGATCCGCGGCGCCAAAGGGTTGGCACAACAATCGCTCCGCCGCTAGTGTCCCGATTCCGAAGTTCGCAGCATCCGCAGCAAGCTTTGAGCGAACTTCGGAATCGAAAGGACACAAGCAGCTCTATAATGCTAGTGCCGCATTGACCCGAAGTTGCGCAACCGGACTCGCCGAGAAATCGTGCGAACTTCGGGCTCGCGGCGCTAGGGTGGAAAAATATCCGATCGAGGGGCTGATCGATGGCCGTCCGTCCACGCCGCAGCGTGCTCTACATGCCGGGGTCGAATGCCCGCGCGATCGAGAAGGCGAAGACGCTGCCGGTCGACGGCGTCGTCATCGACCTCGAGGACGCGGTCGCGCCCGACGCCAAGGAAGCCGCGCGCGCTCATGTCATGCAGGCGGTCCGGGCCGGCGGTTTCGGCCATCGTGAGGTGCTGATCCGCGTCAACGGAATCGATACCGCGTGGTTCGCCCCCGATTTCGAGGCGGCGGT